>NZ_JBYOLA010000002.1:0-343763 GCF_057799055.1 Stenotrophomonas sp. 14P6.2.3
TACGGCGTGTCCTGCCCACCCACACCGCCCCGCCATCCCACGGAATGCCCGCTGTTGCTGTTGCCCTGGCCTCTGCGGGTGCAGGGCGCCGCCCTGCCAGAACAACCCCTTGATTTCGGGACAATCACCCTTACCCCTTGGCGAGGCCGCACGCGCTTGCGCGGCATTGCACATGGAGCCCTAACCGATGTCCGAGACGATCCAGACCGAAACCCTTGGCTTCCAGACCGAAGTCAAGCAGCTGCTGCAGCTGATGATCCACTCGCTGTACTCCAACAAGGAGATCTTCCTCCGCGAGCTGGTCTCCAATGCCGCCGACGCCGCCGACAAGCTGCGCTTCGAAGCCCTGACCCAGCCCGAGCTGCTGGAAGGCGACAGCGAACTGCGCGTGCGCGTCAGTTTCGATCCGGCCGCCCACACCATCACCATCGAAGACAACGGCATCGGCATGAGCCGCGCCGATGCCATCACCCACCTCGGCACCATCGCCAAGTCCGGCACCGGCGACTTCCTGCACCAGCTGTCCGGCGACCAGAAGAAGGATTCGCAGCTGATCGGCCAGTTCGGCGTAGGCTTCTACAGCGCCTTCATCGTCGCCGATGAGGTCGAAGTCACCTCGCGTCGCGCCGGCCTGGCCGCCAATGAAGGCGTGCGCTGGACCTCGCGTGGCGAAGGCGATTTCGACGTTGCCACCATCGACAAGGCCGAGCGCGGCACCCGCATCGTGCTGCACCTGAAGGATGGCGAGCACGACTTCGCTGAAGGCTGGCGCCTGCGCAGCATCCTCAAGAAGTACTCCGACCACATCGGCCTGCCGATCCAGATGCCCAAGGAAGGCGGCGAAGAAGGTGCTGCCGTCGAATGGGAGACCGTCAACCGCGCCAGCGCGCTGTGGACCCGCCCGCGCACCGAAATCAGCGATGCCGAGTACACCGAGTTCTACAAGCACGTCGCCCACGATCACAGCGATCCGCTGGCCTGGAGCCACAACAAGGTCGAAGGCAAGCTGGAGTACACCTCGCTGCTGTACGTACCGGGCCGCGCGCCGTTCGACCTGTACCACCGCGATGCACCCAAGGGCCTGAAGCTTTACGTGCAGCGCGTGTTCGTGATGGACCAGGCCGAGCAGTTCCTGCCGCTGTACCTGCGCTTCATCAAGGGCGTGGTCGATTCCAACGACCTGTCGCTGAATGTCTCGCGCGAAATCCTGCAATCCGGCCCGGTCATCGATTCGATGAAGGCCGCGCTGACCAAGCGTTCGCTGGACATGCTGGAGAAGCTGTCCAACGACAAGCCCGAGCAGTACGCCACGTTCTGGAAGGAATTCGGCCAGGTGCTGAAGGAAGGCCCGGCCGAGGACTACAACAACCGCGAAAAGGTCGCCGGCCTGCTGCGCTTCGCTTCCACTCGTGGCGAGGCCGATGCACAGACCGTGTCACTGGCCGACTACATCGGCCGCATGGCCGAAGGCCAGGACAAGATCTATTACCTGACCGGCGAGAGCTACAGCCAGGTGCGCAACAGTCCGCACCTGGAAGTGTTCCGCAAGAAGGGCATCGAAGTCCTGTTGCTGACCGACCGCATCGACGAGTGGTTGATGGGCTACCTGACCGATTTCGACAGCAAGGGCTTCGTCGACATCGCCCGTGGCGATCTGGATCTGGGCGCGCTGGAAAGCGAAGCGGACAAGCAGGAACAGGAAGCAGCAGCGAAGGACAAGCAGGGCCTGGTCGAGCGCCTGAAGAACGTGCTCGGCGATGACGTGGCCGAAGTGCGCGTGTCACACCGCCTGACCGATTCGCCGGCGGTGCTGGCCATCGGCGAACAGGACCTGGGCCTGCAGATGCGCCAGATCCTGGAAGCCAGCGGCCAGAAGGTGCCCGACAGCAAGCCGGTACTGGAGATCAACCCGGGTCACCCGCTGATCGCCAAGCTGGATGCCGAAGCCGATGGCGCACGTTTCGACGACCTGGGCCGGGTGCTGTTCGACCAGGCTGCACTGGCCGCCGGCGACAGCCTGAAGGATCCGGGTGCTTACGTGGCCCGTCTGAACAAGCTGCTGCTGGAGCTGTCGGCCTGATCGATGCCGGTATCGCCCAGCCCGGTTGGCACCGCCATTGCCCCGGTAGAGGCCAACCTTGGTTGGCGCTGTCGCTGCACTGGTAGGTGCCAACCTTGGTTGGCGTTTGGTTCGACTGCAAAAGCGTGCCAACCAAGGTTGGCACCTACCAGAGCGGATCGCGGTTGTCCCCCGAAGCACGGCGAGGTTGGTATTCCGCAGAAACAGGCCGCGGTTACAAGGCCGGCCACCGGCACGCCCAGAGCCGGTCGGATCAGGCCTGTCGATCCAGCAGCGAGCCCAGCATCTGGTCCTCGCGGCGGATCACCGCAGCGTTGGCAGCAAAGGCCACCACCTCGGCCTTGGCGGCCAACAGGTCGCCCAGTGGCGTGGTCGGGTCGGTGTCACCAGTGGAGATCACGCGGGAGTCCACCCCGCCCTGCGCTGCGGCTTCGCGCTGCAGTTGCAGGCGCGGTGCATCCGCGGTCGCCAGGTTGGCCACGTTGTGCGCGGCCACCTGCACGCCCCGCTGGGCCGAACGCATCCCGCTGAGGGCAATACCGGTCACATCGTTCATCGGGGGTCTCCCAGGCCACCCAACGCAGCCTTCCGCACCGGTTAACGGCCGCGCGGCTGCGACCTTGAGTCCACGCCGGCCAGACAGGCCCGGGTGGTAGCATATCCCTCTGATTTCAGCGCCTTTTGCCAATGCTCAGTTTTTTCCGCCGCAAGAAGCCCCAGGACGCCGCCACACCGGACGCGCCCAAGACCCAGCACTACTCGGCTGAAGAGCTGGCGGCGGCATTCCCGTCGGCCGCGCCGCCCGAGCAGGCCCCGGCCGCACCGGTAGCCCCGCCCGTGGCGGAAGCGCCGGTTCCAACCGTCACGCCCGAAGTCGTCGCGCCCGCAACGTCAGCAGCGCCGCCCCCGCAGGCAACGCTGGAAGCGCCGCAGGAAACCAGTGCCGAAGCCCTGCCGGACCGCGTGCTGGCACCGGAGAACTTCGCCGCCGAAGCGGCCGCCGCCGCTGCGGTCCTCGCTCCGCTGGCCCCGGTCATCCCCGCGCAGGAACCGGCCGCCCCCGCCGCCGACCTGCCGGTGCTGGTCGATGCACCGGCCGCACCGGCCGGCAAGCCCGGCTGGCGCGAACGCCTGCGCAACAGCGCTTTCGCCCGCAGCTTCGGCGGCCTGTTCTCGCGCAATCCCAAGCTCGATGACGACCTGCTGGACGAGATCGAGACCGCGCTGCTGACCGCCGACGTCGGCGTTGCCGCCACCACCGACCTGATCGCCGACCTGCGCAAGCGCATGAAGGCGCGCGAGTTCATCGATGCCAATGCCCTGCTGGCGGCACTGCGCGCTGACCTCATCGCGATCCTGCAGCCGGTGTCAAAGCCGCTGGTCATCGACCGCAACGCCAAGCCCTTCGTGGTGCTGACCGTCGGCGTCAACGGCGTCGGCAAGACCACCACCATCGGCAAGCTGGCCAAGCGCTTCAAGGACGAGGGCCACAGCCTGATGCTGGCCGCTGGTGATACCTTCCGTGCTGCCGCCGTGACCCAGCTGCAGATCTGGGGCGAGCGCAACGGCGTGGCGGTGGTCGCGCAGGGGCAGAACGCCGATGCCGCCTCGGTCGCCTACGACGCGTTGCAGGCCGGCAAGGCCCGTGGCACGTCGGTACTGATCGCCGATACCGCCGGCCGCCTGCACACCCAGTCCGGGCTGATGAACGAGCTGGGCAAGATCCGCCGCGTGCTCGGCAAGATCGATGAGAACGCGCCGCACGAAGTGCTGATGGTGATCGACGGTACCACTGGCCAGAACGCGCTTTCGCAGCTGCGCCAGTTCAATGCCGCGGTCAAGGTGACCGGCCTGGTGGTGACCAAGCTGGACGGCACCGCAAAGGGCGGCGTGGTGTTCGCGCTGGCCCGTGAGTTCGGCATTCCGATCCGTTTCGCCGGCATCGGCGAGCGCCCGGAAGATCTGCGCGTGTTCGATCCGGAAGCTTTCGTCGACGCCCTGTTGCCCGAAGCGCTGGGTGCCTGACACACCGTGCAGCCACGCATGGCGTGGCTCTACTGGGTGACCGGCCGCTGCCGTAGTAGAGCCACCCCATGGGTGGCTGCCTCCTGGAGTACCGATGCCCCGCCAGCCGAACGCCAGCGCCACGCCCGCTCCTGAGCACGGCTTCGTCGCCCGCCTGCTGCACTGGTTCGACGACCACGGCCGCCACGATCTGCCCTGGCAGCATCCGCGCAGCCCGTATCGGGTCTGGTTGTCCGAGATCATGCTGCAGCAGACCCAGGTGGCAACGGTCATTCCGTACTTCCACCGTTTCCTGCAGCACTTCCCCACCCTGCCCGACCTTGCCGCCGCCAGCAACGACGCGGTGATGGCGCAGTGGGCCGGGCTGGGTTACTACGCCCGTGCGCGCAATCTGCATGCGGCCGCCAAGCGCTGCGTGAGCGAACACGGGGGCGACCTGCCGCGTGATTTCGATGCCCTGCACAACCTCCCCGGCATCGGCCGCAGCACCGCCAGCGCGATCCTCAGCCAGGCCTGGAACGACCCGTTCGCGATCCTCGACGGCAACGTCAAGCGCGTGCTCAGCCGCTATCACGGCGTCGAAGGCTTCCCCGGCCTGCCCGCCATCGAAAAGCAGCTGTGGGCCATCGCAGAAGCGCAGGTCGCCCAGGTACCGGCCGGGCGCATGGCGGACTACACCCAGGCGCAGATGGACCTCGGTGCGACGGTCTGCAGCCGGTCCAGACCGGCCTGCGTGATCTGCCCGCTGCAGGCCGATTGCGTGGCCCGTCGCGAAGGCCGCACGGCCGAGCTGCCAACAGCAAAGCCGAGCAAGGTGCTGCCCGAACGCGAGGCGGTGGCCCTGCTGCTGCGCGACAAGCAGCAGCGCGTGCTGCTGCAGAAGCGGCCGGATACCGGCATCTGGGCGCAGCTGTGGACGCTTCCGCAGGCAGATGCGGGCAGCGAGCTGCAGGACTGGTTCGACGTGCACGTCGATGGTTCACTGGAAGATGCCGAGGAACTACCGGTGCTGCAGCACACCTTCAGCCACTACAAGCTGCATCTGCAGGTATTGTCGCGGCAGGTGCACGGCCTGCGCGTGGAAGAACCCACGCTGCGCTGGGTCGGCGCCGCCGAACTGTCTGCACTGGGCTTGCCAGCCCCTATCCGAAAACTGCTTGATGGCACGCCCATCAAGGCCCCGAAGCGAACCTCCGCAAAATCCCGCAACCACGAGTGAGTGCCATGCCCCGAACCGTCTTCTGCCAGTACGAACAACGCGATGCCGAGGGCCTGGACTTCGTGCCTTACCCGGGCGATCTGGGCCAGCGCGTGTTCAACCACATCGGCAAGCCGGCGTGGACCGCATGGCTGGCACACCAGACCATGCTGATCAACGAGAACCGCCTCTCCCCGCGCAAGCCGGAGCATCGCGCATTGCTGGAAACGGAACTGGTGAAGTTCCTGTTCGAGAAGGACGCAGAGAAGCCTGCTGGTTTCACCCCGGAAGCCTGATCTGGAGGTAGCGCCGGGCCATGCCCGGCGTTTCCGCATCCGCCGGGCATGGCCCGGCGCTACCGGCCTATTTCGTGGATTCTTCGCGCTCCTGCACCTGTGCCTGGCGCATTTCCTTCTCCTCCGCCCGCAGCGACTTCACGTCCAGCTTGCGGATGGTCTTGATGAAGCACGGCATGCGCGGGCCGTTGGTCGGGTCGCGCACCAGCACCTTGTCGAACGGTGCCGAGACACGGCCCATGTGGCTGGTCAAGCCGATCGCTGGCGCGTAGGACAGATCCGGGCACGGCCCGCTCAGCTCCAGCAGGTAGGCCTCGCTGGGCTTGGTCCAGACCGCCAGCGCGCTGTCGCCCAGTTCGGTCCAGCCATTGAGGCTGCCGAAGAACTGCATGTCCCTCTGCGGTGCGCCGGCGTGGGCACGATACAGCTCCAGCTTCTCGGCACTGCCCAAGCGGCCAGTGGTTGCACAGCCAGCCAGGGCCAGGCACAGCCCGGCGATCAACAACGGGGTCTTCATGGCGATCTCCACGGACGAACTGTGCACATCATGCGCCCAGTCAGGCAGCGCCGGCGCGACGGCCGGCGGCCCAGTTCAGCCGTTGGTCGGCGGTCCGAGGTCGCTGGCAACCTTGGTTGGCGCCTGCCCTGCAGGACCAGCCGACCAGCGCCGGCATCGACTCCGGTAGTCGCCAACCTTGGTTGGCGCTTGGCCTGCGTGGGCCATCCGCAGCCGACCAAGGCCGGCATCTACCAAAGCAAGTCCCGCGCCGGAATCCGGTAGTCGCCAACCTTGGTTGGCGCTCAGACGTCGGCGTGGGCCAGCGCGTGCAGGCGCCCTTCGCGCAGCTCCAGCACCCGGTCCAGGCGCCGCGCCAGCGAGCGGTCATGGGTGACCAGCACCAGGCTGGTGTGGCGGGCACGGTTCAGCTCGAGCATCAACTCGAACACTGTCGCCGCCGTGCGGTCATCCAGGTTGCCGGTCGGCTCGTCACCCAGCACGCAGGCCGGGTGATTGACCAACGCGCGCGCCACTGCAGCACGCTGGCGTTCGCCACCGGACAATTCGCCGGGCTTGTGATCCAGGCGATGGCCGAGGCCGACCGATTCCAGCAGCGCAGTCGCACGCGTGCTGGCCTCCGCCACTGCGGTACCGGCCAGCATCACCGGCATCATCACGTTTTCCAGCGCGGTGAATTCCGGCAGCAGGTGGTGGAACTGGTAGACGAAACCCAGCGCCTGGTTGCGCAGTAGGCCGCGCGAGGTGTCCGACAGCGCGGACATGCGCTGGCCGGTGACATAGACCTCGCCCGCGGTCGGCGTATCCAGCCCGCCCAGCAGGTGCAACAGCGTGCTCTTGCCGGCACCGGAGGCGCCGATGATCGCAACCGTCTCGCCTGCGGTCACCGTCAGGTCCAGGCCATCGAACACCGGGGTCTGCATGCGCCCTTCAGCGTAGGTCTTGCCCAGCGCTTCGGCACGGATCACTTCATCGCCGCGGTTGAAGACCTTATTCATAGCGCAGGGCCTCCGCCGGCTGGGTGCGTGCTGCCCGCCAGGCGGGGTACAAAGTGGCCAGGAAGCTCATCAACAGCGCGATCAGGGTGATCACCACGATGTCGCTGGTCTGCATGTCGGTAGGCAGGCCGGTGATGTAGTACACATCCTCCGGCAGCAGCTTGATCTTGAACACCGCTTCGATCGCGCCGAGGATGCGCTCCAGGTTCAAGGTCAGGGTGATGCCGCCGATCAGGCCTGCGAGGGTGCCGAAGATGCCGATCAGCGAGCCCTGCACCATGAACACCTGCATCACCCCGCCCGGGGTCAGGCCGAGGGTGCGCAGGATCGCGATGTCGGCCTGCTTGTCGGTCACCAGCATCACCTGCGAGGACACCAGGTTGAACGCGCCCATGGCGATGATCAGCGAGAGCAGGATGCCCATCACCACTTTTTCCATGCGCAGCGAGTGATACAGGTTGGCGTTCTGCTGGGTCCAGTCGCTGACCCGATACGCGCCGCCGAGGTTCTGCGCCAGGTCCACGCCCACCTCCAGCGAGCGGTCCATGTCATGCAGCTTCAGGCGGACGCCGGTGGCGCCATCGGAACGCAGTACGCGCTCCAGGTCTTTCATGTTGGCAAAGCCCACACCGCGATCGACTTCGTTGTAACCGGCCTCGAAGATGCCACTGACGGTGAAGCGTTTCATCCGTGGCACCGCACCGGCCGGCGTGCCCTGCACTTCCGCAAAGGTCACCAGTACCTGGTCACCGACGTCCACGCCCAGCCAGACGGCCAGTTCCTTGCCCAGCAGCAGGTTGAAGCTGCCCGGGGTCAGGCTGCCGTAGCTGCCCTTGGTGACCTTCTTGTCGATCACCGACACCTTCGGCTCCAGCGCCGGGTCGATGCCCTGGATGATCGCACCCTGCACACGCGGGCCGCTGATCATCGACTGGATCTCGATATACGGCGCAGCACCGGCCACGCGCGGATCCTTGCTGGCCACATCGACCACGCGCATCCAGTCCGGCATCGGTTCGCCGTCGCGGCTGATGGTGGTGTGTGCGGTCATCTGCAGCAGGCGGCTGCGGATCTCCTTCTGGAAACCGCTCATCACCGCCAGCGTGGTGATCAGCACCGTCACCCCGAGCGCGATGCCCAGGATCGATGCCATCGATATGAAAGAGATGAAGCCGTTGCGGCGCTTGGCGCGCAGGTAGCGCAGGCCAATGGCCACGGGAATGGGTTTGAACATGCAGGCACGCCAGTCGATTCAGCCTATGGTGCCACCGACCGGGGCTGACGGGAAACGCCGCGTGCGGATACGGCCAGTCGCAGTTCACGTCGCTGCCCGCGATCGAGCACGTCCGGCCAGAACAACAGCCGTCGACGGTGCCAGCCCTCCCGCCAGTGCAGCAGCAGCCACGGCCCGCGCACCACCAGCTGCGGCGCGGGAACGTCGTGGCCGTCCACGCGCAGTGGCTCGGGCACGGGCGGCAGCTGCACCACCACGCGGGGCCGCCGCAGGCGCCAGGCCAGTTCGGCGAGGCCAAGCACCCAGACCCCGATCAGCGCGGGAATCAGATGCGTGGACGGCAGATCCGAAGCGCGCAGCAGCCACGGCGCGGCCAGCAGTACAGCCAGCTGAGCACCGGCCTGCAGCCGCGACGCACGCCACTCAAGGCTTGAGGGCGAGGATCTTGTGCATGAGGGGCACGGCGTGCGCATGTGGGCAGGCCTCGTAGCCCATGAACCAGCGCCACAACTTATCGTCCTCGCAGTCGAGCAGGAACAGGAAAACCTCGCGCTCTTCGGTCGGCGCACTGCCCCATTCGCGGTCCAGGTAGCGGCCGAACAACTGGTCCAGTTCGCGCATGCCGCGCCGGCAACGCCAGCGCAGCTTCTTCAGCAGAACATCTTCTTCCATCGTGTCTCTCCAGATACAGCAAAGCCACGCATGGCGTGGCTCTACTGGGGTCATGCAGCTACCCGGCGCCGTATCAGGCGCGGCGTTCCATCATCAGCTTCTTGATCTCGGCGATCGCCAGCGCCGGATTCAGGCCCTTCGGGCAGGTCCGGGCGCAGTTCATGATGGTGTGGCAGCGGTACAGCTTGAACGGATCTTCCAGATCGTCCAGGCGCGCACCGGTGTCCTCGTCGCGCGAATCGATGATCCAGCGGTAGGCCTGCAGCAGGATCGCCGGGCCCAGGTAACGCTCGCCGTTCCACCAGTAGCTCGGGCAGCTGGTCGAGCAGCACGCGCACAGGATGCACTCGTACAGACCGTCCAGCTTCTTGCGGTCTTCCGGCGACTGCAGGCGCTCACGGTCCGGCGGTGCCGGGGTCTGGGTGCGGATCCACGGCTTGATCGAGGCGTACTGCGCATAGAAGTGGGTCAGATCCGGAACCAGATCCTTGACCACGTTCATGTGCGGCAGCGGGTAGATCGGCACTTCCTTCTTGCCGCAGTCCGAGATGGCTCGGGTGCAGGCCAGGGTGTTGGTGCCGTCGATGTTCATCGCGCACGAACCACAGATACCTTCGCGGCACGAGCGGCGGAAGGTCAGGGTCGGGTCGATCTCGTTCTTGATCTTGATCAGCGCGTCCAGGACCATCGGGCCGCAGGCGTCCAGATCGACATCATAGGTATCGGTGCGCGGATTGCTGTCGTCGTCCGGACTCCAGCGGTAGATCTTGAAGGTGCGCACGTTCTTGCCGCCGGTCTTGGCGGGGAAGTGCTTGCCCTTCGTGATCTTGGAATTCTTGGGGAGTGAAAACTCGGCCATGGCTGCTCTCGTTGGCTCAGGCGGCCCGCGCCCGAGGGCGCGGATTGCATGTTAGGCGGGGTCGGATCAGTACACGCGCGGCTTCGGCGGCACCACGGACACGTCATCAGTCAACGTGTACATGTGCACCGGACGGTAGTCGAAGCTGCACTTGCCCTTCTCGTCCACGCTGACCAGGGTGTGCTTCTGCCAATTGACGTCGTCGCGGTCCGGGAAGTCCTCGTGCGCGTGTGCGCCGCGGCTTTCCTTGCGCTGCTCGGCCGAGTTGATCGTCGCCACCGCATTCAGCAGCAGGTTGTTCAGCTCGTAGGTCTCGATCAGGTCCGAGTTCCAGACCAGCGAACGGTCGGAGACCTTTACGTCCTGGAACGAGTCGAAGATCTTGTCCATCTTCTCGCAGCCTTCCTTCAGCGTCTGGCTGGTACGGAAGACCGCCGCGTCAGCCTGCATGGTGCGCTGCATGCGATCGCGGATGACCGACGTCGGCGTATCGCCGTTGGCGTGGCGCAGCTTGTCCAGCAGGCCCAGCGCCTTGTCGCAGGCGTCGGCCGGCAGGGTCTTGTGCGCCGCGCCCGGGGTGATCGTCGCAGCGCAACGATTGGCCACCGCACGCCCGAACACCACCAGATCCAGCAGCGAGTTCGAGCCCAGGCGGTTGGCACCGTGCACCGAAACGCAGGCCGCTTCGCCGATGGCGTACAGGCCCGGCACGACCGCATCGGGGTTCTCGCCGTCCTTGCGCACCACTTCGCCGTGGTAGTTGGTCGGAATGCCGCCCATGTTGTAGTGCACGGTCGGGATCACCGGGATCGGCTGCTTGTGCACGTCGACGCCAGCAAAGATGCGGGCGCTCTCGGCGATGCCCGGCAGCTTGTCGTCGATCACGCCCGGGCCGAGGTGGGTCAGGTCGAGCAGGATGTGGTCCTTGTGCTCGCCGACGCCGCGGCCTTCGCGGATTTCGATGGTCATCGAACGGCTGACCACGTCACGCGACGCCAGATCCTTGTAGTGCGGTGCGTAGCGCTCCATGAAGCGCTCGCCGCTGCTGTTGCGCAGGATGCCACCTTCACCGCGGACACCCTCGGTGATCAGGCAGCCGGCGCCGTAGATGCCGGTCGGATGGAACTGCACGAACTCCATGTCCTGCATGGCGATGCCGGCGCGCATGGCCAGGCCGCCACCGTCGCCGGTGCAGGTGTGCGCCGAGGTGGCGCTGAAGTAGGCACGGCCGTAGCCGCCGGTGGCCAGCACCACGCCCTGGGCGCGGAACAGGTGCAGCGTGCCGTCGGACATGTCCAACGCCAGCACGCCGCGGCAGGCACCTTCGTCATCGAAGATCAGGTCGAGTGCGAAGTACTCGATCATGAAGCGTGCGTCGTGCTTCAGCGACTGCTGGTACAGCGTGTGCAGCATCGCGTGGCCGGTACGGTCGGCCGCCGCGCAGGTACGCTGCGCCGCCGGGCCTTCGCCGTACTGGGTGGTCATGCCACCGAACGGACGCTGGTAGATCTTGCCTTCGGCGGTGCGGCTGAACGGCACGCCGTAGTGCTCGAGCTCGATGATCGCCGGAATCGCTTCACGGCACATGTACTCGATGGCGTCCTGGTCGCCCAGCCAGTCCGAACCCTTGATGGTGTCGAAGAAGTGGTAACGCCAGTCGTCCTCGCCCATGTTGCCGAGCGCAGCGGAGATACCGCCCTGGGCGGCGACGGTGTGCGACCGGGTCGGGAAGACCTTGGTCAGGCACACGGTCTGCAGGCCCTTGGCGGCCAGGCCGAACGTGGCACGCAGGCCGGCGCCGCCGGCGCCCACCACGACCATGTCGTACTTGTGTTCGGTAATCTTGTAAGCGGACATCTAGTCTGGATTCCTGTCTTGGCGCCTGGGCTCAGGCAACGCCGAGGGCGATGCGGCCCACCGCAAACACACTGACGATCATGCCGAGCACGGCGACGAACTTCACCGCGGTCTGCAGCACCAGGGCCAGCAGCGATTCGTGGATGTAGTCCTCCAGCACGACCTGCAGGCCGAGCTGGGCGTGCCAGAACATGGCGATCAGCAGGCCGATCAGCGGAACGGCGTTCCACGGCTTGGCGATCGCGGCAGTGGCGGTCACGTAATCCGAGCCCAGCAGGCCCAGCACGAACACCAGGAACCAGATGCCCAGCACCACCAGTGCGGCGGCGGTCAGGCGCTGATGCACGAAGTGCTCGGTGCCGGTCTTGGCCGAACCGAGACCGCGCACGCCCTTCAACGGGGTACGGAACTTGCTCACGCGGCACCTCCGAACATCACATAGGCCCACACCGCCAGGGTGATCAGCAGGCTGCCGATCACCGACATCCAGCTGCTGCGGATGAAGGTGGCAATGCGGAATCCGATCGCGAAGTCCTGCACGATATGGCGGATGCCATTGCACAGGTGATAGGCGAACGACCATGTCCACGCGAACAGGAACACGCGGCCATACCAGGCCCCGGCATGGCCGGTGAAGCAGTTCCAGGATTCGGGCCCCATCATCAGAGCCAACAGGCCTCCGGCGATGATGAGGGCACCAACAGACAGAAAGACGCCAGTGGCTCGATGCAGGATCGAGGTGGCCATCTGAATCTGCCAGCGATACACCTGAAGGTGCGGAGAAAGGGGACGTTGTCTGGTCGCCATTCGCTGGGCTCGTTGTCTCGGCTGGGCGGCATAAGGCCGCGTTGGCTCAATGCTGATCAAAAATCGATGCAGCGTCCGTTTTTTTCCCAATCGCCATACCGCACCGGATCGAGTCCGCCGCGGCCACCGAATTCTTCTTCCACCTCTGGTTGTTCCACGGGCACAGGGACCGGGGGAACCAGCGGGGCTTCAGCTTCGGCGTCGGGAGTGGGGGTTGTTTGGCCTATCATGATGGGTCTCGCAACGCACAAATTTTAGACCTCGTTCACGTGCCTGACAACCTTCCCCCTGCTTTCGTCGCATATCCGCGCCTGCCCGGCCATCAATTGCTGAGCCTGCAGGGCGTGGATGCAGTGGCTTTTGCCCATGCCCAGTTCAGCAGCGACGTGACCGCCCTGCCCCTGCTGCACTGGCAATGGAGCGCGTGGCTGAGCGCCAAAGGCCGCACCCTGGCAGTGTTTCAGCTGCTGCGGCTGGCCGATGACCATGTGCTGCTGGTGCTCGCCGACGGCGATGCCGATGCGATTGCGTCGCAACTGCAGCGGTTCGTGTTCCGCCGCAAAGTGAAATTGCAGGTGCATGCCGACCTGGCAGTGGCCGGGGCCTTTACTGCGCCGGAAGCCGCCACCGGCGCCGCCATCGCGCAGGCCGGCAGCCACGGCTGGGAACTGGACCTGGGCAGCGACGCACTTCCCCGCACGCTGCGCATCGGCCCGGTCGAGGCCTTCCCGGCCAGCGACGAAACCGGTGACGCCGCCTTTGCTCTGGCCTGGCGCCAGGCCGACCTGCGCTTTGGCCTGCCGCGACTGGAAGCGAGCCAGCGCGAGGTGTGGACCCCGCAGCAGCTGGGCCTGGACCGCCTCAACGGCTACAGCGTGAAGAAGGGCTGCTACCCCGGACAGGAAATCGTCGCGCGCACCCATTTCCTCGGCAAGGCCAAACGCGCGGTGCAGCTGCTGCACACCGCAGCACCGGCGCAGGCCGGCGATGGCGTACAGCAGGACGGCGTCGCGCTCGGCACCCTGGCCAGCGTGGCCGGCGACCTGGCGCTGGCGGTGCTGCCGCTGGAGACCGGCGACAGCGAACTGCAGGTGGGTGATGCGCCCGCGCGGCGGATGCCGCTGCTGGACGGCTTGGCGCGCTGAGGCGCCGATCCGGTACGTCATCCACGCATGGCGTGGATCTACCGAGCCCGAGACCCTGTTCCGGTGGGTGCGGACCGTTGGTCCGCACTGCGATGAAGCAGCCGAGCGTGGGCTCGGCTCTACAGGACTATAGGCGCTCGCCGGTTTCCGGGTTGAAGAAATGCAGGCCCTGCGGGTGGATCGCCACCCGGATGTCCTCGCCCACGCCCGGCAGCGACTGCGGCGCAACGCGCATGGTCAGCGCGTGCTGGCCGCTGCTCATGTTGACGAAGATCTCGTTGCCGACCGGCTCGATGCCTTCGACGCGCGCGGTGAACGCATGGGTGTCTTCGCTGTCTGCCGGTTGCAGGTGTTCGGGACGCACGCCCACCGCGATCGGCTTCTGCAGCCACGCCGGATCGATCGTCGCCTGCCCCAGCGGAGCCTGCCACGCGCCATCAACCACGGTCACGCCACCGGCGTCGCCCTGCAGCGTGCCGCGTAGCACGTTCATCGCCGGGCTGCCGAGGAAGCCGGCCACGAACAGGTTGGCCGGGCGGTCGTACAGCGCCATGGGCGTGTCGATCTGCTGGATGATGCCGTCCTTCAGCACCACGATGCGCTGGCCAAGGGTCATCGCCTCGACCTGATCGTGGGTCACGTAGATCATCGTGGTGCCCAGCTTGCGGTGCAGCTGCGCGATCTCGGTGCGCACGCTGTGGCGCAGCTTGGCGTCAAGGTTGGACAGCGGCTCGTCGAGCAGGAACACCGCCGGCTCACGCACCAGCGCACGGCCCAGTGCAACACGCTGGCGCTGGCCGCCGGACATCGCCTTGGGCAGCTTGTCCATCATCTCGGTCAGGCCCAGCGTCTGCGCGGCTTCGCTGATGCGCTTGTCGATGGTCGCCTTGTCATGCCCGCGCAGCTTCAGGCCAAAGGCCAGGTTCTCGGCCACGGTCATGTGCGGGTACAGCGCGTAACTCTGGAACACCATCGCGATGTCGCGATCTTTGGGCGCCACGTCGTTGACCACGCGATCACCGATGGTCAGCGTGCCGCCGCTGATCTCTTCCAAACCCGCCACCATCCGCAGCAGGGTCGATTTGCCACACCCGGACGGGCCGACCAGCACCATCAGTTCGCCGTCGGCGACCTCGAAGGTGGCGTCCTTCACCGCGACCTGGCCGTTGTCGTAGACCTTGCGCACACCCTGCAACTGCACTTTTGCCATTTCACTCATCCAGTCCGCCCGACGCCGGGCTGTCTTTTGGGACTGCCTCGGCCCTCCCGATGGCAGTGATGATTGCGCGGTCGCCGCATGACGGCGACCACTGCAATCGAATACAGTTGCCCATTCTGCCATGTAAACGTTTTCACGTGGCACTATCCGACAGTCGGTGCGCGCCGACCTGCATCGTCGACCGAACGAAGGGTTGCCGCTGTAGTGGTTTCGATTGGAACGGTGCTCCGGCAACCCGGAAAGCCGATCCAGATCAGCCTCGGACAGGCAGTTGCGCGGATGTCCCCCGAACCCAGCCATGAAGCGATTGACAACGATGTCACCCGGATCTGAAACTCGAGCGATGCACGACACACTCTTCCTGTTTGGTGCCACAGGTGATCTGGCCCAGCGCTACCTGTTCCCTTCGCTGCTGCGCCTGCTCGGCGACGGCCTGCTGCCGGAGGATTTCCGCATCCGTGCGCTGGCCCTGTCAGGCCACGACACCGAAGCCTTCCATGACATCCTGCGGCCACGACTGCAGCAGGCGATGCCGATGGCCAGCCAGGAGGACATCGCCTCCCTGCTGCGTCGCATCGACTACCGCTCGGTCGACCTGCGCGACGTCGACTCGGTCGCCGCCGCGGTATCCGACCTGGTCGACCGCCGCTGCGTGAGCTACCTGGCGATCCCGCCGGGCCTGTACATTTCCACCTGCGAAGGCCTGGCCAAGGGCGGCGCACTGGCCGCACCGGCGCGCCTGATGCTGGAAAAGCCGATCGGCAGCGACAGCGAAAGCGCCGAAGAGATCATCACCACCATCGGCCAGTGGATCGACGAAGACCGCGTGTTCCGCCTCGACCACTACCTGGGCAAGGCGGCGGTGCAGAACCTGATCGCGCTGCGCTTCGGCAACACGCTGCTGGAAGCGGTGTGGAACCGCAACTACATCGAATCGGTGCACATCCTGGTCGCCGAAAGCGAAGGCGTGGATGGCCGCGATGCCTACTACGCGCGCTCCGGCGCCCTGCGCGACATGGTGCAGAGCCACATCCTGCAGCTGCTGTGCATGGTGGCGATGGAGCCGCCGGCTTCGCTGGAAGCCGACCGCATCCGCGACGAGAAGGTCAAGGTGCTGCGTGCGCTGCGCCCGCTGGATGCCAAGCACGCAGCGCGTGACAGCGTGCGTGGCCGTTACACCGCCGGCAGCATCAACGGCCAGCCCGCACAGGCCTACCAGCCACCGGAAGGCAGCGATGTGGAAACCTTCGCCGGCGTCACCGCGCACATCGACAACTGGCGCTGGAGCGGCGTGCCGTTCCACCTGGTCACCGGCAAGCGCCTGCCCGAGCGCACCACCCGCGTGGTGGTGACCCTCAAGCCGGTCACGCACTGGTTGTTCGAGCGTCCGCAGCGTGCGCAGGCCGCACCGAACCGCCTGGTGTTCCAGCTGCAGCCGCAGGAGAACATCGAACTGGGACTGATGAGCAGCCTGGCCGGCCCGGAATGGGGTGCGCTGGAACTGCAGCCACTGGAACTGGAACTGTCGGTGCCGACTGGCCTGCATCGCCGTATCGCCTACGAACGCCTGTTCCTGGACGCTTTCAACGGCAACCACACCCTGTTCGTGCGCGATGACGAAGTGCGCGCCGCCTGGGCCTGGATCGACAGCGTCGCCGATGCATGGAAGGCGGCCGACCTGCCGCTGGAACCCTACCCGGCCGGCCAATGGGGCCCGGCCAACGCGGTCGACTTCCTGCCGCAGGGCGTGGATGCGCCGGATAGCGGAGCGTCGGAATGAGTGCCAGCTCGCAGCCGGTGCTGGTCGCCGACATCGGTGGCACCAACGCCCGCTTCGCCCTTGCCGACACCTCGCAGGACGCCCCGCTGCTGAAAGAGAGCATCCGCGAGTACGCAGTGGCGGAGTTCCCGTCGCTGGGTGATGCCGCGCGCCACCATCTGGAACAGATCGGTGCCACCGCAAGCCGTGGCGTGTTCGCAGTCGCCGGTCGTGTCGATGGTGACGAAGCACGCATCACCAACCATCCGTGGGTGATCTCGCGCAGCCGCACAGCCGCGATGCTGGGTTTCAACGAACTGCACCTGATCAACGACTTCGCCGCGCAGGCGATGGCGATCTCGCTGCTGCAGCCCGATGACGTGGTCCAGGTCGGCGGTGCCGCCTGGGTTCCGGGCAAGCCGGGCCAGCCGCGCAACTACGCAGTGATCGGGCCGGGGACCGGCCTCGGCGTCGGCGGCCTGATCCTTCGCCACGGCCGCTGTTATCCGCTGGAAACCGAAGGCGGCCATGTCAGCTTCCCGCCGGGAACGCCGGAAGAGATCCGCATCCTGGAGATCCTGTCCGAGCAGTTCGGGCGCGTCTCCAACGAGCGGCTGATCTGCGGCCCCGGCCTGGTCAACATCCATCGCGCAATCTGCGAGATGGCGGGTATCGACCCGGGCCAACTGCAACCGGTGGACGTGACCGCCCGCGCCCTGCACGGCGATCCACAGGCGATGCGTACCGTGGATGTGTTCTGCGCGGTGTTCGGCGCCATTGCCGGTGATCTGGTGCTGACCCAGGGCGCCTGGGACGGCGTGTTCCTGACCGGCGGGCTGACTCCGAAGATGCTCGATTCATTGCAGCACTCCGGTTTCCGCCAGCGCTTCGAACACAAGGGCCGGTTCTCTTCGATCATGGCGCGGGTGCCGTCGCTGGCCGTGATGCATCCCCACGCCGGACTGCTGGGCGCCGCTGCCTATGCCGCCGACGCCGAACGTGACGCACCAGGAGTTGCCGCATGAGCCCCACCTTCCACGACGACCGTATCGAGTTCATCAACCATGGCGATGCCGATGGCTGGATCGAAGCGGTCGCTGCCGAAATGGCACAGGCGATCAACCACGACATCAACGAGCTGGGCCGCGCACGCATCCTGTTGTCCGGCGGTACCACGCCGGCACCGGTGTACCAGGCGCTGGCCGAGCTGGACGTGCATTGGGACCGCGTTGAAGTGAGCCTGGCCGACGAGCGCTGGTTGTCGCCGCAGGATCGCGACAGCAATGCGTGGCTGGTGCGCGAGAACCTGCTTACACGTGCCGAAGGTGCGCACTTCGATCCGCTGGTGCGGATCGGCAAGCCGCTGCCGGAGTGCGTGTACACCGCCAACCTGCAGGCCCAGCACAGCCAGCGGCCAAGCCTGGTCGCATTGGGCATGGGCAATGACGGCCATACCGCCTCGCTGTTCCCGGGCTCGCGCGACCTGCAGCGCGCCCTCGAAAGCACCCTGCCGTATGCCGCGCTTGATGCCACCGGCTGCCCCGGTGCCAACCAGTGGCCGCTGCGCATCACCCTGACGCCGCGCGGGCTGGGTCAGTGCCGCCAGCGTCTGCTGCTGCTGCGCGGCAAGCAGAAGCTGCAGGTGCTGCGCCAGGCATTGGACAGCAACGACCCTCAGCAGTATCCGATCCTCAACGCGATCAACCTGGACGGCGCGCGCCTGCGCGTCCACTGGGCTGATTGATGTCGGCGGCGGCGCCCTGCCGTCGCCCGCCTCTCGCCACCTCGAACGCCGGTAGCCAATGAGCCTCCATCCGCAACTGCAAGCCATCACTGAGCGCGTCATCCGCCGCAGCGCCGCCTCGCGCGCCGCCTATCTGGCAGCGATCGACGCCTCCCTGCGCGATGGCCCGTTCCGCAGCCGCCTCAGCTGCGGCAACCTCGCCCACGGTTTCGCCGCCTGCGGTGGCACCGACAAGAGCCGCCTGCGTGGCGGCGTGACGGCCAATCTGGGCATCATCACCGCCTACAACGACATGCTGTCGGCGCACCAGCCGTTCGAGACCTATCCCGAACAGATCCGTGCGGTGGCCCGCGAACTCGGCGCTACGGCGCAGGTGGCCGGTGCCGTGCCGGCGATGTGCGACGGTGTCACCCAGGGCCGTGGCGGCATGGAGCTGTCGCTGTTCTCGCGTGATGTCATCGCCCAGGCCACCGCGATCGGGCTCAGCCACGACATGTTCGATACCACCGTGTACCTCGGTGTGTGCGACAAGATCGTGCCGGGCCTGCTGATCGGCGCCCTCGCCTTTGGCCATCTGCCGGCGGTGTTCGTGCCGGCCGGCCCGATGACACCGGGCATTCCCAACAAGCAGAAGGCCGAAGTGCGCGAGCGCTACGCCGCCGGCGAAGCCACCCGTGAAGAACTGCTGGAAGCCGAATCGGCCTCCTACCACGGTGCGGGCACCTGCACCTTCTACGGCACCGCCAACTCCAACCAGGTGCTGCTGGAGGCGATGGGTGTGCAGCTGCCGGGCGCGTCGTTCGTCAACCCGGACACCGCGCTGCGCGATGCACTGACCCGCGAAGCCACCGAGCGCGCACTGGACATCACCGCGCTGGGCGACGATTTCCGTCCGCTGGGCCGGATCATCGACGAGCGCGCGATCATCAACGCGATCATCGCGCTGATGGCTACCGGTGGCTCGACCAACCACACCATCCACTGGATCGCCGTGGCGCGCGCGGCCGGCATCGTGCTGACCTGGGACGATTTCGACGAGCTGTCGCAGCTGATTCCGCTGCTGGCGCGCGTCTATCCGAACGGCGAGGCCGACGTGAACCGCTTTGCTGCAGCGGGTGGTCCGGCGTTCGTGTTCGGCGAACTGATCAAGGCCGGCCTGATGCATGGCGACCTGGTCAGCGTGGCCCGTGGCGGCATGGCCGACTACGCCCTCGAACCGCAGCTGCGCGAGGGCAAGCTGGTGTATCTGCCGGGCCTGGAACGCAGCGCCGATGAAGAAGTGGTGCGCGGCGTCGACAACCCGTTCGAGAGCCAAGGCGGCCTGCGCCTGCTGCGCGGCAACCTGGGCAAGTCGCTGATCAAGCTGTCAGCGGTGAAGCCGCAGTACCGCACCATCGAAGCCCCGGCCGTGGTGGTTGATGCACCGCAGGTATTGAACAAGCTGCACGCCGGCGGCCTGCTGCCCGAGCATTTCGTGGCCGTGGTGCGTTATCAGGGCCCGCGTGCGAACGGCATGCCGGAACTGCATTCGCTGGCACCGCTGCTGGGCCTGCTGCAGAACCAGGGCCGGCGCGTGGCGCTGGTCACCGATGGCCGCCTGTCCGGCGCGTCGGGCAAGATTCCGGCCGCGATCCACGTGACCCCGGAAGCCGCACGCGGTGGTCCGCTGGGCAAGGTGCGCGAAGGCGACATCATCCGCCTGGACGGTGAGGCCGGCACGCTTGAAGTGCTGGTGGACGCGGCCGAATGGGCTGCGCGTACGCATGCGCCGAATACGGCGCCGGCCGCCAATGACCTGGGCCGCAACCTGTTCGCGATCAACCGGCGCGTGGTGGGTCCGGCGGATCAGGGCGCGATCTCGATTTCGTGTGGTCCGGCGGCGGCTGACGGTGGGCCGTGGGACTACGACGCGGAGTATGAGCTGGGGCACGATGCTGCTGCGGCGGCGGCGCCACATGAGGCGAAGGACGCCTGAGGGATTGAAGAGCGCTGCGGGTATGCGGCGGCGGTTGGTTTCCTGGGGGCGGCGGAGGGCAGGCCGTCGCCAGGACACGCCGTAAATACATCCCTGTAGGCTCGATCGCGCCATCCGTGGCGCGAACGGTCCTGGCGACGGCCTGCCCTCCGCCGCATCACAGTTTCCGGCGCCGATACGCCGCGAAGTGATCATTGAAAGCACAACAAGAGCGAAAGCAAAGGCAGAAGCAGAGCTATGGGTATCGAACAACATCAGGTGCGGGCGGCGGAGTTGCTGCATGCGGCCGGCATCCTGCCGGTGGTGACGATTCATACGCTGGACCAGGCACGTGCGGTCAGTGCGGCGTTGCTGGAAGGCGGGTTGCCGGCCATCGAGCTGACCCTGCGGACGCCGGTGGCGATGGAAGCGCTGGCGATGCTCAAGCGCGAGCTGCCGGATGTGGTGGTCGGCGCCGGTACGGTGCTGACGGTGGAGCAGATGCAGCAGTCCATCGATGCGGGCGCGGATTTCCTGGTGACCCCGGGCACGCCGCCGGTGCTGGCCGATGCGCTGGCTGCGGCACCGCTGCCGGTAGTACCGGGTGCGGCGACGCCGACCGAGCTGCTGTCGCTCTACGCGCGCGGCTTCCGTGTCTGCAAGCTGTTCCCGGCCACGGCCGTGGGTGGCCTGGCCATGATCAAGGGTGTGGCCGGCCCGATCGCCGACCTCAAGCTGTGCCCGACCGGCGGCATCACCGAGAACACCGCGGCCGAATACCTCGAGCAGAAGAACGTGGTCTGCATCGGTGGCTCGTGGATGGTGCCGGGCAACTGGATCGACGCCGGCCAGTGGGACAAGGTGCGCGAAAGCGCGGCGCAGGCCGCGAAGATCGTCAAGCGCGTACGCGGCCACTGAAGCACTACGGGGTCAGAGCCCTTTCCCGCCGGGAAAGGGACCCGACCCCAGTCTACGAGCGCGCACAGCGCGCGACCCGCTCCTGCCGTTCTTTTCTTCATTCCGCGGTTGCGGTGCACGGAACCTGTCCGTGGCCGGGCGGATGGGTTGCGCAGGGGCGTGAGCCGCATGGATGCGGCGACCGAGCTTACAGGGACGTACTTGCAGCGTCCCCTGCGCAGCCCATCCGCCCGGCCAACCCCATGAAACCAACCGCACAACCGCGAGGGGCTCAGCCGTTGGCCGAAACCCTTACAGCGGCCGCGCCGGATCCACCAACCCGTACTGGCTGGCCATCCGCGCCAACGCGATGTTGTCGTGGATTCCCATCTTCTCGAACAACCGCGCCTTGTGCGTATTGACCGTCTTCGCGCTCAGGCTCAGACGTCGGGCGATGTCTTCCTGGCGCAGGCCCTGGGTCAGCAGCAATGCCACTTCCAGCTCACGCGGCGACAGGTTGTCGAACGGCGAGCCGTTGCCTTCCACCGTGGACAACGCCAGGTTCTGCGCGATGCTCGTGCCCAGGTAACGCCGTCCGGCGGCAACGTCGCGCACCGCGCGCAGCAGTTCCTGCGCATCGCAGCCCTTGCCGATGTAACCGGCAGCGCCGGCCTCGAGCAGGCGCTTGGGCAGCGGACCGTCCTCCAGCACCGACACGATCACCACCCGCGTGCTGCGATGGCCACGGACGATGCGCTCGGTCACTTCCATTCCGCTCACCCCGGGCAGGTGCAGATCACACAGCACCACGTCCGGTTGCAGCTGGCGGATAGCGGGCAGCGCGTCTTCGCCCGTCTCGGCCTCGCCCACCACTTCAATGTCGGTTTCACTCGACAGTATCATCTTCATCCCGGTGCGGACCAATGCGTGGTCATCCACCAGGTAGACTCGAATCGTCATTCACGTACCTCTTCGAATGCGGCCAATACGGGTCAACCTAGGCAGGAGCACCTGACCACTGCAAGCGCGGATGTTGCGCAATTCCGGCGTTCTGCCTTGCGCATCACATTCTTCACGCACTGATCGTGCCCCTTGCCCTGCAGAACCCGCTACAACGAAACAACCCGTCCCTCAGGTAGACGCCCTTGGGAGGGCATCCACGTCACTCCCCTTGCGTGATCGCTTCGCTGGCCGTCGCTGGCGGCGAACCGTGCCGTCGCCATGGATGACGGCGGCTGAACATGACCAGATAGCACCCTACCACCCAAACCAGCGCGGCACACCATCCGGCCAGGATGTCCGAGGGGTAATGCACCCCCAGATAGACCCGGGAAACGCTTACCAGCAGGCTGAACGACGGCGCCAACAGCAGCACCGGCCAGCGCCAGCGGGTATTCCAGGCCAGCAGCACCAGGGTGACCGCCAGGGTCATCGAGCCCATCGCGTGGCCGCTGGGGAAACTGAACGTGGATTCCGGCGCGATCGATTCCCACAGGCTGGGCCGGTCGCGCTGGAAGAAGTGCTTGCTGCCCATGTTCAGCAGCGCCGACCCTACAAAGCTCACGGCCACGAAGGTCGCTTCGCGCCACCGCCGGTGCCAGGCCAGTGCGCCGACAATCAGCACATCGGCCGGAATCAGGAACCACTCGTAACCCAGTTTCGACAGCAGCACGAAGATGCGGTCCAGCCACGGCGAATGCAGGCCGTGCATCTGCCACAGCAGCGGCGCATCGAAGTGGAAGGACTCGAACTCGTGCACTTCGTCGGCCAAAGCGACGAAGCCGGCCAGCGGCAGCAGCACGCCGGCAAACAGCAACAGCAGCCGCCAGGCATTGCGCGCCATCCAGTGGCGGAAACCGGAGGCAGGCTCCGGGGCAGCGAGGATCGTCGGCTTACCCGGCGCTTCGGACATAGGTGCGTTCAACGTAATCATCAATCAAGGCGACGAATTCCTGGGCGATGTTCTCGCCACGCAAGGTCACCTTCTTCTCGCCATCCACGAACACCGGTGCCGACGGTGCTTCGCCGGTACCCGGCAGCGAGATGCCGATGTTGGCATGCCGCGACTCACCTGGCCCGTTGACCACGCAGCCCATCACCGCCAGGGTCATGTTCTCCGCACCCGGATGCTGGATCTTCCACAGCGGCATCTTGTCGCGTACATGCGTCTGCACCACCTTGGCCAGCTCCTGGAAGAACTCCGAGGTGGTACGGCCGCAGCCCGGGCAGGCCGTGACCAGCGGGGTGAAGGCGCGCTGGCCGGTGGTCTGCAGCAGTTCCTGGGCAACGATCACTTCCTGCGTGCGCGACTGGCCCGGTTCGGGCGTCAGCGAAATGCGGATGGTGTCGCCGATGCCTTCCTGCAGCAGCACGCTCAGCGCCGCCGCCGAGGCGACGATGCCCTTGCTGCCGATACCGGCTTCGGTCAGGCCCAGATGCAGGGCGAAGTCCGAACGCTGGGCCAGGTCGCGGTAGACCGCGATCAGTTCCTGCACGCCGCTGACCTTGGCCGAAAGGATGATGCGATCGCGCGGCAACCCCAGCTCGACGGCCTGCTCGGCCGAATCCAGCGCCGAACGGATCAGCGCCTCGCGCAGCACGCGGCCGGCGTCCCAGGGCTGTTCGCGATGGTTGTTCTCGTCCATCAGCTTCGCCGCCAGGGCCTGGTCCAGCGAGCCCCAGTTGGCGCCGATGCGCACCGGCTTGTTGTAGCGGATGGCGAACTCGATCAGCTGGGCGAACTGCAGGTCCTTCTTCTTGCCGAAGCCCACGTTGCCCGGGTTGATGCGGTACTTGGCCAGCGCTTCGGCACAGGCCGGTTCGGCGGTCAGCAGCTGATGGCCGTTGTAATGGAAGTCGCCGATCAGCGGTACATCGATGCCCATCATCGCCAGCTTGTCGACGATGCGCGGGATCGCTGCGGCCGCTTCGACCGTATTGACGGTCAGGCGCACCATTTCCGAACCGGCGCGCCAGAGCTCGGCGACCTGCTTCACGCTGGACGCCACGTCGGAGGTGTCGGTATTGGTCATCGACTGCACCACCACCGGCTTGCCACCGCCCACGGTGACTCCACCGATCTGGACCGATTGGGTCAGGCGACGGGGCCAGGCAGTGGCATCGGAGGGCGCTGTAGGGCGGGTGACGGCGTCATGCATGCGGGCATTCTAACGCTCGCTCCGACCTTGCGGGTGTGTCGCATTCAGGCGGCAGTGCGACTGCGGCCGATTGTCGCAGGCAGGCGTCCCTGCGAACGCATACGATGGGCGCGAATGACCGGTCCCGACGCCCCGTTTCTCCGAACCCTGTGCAGCCTGCGCTGGTTGGCCGTGGCTGGCCAGGCGGCCACCATCCTGGTCGCCACCTGGGTGCTGGGACTGCCCTTGCCGCAACTGCCGTTGTGGTCAGGCGTGGCCGTGCTTGCCGTGTTCAACCTGTATACGCAACTGCGCCCGGAGCCGGCCGATACCGCGCCGCTGACCGCCTTCGGCCACATCCTGGTTGACGTGATCATCCTCACCTGGATGGTCAGCTGGAGCGGCGGCATCGCCAATCCGTTCGGCTCGCTGTTCCTGATCCTGATCGCCCTGGCCGCGTTCGCCCTGCCCCTGCGCTGGGCCCTGGCCGTAGCCAGCGCCTGCCTGCTGGGCTATGCCGCCAGCGGACTGTTCGGCCAGCCGCTGCCGGCCGGCTACTTCAACGCGCTGGACCTCAATCGCTGGGGCGTGATCGCCACCTTCCTGCTGTCCGCTGCAGTGGTACTGATCTTCTCCACCCGACTGGCGATCGCCCTGCGCGAGCGCGAGCTGGAACTGTCGGCGCTGCGCGAACGCTTCGCGCGCAACGAAGGCATCGTCGCCCTGGCCACGCATGCGGCCTCGGTGGCGCACGAACTGAACACGCCGCTGGCGACCATGACCCTGCTTGCCGACGACGTGGCCGAGCGCAGCGAAGAGCCGGAAGTACGCGAGGACATGGAAACCCTGCGCGAGCTGCTGGTGCAATGCCGTGAGCGCGTGCTGGCACTGGCCGCGCCGGCCTCCAACGACCGCCCCGGCCGCGCCCACTCCACGGCCCAGCAAGTGCTGGAGCAATGGCGGCTGGTGCGCCCGACCATCGACCTGCATCGCAACGACGACGCACCGCTGCGCCTGCCGCTGGACCCGGGCGTCGGCCACCTGCTGATGGTGCTGCTGAACAACGCTGCCGATGCCGGCGAGCAGGCTGGACGACCGCGCGTCGACCTCAGCCTGCGCATCGAAGGCGACGACCTGATCGGCGAAGTACGCGACTACGGCCATGGCTTCGATGCCCGCGCCGCCGTCCTGCCGGGCAAGCTGTTCGGCAGCAGCAAGAGTGAAGGCATGGGCGTCGGGCTTGCCCTGTCCCATGCCACCATCGAACGCCTGGACGGCGAGATGTGGATGCGCCCGGCCCAAGGGGCCGGTAGCCGCGTCGGCTTCCGCCTGCCGTTGGCCCCCCGCGAGGAATGACCATGACTGCTTCTACCCTTGGCCTGCTGGTCGACGACGACGAACTCTACCTGCGCACGCTGCAGCGCAGCCTGGCCCGTAAAGGGCTGGAGACGCAGACCGCACAGGATGCCGCCAGCGCGCTGGCACTGGCCCGCCAGCATCCGCCAGCGTTCGCGCTGATCGATCTGAAGCTGGGCAGCGATTCCGGCCTGGCGCTGATCCAGCCGCTGCGCGCGCTGCGTGCGGACATGCGGATCCTGCTGGTGACCGGCTATGCCAGCATCGCCACCGCGGTGGAGGCGATCAAGCTCGGCGCCGACGACTACCTGCCGAAGCCGTCGACGGTGCCGATGATCCTGCGCGCGCTGGGCGAGGAAGACGACGGCCCCGCCGATGACGGCGAGATGGAAGTGCCCGATGCGATGACCCCGATCAGCCGCCTGCAGTGGGAACACATCCAGCAGGCGATGCATGAAACCGGCGGCAACGTGTCGGCGGCGGCGCGCCTGCTCGGCATGCACCGGCGTTCGCTGCAGCGCAAGCTGGCCAAGCGGCCGAGCCCGGAGCGCGATCCGAGCCGGTGACGCGGCGTCGTATCCGCCGGGCATGGCCCGGCGCTACCGGCGTAACGAAGGGTAGCGCCGGGCCATGCCCGGCGGCATTCCCCGCCCGCGTCAGCCCTTCAGCTGGGCCAGCAGCTCACGGGTCAGCGGATCATTGACCTCGACATCCTCACCCTGCAGAGCGGGCAGCAGGCCACTGGCCAGCTGCTTGCCCAGCTCGACACCGAACTGGTCGAAGGCGTTGATGTTCCAGATCACCGACTGCACGTACACGGCGTGCTCGTACATCGCGATCAAGGCACCCAACGCCTGCGGGGTGAGCGCGTCGAGCAGGATCATGGTGCTCGGGCGGCCACCCGGGTAATCGCGGTGCGGATCATCGCTGCCCTGGCCGTTGGCCAGTGCTTCGGTCTGCGCCAGCAGATTGGCCATCAGCGCCTGGTGGTTGACCGTATACGGATCGTCGTTGTGCACGCAGCCGATGAAATCGGCCGGAATGATGCTGGTGCCCTGGTGCAGGGCCTGGAAGAAGCTGTGCTGCACGTCGGTACCGGCACCGCCCCACCACACCGGCACGGTGTCGGTGGTGACCGGCTGGCCATCGCGCTGCACACGCTTGCCCAGGCTTTCCATCACCAGCTGCTGCAGGTAGGCCGGCAGCAGCGCCAGGCGCTGGTCGTAGGTCATCACCGCGTGCGTGGCAGAGCCCAGCAGATTGCGGTTCCAGATGTCGGTCAGGCCGTGCAGTACCGGCAGGTTGCGCTCCAGCGGCGCGTCCAGTGCATGCGCATCCATCTGCGCCGCACCTTCCAGCAACTGCTCGAAGCGCTCGAAGCCGATGGCCAGTGCGATCGGGAAACCGACGGCTGACCACAACGAATAGCGACCGCCCACCCAGTCCCACATCGGCAGCACGCGCTCGGCGGCAATGGCGAAGGCCTTGGCGGCGCGTTCCGGATTGGCGCTGACCGCGTACAGGCGTTCGCTGCCACCCAGCCAATCGTGCAGGATCTGGCCGTTGAGCAGGGTTTCCTGGGTACCAAAGGTCTTGGAGATCAGGATGCCGGCGGTCTTCGCCGGATCCAGCGTGGCCAGCGTGCGCTGCATGGCGGCGCCGTCCACGTTCGACACGAAATGCACGCGCAGGCGTGCACCAGTGACCGGGCGCAGCGCATCGGCCACCAGGCGCGGCCCGAGATCGGAACCGCCGATACCGACGCTGACCACATCGGTCACGCCACTGTCTTCCAGCGCGCGCACCAGCACACCCATGCGCTGGCGGATGCCGCGCGCGGTGGCATAGGCCTCGGCGGCCACCGGCGCATCGACCACGTCACCGCGCAGCGCGGTATGCAGCGCGGCGCGGCCTTCGGTCAGGTTGACCTGCTCGCCACGGAACAGACGTGTGATGGCACCGCCGACATCACGTTCGGCAGCCAGCGCCAACAGCGCCTGCAACGCCGCGGCATCGTATTTCTGCCGGGCGAAGTTGACATACAACGGACCGACCCGCAGCGCCAGATCCTGTACACGGCCGGGTTCGGCGGCGAGCAGGCTGGGAATGCTTGCGCCCTTCAGGCGCTGGGCGTGGGAATGCAGCGAGTCGAATCCGTTGTTCGTTGTCATGCGGCCTGGGTCGGGATCGTGTCGTTGGTGTGGGAGATCTGGTTGTTGCCATCCACGTACACCAGCTTCGGCTTGAAGCTGTCGGCTTCCTGCTCGGTCATGCTGGCGAAGGCGGCAATGATGATGATGTCACCGACCTGCACGTGGCGCGCGGCGCCACCATTGAGCGAGACGACGCCGCTGCCGGCTTCGGCGCGGATCGCGTAGGTCGAGAAGCGCGCACCGTTGGTCACGTCCCAGATGTGCACCTGCTCGAATTCACGGATGCCAGTGGCAGCCAGCAGGTTGTCATCGATGGCGATCGAGCCTTCGTAGTTCAGCTCGGAATGGGTGACAGTGGCGCGGTGGATCTTGGTCTTGAGCAGGGACAGGTGCATGGGGGCGCTGCAACGGCAAAGGAAGGAGCGGATTCTAGCACCCGCTTGGCCGTCATCAGGGGGCTGGGACGGGACGCTGAAGACCGTTCAGGCACCCTCGACCGGTAGCGCTGCCGGGGCGTGCCCGCAGGCGCCGTGCAGCGACAGGCCGAACACCATATGGAAGGTCAGCCCGGCGACCAGGCCGAAGCCGCCCGCGGCCAGCACCGACAGGCCGTAGCTGATCACGTCGAAGGTATCGACATAGCGCAGGCGCTGCAGCAGCGGACCATTGTCCGCGCCCGGCCAGGCACAGGTCGCCATGGCCAGCGCGCCCAGACCGAACCCCACGAGCAGGAAGGCGGTCCGGCGCAGACCCCGCTGGGACTGCAGGATCAGCGCCATCGGCAGCAACACCGCGATGGCATTGCACACGCCCAGCACGAACATCAGCGCACCGCCGGTGAGTGCCGGTACGGGCGTACGCGCGAACTCGAGCGCGAACAACAGGCCGCCCATCAGCTGGGCAGGCACCATGCCGGCGGCCAGTACCGCCAGGATCGAGGCCCGGGCAAGACGGCCGGTAGTGGTGGGGGTATTCATTTCCGGTCTCCCGTCCATGGGAAGGTGAGAGGCGCCCACTACGGGCGCCCTGCAGAACCGCGCGGGGCGGCTCAGAACTCCAGGTTGTCGATCAGCCGGGTGGTGCCCAGGCGGGCAGCGATCAGGGCCACGCGGCCACCGCCGTCGAAGCTCGGCTCGGCCAGCTCCGGGGTGCGCAGCACCGCGTAATCCACCTGGAAGCCGGCCGCCTGCAGCGCAGCCGTGGCTTCGGCCTCGATCTGCGTGCGCGTCTGCCCGGCCACGTAGCCTTCGCGCATGCCCAGCAGGGTGCGATGAAGGGTGGTCGCCAAGGGGCGCTGCTCGGCGCTGAGGTACTGGTTGCGCGAGCTCTTGGCCAGGCCATCCTCATCCCGCACGATCTCGGCACCGACGATCTGGATCGGGAACGACAGCTCGGCCACCATCTGCTTGATGACCGCCAGTTGCTGGTAGTCCTTGCGACCGAACACGGCCACGTCCGGCTGCACCTGCAGGAACAGCCGCGCCACCACCGTGCACACGCCATCGAAATGGCCCGGGCGGCTGGCGCCTTCCAGCACTTCACTGACGCCGGGCGCATGCATCCGCGTGGTCTTGTCCACGCCCAGCGGGTACATCGCTTCGACGCTGGGCAGCCACACCGCATCGCAGCCCACCTGCTCCAGCCCGGCCACATCGGCTTCGGGGGTGCGCGGATAGCGGCTGAAATCCTCGTTCGGCCCGAACTGCGTCGGGTTGACGAAGATGCTCGCCACGACCTTGTCGGCGTACTGCTTTGCCAGGGTGATCAGCGCATGGTGCCCGCCATGCAGGTTGCCCATGGTCGGCACCAGCGCCACGCGCAGGCCCTCGCCCTTCCATTGCGCGATCTGCGCGCGCAGTGCACCGAGTTCGTTGAAGGTCTGGATCATTGGGCGTACGCGTGCTCTTCGTCGGGGAAGCTGCCATCGCGCACGGCATCGGCGTAGGCGCGGGTGGCACCGGCCACCGAGCCACCTTCGGCCAGGAAGTCCTTGACGAACTTCGGACGACGGTGGCCACTGTCCAGGCCGAGGAAGTCGTGCAGCACCAGCACCTGGCCATCGCACTGCGGGCCAGCACCGATACCGATGGTCGGCACGGGAACGGCAGCGGTGACGGCAGCGGCAACCGGCGTCGGCACGCATTCGAGCACCATGATGCTGGCGCCCGCCTCGGCAACGGCCTTGGCGTCTTCCACCAGCTGGCGCGCGGCATCGCCACGGCCCTGGATCTTGAAGCCGCCCAGGCGCAGCACCGACTGCGGGGTCAGGCCCAGGTGCGAGCAGACCGGAATCTCACGCTCGACCAGGTAACGGATGATGTCGACCTTGAAGCCTGCACCTTCGATCTTGACCATCTCCGCGCCTGCCTGCAGCAGCTGCAGCGAAGCATCCAGCGCGCGTTCCGGGGTCGCATCGGCACCGAACGGCAGGTCAGCGATCAGCAGCGCGCGCTGCAGCACGCGGGCGACCGCGCGGGTGTGGTAGACCATGTCGGCGACGGTCACCGGCAGGGTCGAATCGTGGCCCTGCACGACCATGCCCAGCGAATCGCCGATCAGGATCAGGTCGACACCATTGGCATCGAACGTGCGGGCGAAGCCTGCGTCGTAGGCGGTCAACATGACCAGCTTCTGGCCATTGCGCTTGGCCTCGGCCAGGGCGGGAACGGTCCAGGGCTTGCTGTCTGCGTGGGTGCTCATGTGCTGATAACCGGGGGAGATAACCCGGGCATTATCACCCTAACGGCGCGATCCCGCAGGCATCCACCCGCATCACTGCATCCCGCACGCGGCCATGGCCGGGAATGGCCAGATCAGCGGCGATTTCGGCCAACGGCACCAACACGAATGCACGCTCGTGCAGGTAGGGATGCGGCACTTCCAGCTCGGGCAGGTCCAGCACCTGCTCGCCGAACAGCAGCAGGTCCAGATCCAGCGCACGCGGGCCCCAGTGCACGGTAGGGTCGCGTACGCGGCCGAAGCGCTGCTCCAGCGCGAGCATGGCCTGCAGCAGTTCGACAGCGGAAAGATCAGTGTCGACCGAGGCCACTGCGTTGACGAAGGGTGGCTGGTCCTCGTTTCCCCATGCAGGCGTCGCGTACAACCGCGACGCCTGCGTCAGCCGGGTTCCGGGCAGGTCGCCCAGCGCGGCGATGGCCGCGCGGACGGTGTTGGCTGCGTCGCCAAGATTGGCGCCCAGCCCGATCCAGGCACCGGTCATGGATTACTCGGCAGCACCGGCAGCGGCGCCGTCCGGACGACGACGGCGACGACGACGCTTGCGCGGCGCCCCACCCTCCTCATCGCCGGCCTCGCTGTGCAGCGAATCCAGCGACGAATCCAGCTCATGCCCGGACTGCGCCTGCGCTTCGCGCCAGAACGCGACGTCGGCTTCGTGCTCTGCCGATGCCACCTGGCGCAGGGCCAGGAAATCGAAGGCGGCACGGAAACGGGGATGGCTGAGCGTGCGCATCACGCGCTTGCGCTGGCGCGAACTGAAGCGCGCCTGCAGCAGCCAGATCTCCTGCATCGGCAGCGAGAAACGGCGCGGCAATGCAATGGTGCTCAACTGCTGCACGGTGACGCGGTCGGCGGCGCGACGCTGCGCCTCTTCCGGTGCCACGCCCTGCTTGAGCAGGGTTGCCTGCGCGCGGCAATAGGCCGGCCACAGCAACAGCGCGAACAGGAACGCCGGCGACACAGGCTCGTCGTTGGCCACGCGTGCGTCGGTGTTGGCCAGGCCTTCGATCAGCATGCGGCGCAGCGCGCCGGTGCGATTCGACTTCAGCGCCTTGGCGCTTTCCGGGAACAACACGTCGAACAGGCCATAGCGTTCAAGCCCTTCGAAGCTGGCCACGCCGTGCCCGGACAGGAACAGCTTCAGGACTTCTTCGAACAGGCGCGCCGGTGCGGCTTCATTGAGCAGGCCGGCCAGCTGCGGGATCGGTGCAGCGGTGCCCTCTTCGATCTGGAAGCCGAGCTTGGCCGCCAGGCGGACCGCACGCAGCATGCGCACCGGGTCTTCCTGGTAGCGCTGCACCGGGTCGCCGATGAGCTTCATCAGGCGTGCCTGCACGTCTTCGAAGCCGCCGGTGTAGTCACGCACCGAGAAGTCCTCGATGGCGTAGTACAGGGCATTGCAGGTGAAGTCGCGGCGGATGGCGTCGTCTTCGATGCTGCCGTACACGTTGTCGCGCACGAGCATGCCGTTTTCCATCTCGCGGTCGCCGCTGCCGTCATCGATGTTGGCACGGAAGGTGGCGACCTCGATGATCTCGCGGCCGAACACAACATGGGCCAGGCGGAAACGGCGGCCGATCAGGCGGCAGTTGCGGAACAACTGCTTGACCTGTTCGGGCGTGGCATCGGTGGCCACGTCGAAATCCTTGGGTTGGCCATTGACCAGCAGATCGCGCACCGCGCCGCCGACAAGGTAGGCGCCGAAGCCGGCATCGCGCAGTCGATAAAGCACGCGCAAAGCGTTCGGGCTGATGTCCTTGCGGGAGATCGTGTGCTGGTCGCGCGGGATGACGCGCAGGCTGAACGGTGATGTAGCAGAGGAAATGATGTTGGCGCTTCCGGTTGAAGTTTCGGGATTGCCCAATGGCATCGAGGTGCATATACTAGCGCTCCTGCACCGGCAGCGACACACTGCTCCCTTCGTCTAGTGGTTAGGACGTGGCCCTCTCAAGGCTAAAACAGGGGTTCGAGTCCCCTAGGGAGCACCAGTCGCCGCAGCAGGAACCGAAAAAGCCCGCCTTGTGCGGGCTTTTCTGTTTTCCGGATTCTCGATTCCAACCGGCGTGGTCGCTTTGGCGCCTCCCTGTTCCTGCGCGGGAGGGGGGCGGGCCACCCTTTCCTGGACACGCTAAAGCCCATGCATGGTGCTCGATGGCGCCATCCTTGGCGCCAACGGTCCAGGAAAGGGTGGCCCGCCCCCTCCTGACAATTTCCCGCGACGGCGGCAAGAACAGCCTCGCCCCTCCGAAACAAATTCAACCCCGACGCGCTTGCCTGCGTCCGCCATCCGCGATCTGTCGAGAGGCGGCAGGCCGGCCGCTCCAGGACCGTTGGCGCCATGGACGGCGCCATCGAGCCCCCATGGATGGGTTTACGGCGTGTCCTGGAGCGGCTGGCCTGCCGCCTCCCCTCGGAACAGGGAGGCGCTGAAACCCAGGCCGAGCCGTCAGCCTTCCATCTGCTCCAGCTCTTTGCCCTTGGTCTCGCGCACGTAGCGGACGACGAAGATGATCGAGAGGATCGCGGCGACGGTGTAGATGCCGTACGCACCGGCCAGGCCGATGCCGGCCAGCAGCATCGGGAAGGTCACGGTGATCGCGAAATTCGACGTCCACTGCGCCGCACCGGCCACGGCCAACGCCGGGCCGCGGATCTGGTTCGGGAACATCTCGCCCAGCATCACCCACATCACCGGGCCCCAGGACATGTTGAAGAACACCACGTAGGCGTTGGCCGCTACCAGCGCCAACCGGCCCATGCCGTCGGACAGCTGCAGGCGACCATCGGTAAGACCGCCACTGGCGAAGGCAACCACCATCAGCACCAGCGCCACCGACATGCCGACCGAACCGACCCACAGCAGCGGCTTGCGGCCGATGCGATCGATCAGTACCACCGTCAGCAGGCAGGCGCCGATGCTCAGCGCACCGGACAATACGTTGATCAGCAGCGCATCGCTTTCCGAGAAACCCACCGCCTGCCACAGCACGGCGCCGTAGTAGAACACCACATTGATGCCGACCAGCTGCTGGAACATCGCCAGGCCGATGCCGATCCAGACGATGGGACGCAGCTTGCCGGTGGCCTTGCTGAGCAGGTCACCGAATCGCGGCTTGTGCTGGTCCTGGGCCAGGCTCGCTTCGATCTCGGCCTGCTTGTTCACCGCGGCGCGTTCACCGTACAACCGGCCAAGCACCGCCCTCGCCTGCGCCTGGCGGCCCTTCATCACCAGGAAACGCGGGCTCTCCGGGATCACCAGCAACAGCAGCAGGAACAGCAGCGACGGCAACGCCTGCATCCAGAACATCCAGCGCCACGCCTCCTGCCCCAGCCAGAGCGGCTCGGTCGAGGCACCCGCGGCCCGGGCCAGAAGATAGTTGCTGAGGAACGCCGCGAACAGGCCGCAGATGATCGCCATCTGCTGCACCGTCGCCAGCCTGCCGCGATAGCGCGCCGACGCGACTTCGGCGATGTAGGCCGGTGACATCACGCTGGCCGCACCCACGGCGAATCCACCGAGCACGCGTGCACAGACGAACAACCAGGACGCATGTGCGGCGCCGGCGCCCAGCGCCGACACCAGAAACATCACGGCCGCCACGATCAGCACGCCGCGACGTCCCAGCCGGTCACCCAGCCAGCCGGCCGCGAACGCGCCGATCGCACACCCCAGCAGCATCGAGGCGACCTCGAAGCCGAGCGCGGCCTCGCTGGAGTTGAAGGCCTGGCGCAGTCCGTCGACGGTGCCATTGATGACGCCACTGTCGAAACCGAACAGGAAACCACCGAGGGTGGCGGCGCAGCTGATCAGGACGATGAAGGCCGTGTTCTCACCGCCGTTGGAGGCGGCACCGGGCTGGACTGGTGACATGAAGGATCCTGCAAGGAAGGGGGCCGACCGAAGCGGGCCGGCGGCCCTGGCAGCGTCGCACAGGGCGGGCATGCCGCCAAATGGGCATTCCTGGTACCAATCCGCCCCACTTTCACACGACAACCGACACCGGGGGCCAACCTGTTCTAGAATTGGCAGGTTCAGTAAGCGATCCGCCCCCTACCCATGCCCTTTGTCGTCACCGAAAACTGCATCAAGTGCAAACACACCGATTGCGTGGAAGTGTGCCCCGTGGATTGCTTCCACGAAGGCCCGAACTTCCTGGTGATCGACCCGGACGAGTGCATTGACTGCACCCTCTGCGAACCCGAGTGCCCGGTCAACGCGATCTTCCCGGAAGACGATGTGCCCGCGGGCCAGGAAGGCTTCGTCGCCCTCAACGCCGAGCTGGCGAAGGCGTGGCCGGTACTGACCGTGCGCAAGGACCCGCCGGCCGACGCCGGTGAGTGGGATGGCAAGCCGGACAAGCTGAAGCTGCTGGAGCGCTGAGGCGCCACCAACGGCAGAAAAAAGGGCGCCATGGGCGCCCTTTTTTGCTTCCGGTAGCGCCGGGCCATGCCCGGCGGAACCTTGGACCCCGCTGCGCGCTCGTCGGGCATGGCCCGGCGCTACCGGCCATTACGGGGCCAGCTTCGCCTTCAGCGCGGCAATCAGCTTCACCGGCGCTGCGGCGGTAGCCGGCAGGCCACGCGGGTCGACCGCGGAGATGTAGGCACCGGCGTCGACGGCGACCACGCGGACCAGGAAGTTGCTGCCTTCATAGGCCACGTCGTACGAGCCCAGCAGCTGCGCGCGGGTAGCGATGGTCAGGCCTTCCACGCCTTCCAGCGCGGTACCGACCTTGGCGAAGGCTTCATCCTTGCTGCCGGCAACGGTGAAGCCGGTGGCGCTGACGGCCGGGGTGGCGGCAGCCGGGGTGGCCGGCTTGGTCGCCGAGCTCAGGGTCGGCACCTGGTTGTTGCCGGCGCCTGCCGGCAGGTTCAGGTCCGGCGGCACTTCCAGCGGACGCACTTCCGGGGCCAGGGCATAGTCACCCTTGACGCCACGCTTGAAACAACCGGTGGTGCCGGCGGCGACAGCTACAGCAAGCAGGGCGTAGGACAGCACGCGGACGGCGGAAACGGATTGGCGCATGTGAATCTCCTGGATCAGACCAAGACGGAAGGTCAGTGGCTGGAAAGGGCTTCGAGGGCGGCGATATCGCCGGCGAGATGGTCGGCGGCAGGCGTGTGTGCTGCCGAAAGCGGCAGCAGCGGCAGGCGCAGATCGTGACCGATGCCGATCCGACGCAACAGCGCCTTGACCGGAATCGGGTTGGATTCGATACCGCAGAAGTCATGGAACGGCTGCAGGCGCGCATCCCAGGATTCGACGGCTTCATGGTCGCGGGCAGCGGCCAGGTCGCACATCCGGCGGTAGGCGCCGGGCAGCACGTTGGAGCCAACCGAGATCAGGCCGTCCATGCCGGCCTGGATCGAACGTGCGGCAGTGCCGTCATCACCGGTGAGCACGGCGAAGGTCGCGCTGCGCAGGTCCAGCAACGCGCGCACGCGACCGGTATCACCCACCGCTTCCTTGATGCCGACGATGTTCGGATGGCTGGCGAGCTCGGCCACGGTCTCCGGCAGCATGTCGCAACCGGTCCGGCCTGGCACGTTGTACAGCACCACCGGCAATCCCGCCTGGTCAGCGACCGCGCGGTAATGCGCGATCAGGCCAGCCTGGGTCGGCCGCACGTACGGCGGGGTGACCACCAGCGCGTGGGTGGCACCGAGCGCGGCGGCGCGACGGGTCTGCTCGATGGTCTTGGCGGTGCCGGACAGGCCGGTGCCGGCCAGGACCGGAACGCGGCCGGCGATGCGCTCGACCGCGCTGGCCAGCAGCTGGTCGTACTCCGCATCGGACAGGGTGGCTGCCTCGCCGGTGGAGCCGGCAACGACAACGCCTTGGACGCCGCCCTCCAGCTGCAGGTGCAGCAGGCGCTGCCAACCGTCGGGGTCGAGTGCACCGTCGGCCCGGAAGGGGGTCGCCAGCGCGGTGATGAGGCCGGAAAGGGACAAGGACGTGCTGCTCTTGGCTGGGGAGGGAAAACGCCCGCCACGAAAGGCCGGGGGCGATCTGAATGTTACTTGCGGCGCGAAAGCACGGGCAAGTATGCTGGACACCGGTGGATCCCCGCCTCTGGCGGGCATTCAGACTAACGCATGCATTACCCGGAATCGCCTTGACCGACACCACCCCGCGCCCAGCGCCGAGCGAAAACCACCTCCTGATCAACGCCTATACGACGCATCCGGAGTCCCCTCTGTTGTCCGTCACCCGTCGCATCGCCGACAGCGGGTGCAATCTGGTGGATGCACGTCTGGCCACTGTGGGCCGCGATGTCTCGGTGACCGCACTGGCCACCGGCTCCTGGGATTCGGTCGCCAAGCTGGAAGCGATGCTGACCCGGCTCGAACGCGAGGAAGGCCTGAAGCTGGTCTGGTACCGCACCGAAGCCAAGCAGGCGCAGTCCAACCTGCTGCCGTACATCGTCGAGGTGATCGCCGCCGACAAGCCGGGCATCCTGTTCCAGCTGGCCGATTTCTTCGATCGCCAGGGCATCACCATCGAGACCCTGCAGAGCACGCGCTACCGCGCCATGCAGACCGGTGCGGAAATGTTCAGCGCACAGGTCACGATCGGCGTGCCGGCCAACATGCACATCGCTGCCCTGCGCGACGATTTCCTCGAGTTCTGCGACCACTTGAACCTGGACGCGATCATGGACCCGATGAAGTTCTGATTGAAACCCGGATTTTTCGCGCGCTCCTCACGGGCGCGTGGCGTTTCATGCAATTGTCGTAGAAAGAACCCAGGCTCGACAGAAGGACCTCATGAATAACGGCGATACCCTGGACAGCACCACCCTCTCCCTGCCGCTGGCGCTGTCCGGCGGCGCCCAGGCCACCCTCGGCGATTACGCCGGCCAGTGGCTGGTGCTGTACTTCTACCCCAAGGACAGCACCCCGGGCTGCACCACCGAGGGCATCGACTTCAACGCACTGCTGCCCGACTTCAGGAAGGCAGGCGCAGTCGTGCTTGGCGTCTCCCGCGACTCGGTGAAGTCCCACGACAACTTCTGTGCCAAGCAGGGCTTCGCGTTCCCGCTGGTCAGTGATGCCGACGAAGCGCTGTGCACCGCCTTCGACGTCATCAAGATGAAGAACATGTACGGCAAACAGGTACGTGGCATCGAGCGCAGCACCTTCCTGATTTCCCCCGACAGCCGCATCGTGCAGTCATGGCGCAAGGTCAAGGTCGCCGGCCATGCCGACGCCGTGCTTGCCGAACTGAAGGCCCATCCCTCCAAGTGAGTCCCATCGCCCACTTTGTCCGCCACCACCCTGCCCTGCAGCAGGTCGTGGTGGTTTTTCCCTGTCCGTAACCAGGAACCGATGATGACCCGAGGCAAGCGCATCTACGTGCTGGATACCAACGTGCTGATGCACGATCCCACCGCGCTGTTCAAATTCGAGGAGCACGATGTCTACCTGCCCATGCAGGTGATCGAGGAGCTGGACAACGGCAAGAAGGGCACGACCGAAGCGAGCCGCAATGCGCGCCAGGTCAGCCGCTTCCTCAACGAGCTGGTGCAGGCTTCGGGCCTGGACAACCTGGCCGAGGGCATTCCGCTGCAGCGGCCGCAGGGCCTGCAGCTGCGCGGCAAACAGAGCGTGGGCAAGCTGCGCTTCCAGACCAGCCATTTCGACGCGGGCAAGAGCTTTGGCAAGGTCATCCCGGACAACGCCATCCTCGGCGCGATCCTGGCGCTGAAGGAAGAAACGCCGGAAATCCCGGTGGTGTTCGTCTCCAAGGACATCAACCTGCGGATCAAGGCGGCCATCGCCGGCATCGTTTCGGAAGACTACGAGAACGACCGTGCGCTGGACGATTTCAGCCTGCTCTACACCGGCGCCACCGAGCTGCCGGAAGACTTCTGGAAGCGCCACGGCGACGATCTGCGCAGCTGGAGCGACAAAGGCCGCACCCATTACGAAGTGCTCGCCCAGGACGGCGAAGAGTGGTACCCGAACCAGTACGTCTACCTGCCGGGCGAAGACGAAGTCGAGCTGCGTGTCAGCAAGATCGTCGGCGATGGCAAGGTGGTGCTGTCCCTGGTCGATGACTTCCGCCACGGCAGCCACGCCGTGTGGGGCATCAGCGCGCGCAACCGCGAACAGAACTTCGCGCTCAACGCACTGATGGACCCGGAAATCGACTTCGTCACCCTGCTCGGCACCGCCGGCACCGGCAAGACCCTGCTGGCGCTGGCCGCCGGCCTGGCGCAGACGATGGACCAGCAGCGCTACCGCGAGATCATCATGACCCGCGCCACGGTCAGCGTCGGCGAGGACATCGGCTTCCTGCCCGGCACCGAGGAAGAGAAGATGACGCCGTGGATGGGCGCGTTGACCGACAACCTGGAAGTACTGACGCACAACCAGGAAGGCGGCACCTGGGGCCGCCAGGCGACCAACGACCTGCTCGCCAGCCGTATCAAGATCCGTTCGATGAACTTCATGCGCGGCCGTACGTTCCTGTCGCGTTACCTGATCCTGGACGAGGCGCAGAACCTGACGCCCAAGCAGATGAAGACGTTGATCACCCGTGCTGGCCCCGGCACCAAGATCGTCTGCCTGGGCAACGTCGAACAGATCGACACCCCCTACCTGACCGAAACCACGTCGGGCCTGACCTACGCCGTGGACCGCTTCAAGAACTGGCCACACAGCGCGCACATCACGCTGCGTCGCGGTGAACGCTCGCGGCTGGCCGATTACGCGTCGGAGGTGTTGTGAACCGTTGCACCCGTCTGCTGCTGCCCTCGATGGCGGTCGCCATCACCACGCTGCTGGGTGCCTGCGCGACCACGCAGGGACCGGCCAGCGTGCCGACCACCGAACGCAGTGGCCAATCCTGGGTGGTCACCCGCCCGATCATCGCCGCACAGGTAATCGATACCTGCTCGCGCCCCAGCCCCGGCCGCGAGGCCGGGCGGGTCAGCGGCTACTGGGCACCGAGCCGGCAGCAGGTGGACCAGCTGGAAGCGAAGCTGGCAACGCTGGAAACGCAGGTGCCGCACGTCATGGATTTCGATCGCCAGTACGTCGGCATCGAGCTGGACGGAAAGCGGGTGATCTACATCAACGCGTTCCATCTGCCTGAAGACAACCGTCTGCGGCCCGCCCGCGAAGCGGTGCGGGTCTGCGATGGTGGCGCGCAGTTCTGGGGCGCGGTCTTCGATCCGGCCAGCGGCACCTTCAACGAGTTGCAGTTCAACGGCGGCTTCGGCGGGCCCTGAGGGCCCGCCATGGGAATCCGCCTGCCCACCTGGGTCTGGATCGGCGCGGTCGCGCTGTCGTGCGTGGCCGGCATGGTCAATGTGGTCGGCTTCCTGGGTTTTGAGCACCAGGCGGTCAGCCACATGACCGGCAGCACCAGCCAGCTCGGCATGGCGTTGGCGCAGGGTGATTGGCGCGCGGTCGGCCACCTGTGGGGTCTGCTGATCGCGTTCTCACTGGGCGCGATGGTCAGCGGGCTGCTGATCCAGGACAGCGCACTGCAGCTGGGCCGCCGCTACGGTGTAGCACTGGCGCTGGAATCGCTGTTGCTGCTGGTGGCCATTCCGCTGTTCAAGCAGCATCAGATCTGGGGCGCACTGGCAGCCGCGATGGCCTGCGGACTGCAGAATGCGATGGCCACCACCTTCAGTGGTGCCGTCGTACGCACCACCCATCTCAGCGGCATGTTCACCGACCTCGGCATCGGCCTCGGCCACCTGCTGCGCGGACTGCCGCTGCAGATACGACGCCTGACCCTGAGCGGCCTGATCATCAGCGGCTTCCTTGCAGGCGGCGTCATCGGCGCCTGGCTGTTCGTGCGCTGGCAGTACGACGCCCTGCTCGCCCCCGCCCTGCTGACCGGACTGACCGGTCTGGGCTATGTGTTCTACCAGCAATGGGCACGCTGGCGGCGCTGAGCATGGCGTCATCCACGCATGGCGTGGGTCTACGTTGTCCCTCCGATCATTTCCGCGATATCCACGCATGGCGTGGATCTACTGCAGGAAGCCGTCAGAGGCGGGGCGGTGTCGGATTGCGGGGTGTCCGCGCCATGGATGGCGCGGCCAAGCCTACAGGGACGTACTTGCGGCGTCCCCGCAATCCGACACCGCCCCGCCTCCCGCGCAGAAATCCAGAGCCGCTGTTGCTGTTGCTGTTGCTGTTGCCCCGGCTTCTGCGGGTGCCGGGTGCAACCCGGCCGGCACTACCCCCACACTGGGCAGCACGGCACAATCACTGCATGAGCCCGACTACCCCCGTTTCCGCCCTGACCATCGCCGGCTCCGATTCCGGCGGCGGCGCCGGCATCCAGGCCGACCTGAAGGCCTTCGCCGCCCATCGCGTGCACGGCCTGTCGGTGATCGCCGCACTGACCGCGCAGAACACCCGCGGCGTCAGTGCCGTGCACGTACCACCGATCGACTTCCTGCGCGCGCAGATCGAGGCCTGCTTCGACGACTTCGACATCCATGCAGTGAAGCTGGGCATGCTGGCCAACGCCGAGGTGATCCACACCGTGGCCGATGCACTGGAACGCCATCGACCACCGCACGTGGTGCTCGACCCGGTGATGGTCGCCACCAGCGGCGCTCGCCTGCTGGAGGACAGCGCGCTGCAGGCAATGCGCGAACGGCTGCTGCCATTGGCCACCCTGGTCACCCCCAATGCACCGGAAGCGGAGCTGCTGGTCGGCCGCAGCATCACCAATGGCAACGACGCAGAGCAGGCCGCCGCCTCACTCCTTGATCTGGGTGCCGGCGCGGTGCTGCTGAAGGGCGGCCACCTGCATGAAGGCAACCGCGTGGTCGACCGTTACTTCGATGGCGTCAGCAGCGAAGAATTCATCCATGCCCGCCTGCCCTTGGATGCGCACGGCACAGGCTGCACGCTGGCCTCGGCCATCGCCGCGCAGCTGTGCAACGGGCTGAGCCTGGCCAACGCCTGCGAAGCCGGCATCGATTACGTAGCGCGCGGCTTGCAGCAGGGCTACGCGCCCGGCCGCAGCGAGGTGCTGGTACTCGACCACTTCGGCGCGGCACCGCACGCATGAGCGATTCGCCACGCGCACTCGCCGTGGACAGCGGCGATGGCCACCGTTACGAGGTCATCGCCTGCGTGCCTGCACAGCCGCTGGCGCGGTTGTTGTGGCTGCCGGCGCTGGGCGTGGCCGCACGCCATTACCTGCCCCTTGCGCAGGCACTGGCCGCCAGGGGCGTGGCGGTCTACCTGCACGAATGGCGCGGCAATGGCAGCAGCTCGCTGCGCCCGTCGCGCACCGAGGACTGGGGCTACCGGCAGATTCTCGACCGCGACCTGCCGGCCAGTCAGGCCCTGCTCGCCGATGCCGATGCTGGCCAGAACGCGCTGCCATGGATCATCGGTGGTCACAGCCTGGGCGGCCAACTGGCCTGCGTGCACGCCGGGCGCCAGCCGCAGGCATTCGATCGATTGTGGCTGGCCGCCAGCGGTACACCCTTCTGGCGCACGTTCCCGCCACCGCGTGGCTGGTTGCTGCCCCTGATCTATCGCTTCCTGCCATGGATCGCGCGACGCCAGGGCGTGCTGCACGGGCGCCGGCTGGGCTTCGGCGGCACCGAAGCACGTGGATTGATCGCCGACTGGGCGCGCGTAGGGCTGAACAATCACTACGCTGCCGTCGGCATGGACGAGGATCTGGACGCGCAGATGGCGCGTGTGCATGGCAGTGCGCAGGCGGTGCTGATGGAACACGATTGGCTGGCGCCTATCGGATCGATGCAGGCGCTGCTGGCGAAACTGCCGAATGTCGCCTCACAGCTGCGCGTGCTTTCTGCGCAGGACCTGGGTACGCGAGCTGACCACTTCGCGTGGATGAAACACCCGGAGGCTGTCGCAGAGGCGTTTTTCATTCAGTTGGGTGAAAATTTTCACAAAAGCGTTGACGACTCGCGCCGACATCCGCATAATTCCGCTCCTGTCGCAGGGCGCCCGTAGCTCAGTTGGATAGAGTACCTGGCTACGAACCAGGCGGTCGGGAGTTCGAATCTCTCCGGGCGCACCACTCGACAGACCTTCAGCATCCGCCGCTGGAAGTGCAGTAAAATAGAGAAGTAAGTTGATTGTGTACCGCGCGCCCGTAGCTCAGTTGGATAGAGTACCTGGCTACGAACCAGGCGGTCGGGAGTTCGAATCTCTCCGGGCGCACCACACACGATCAACACAACAAGTTTATGTAATTGGCGCCCGTAGCTCAGTTGGATAGAGTACCTGGCTACGAACCAGGCGGTCGGGAGTTCGAATCTCTCCGGGCGCACCATTACACCGAAACAGCAGGCCTCGGCCTGCTGTTTTTTTTGTGTTTTTTGGCAGGGCTGCGCCCTGCACCTGCAGAGGCAACAGCAACTGCAGAAGCTGGCATTCCGTGGGGTGGCGGGGCGGTGTCGGATTGCGGGGACGCCGCAAGTACGTCCCTGTAGGCTTGGCAGCCGCATCCATGCGGCTGACACCCCGCAATCCGACACCGCCCCACCTCTGACAGTTTCCGATGTCTGGTAGATCCACGCCATGCGTGGATGACTCCATCAAATTCGAATACTTCGACAATTGAACGAAGAGCATCCACGCATGGCGTGGATCTACGTGTCGACCAAGGTCGACACCTACCAGCCGCACAGAACGCCATCCCGACAGATTGCGGAAATCTGTCGAAGGCGGGGTGGGTCCGGTTGCGGGGGTGTAAGCGCCATGGATGGCGCGCCCAAGCCTACAGGGACGTACTTGCGGCGTCCCCCGCAACCGGACCCACCCCGCCATCCCACGGAATACCCGCTGTTGCTTTGGCTTTGGCTTTGGCTGTTACCGTTGCTGTTGCTGTTGCTGTTGCTGTTGCCTCGGCGGGTGCAGGGCGCAGCCCTGCCGAACCCTACCCCTCTGCCATCGTCTGCCACCACTGCGCCAGCAGCTCCGGCCGTCGCAGGCGTTCGCGCCACCAGCGCAGGGCCGCGCCATCTTCGCCGGTGCGCCACGCCAGCCAGAAGGTCTCTTCCGGCTTGTGCTCCTCGACCTCACGGATCACCAGCTGGCCACGTGCCACCGCCGCGCGCGCGCAGGGCTCGGGCAGGAAACCGAATCCCAGCCCCTGGCACTGCAGCTTCAACTTGCTGGCCATGTCCGGCACGGTCAACGTCTCCTGGCCCATCAACAGGCCCACCGTTCGTGGCAGCAGCCGCCGTGCCGAGTCGGATACCGCGATCGCGCAGTACGGCGCCAACTGCTCGCGGCCCAGCACACCCGGCACCGTCGCCAGTGGATGCTCCGGCGCCACCGCAAACACGAAACCCACGCTGCCCAGCGGCTCGACCACGTAGCCCCCGCCACTGGGACCCTCGCCCGGTGCACCGACCAACAGGTCGGCGCGCCGGTCCAGCAGTGCTTCCCAGGTGCCGGACAACGCCTCGCCAAACAGGCGCAATCGGGTCGGCGCCGCCACCTCACGGAATGCAGCAATATCCGACCCCAGCAGCCAGGTCGGAAACACCGAATCCACCGCCAGGGTCAATTCAGCCTCCCAGCCCGAGGCTACCCGACGTACCCGCAGCTCAAGCTCCCGGGCCGCTCGCAGCAGGTGCCTGCCCTCCTCCAGCAACGCGCGCCCGGCCTCGGTCGGCTCCGCCCGCGGGCCGATCCGGTCGAACAGCTGCACCCCAAGGTCCTCTTCCAGCTTGGCCACGGTGTAGGAAATGGTCGAGGGCACCTTGTGCAGGGCCTTGCCGGCGCCGGCGAAGGAACCACGCCGGTCGATGGCGTCCAGGATCTGCAGGGCATCGAGGCTGAGCTTGAGCATTCGAAATTTTCGATGATGGCTTTCAAAACTATCCGTTTTTCAAACCCAAGGTGCAAGCGGATACTTCTCACCAACGGGGAAACACAGGGGTTACCAACCCACCCCGCACCATCGAAACCATCGAACAAGGAGATTCCATCATGCTGCAGATCCGCAAGAGCGCTACCCGTGGCCTGGCCGAGCATGGCTGGCTGTCCTCGCGCCATACCTTCTCGTTCGCCAGCTACTACGACCCCCGCTATGTGAGCTTCGGCCCGCTGCGGGTCATCAACGAAGACAAGGTGACCGGCGGCCAGGGTTTCGGCACCCACAGCCACAGCAACATGGAGATCGTCTCCTACGTGCTGGGTGGCGCACTGGAGCACAAGGACTCGATGGGCACCGGTTCGGTGCTGCGCTACGGCGACGTGCAGCGCATGAGCGCCGGCAGCGGTGTCAGCCACAGCGAGTTCAACCATTCGGCCACCGATCCGGTGCATTTCCTGCAGATCTGGATCTTCCCGCAGACCGAGAACATCACGCCGTCGTATGAGGAGACCCACTTCACGCCGGAGAGCAAGCGCGGCCAGCTGCGCCTGATCGCCTCGCCGGATGGCGCCGATGGCTCGCTGCACATCCATCAGGATGCGCGCATCTTCGCCACCATCCTCGATGGCGAGCAGAAGCTGCATCACGCCCTGGCTGCCGGCCGCGGCGCGTATGTGCAGGTGGCGCGGGGCCAGCTGCAGGTCAACGGCATCACCCTGGAAGCGGGTGACGCGCTGCAGGTCAGCGACGAGGCACAGCTGACCCTGGAAAACGGCAACGACGCCGAAGTGCTGGTGTTCGACCTGCCGCTGTAACCCACACGCCCGCGATGCCGTCCGGCATCGCGGGCTTGTCATGTCGCAACGCGATCAGAACTTGTACGTCACCGCCAGCCGCACGTTGCGCGGCTCGCCCCAGGTGTAGGTGCTGTACCAGCTGAAGATCGTGTAATAGCGCTTGTCCAGCAGGTTGTTGACGTTGACGGTGGCCGACAGGCGATCGTTGAACTGGTAGCGCGCCATGGCATCCAGCAGCCAGTACGGCTGGGTGCGATGGACCACCGACGCACCATTGGCCGGGTTGGTGATGGTGCCGAACGTGGAATCCTGCCAGCGCGCGCCGCCACCGACGGTCAGCCCCTGCCAGTCGCCGCGCAGGCGGTAGCTGGTGTGCAGGCTGAACTGGTTTTCCGGCTCCAGCGTGGACACCTTGGTCCCTGCCTGGCGGGCGATCTTGTGCGCAAAGCCGCCCTGCACCTGCCAGCCCTCGGCCAGTTGTCCGGACAACTCCAGTTCGTAGCCCTTGGTGCGCACGCCCATCAATCCGCGATAGGCGATATCGCCGGTCGGCGTCTTGCCACCGGTAGGCTGGGCGAAATTGTCCTGGTCAAGCTGGAACAGCGCCGCGCTGGCATTGAAGCGGCCGTCGAAGAACTCCGCCTTCAGGCCCATTTCATAGCTGCGGCCTTCCAGCGGATCCAGTGCCTTGCCCTGTTCGTCGCGCTCACCCTGCGGCTTGAAGATGGTGCTGTAGCTGGCATACACCGAATAGTGCTCGCCGAGGTCGTAGACCACGCCGGCATACGGCACGAACACGCCGGTCTCGCGCGTCTGCGGCGAACGGTAGCTGGCCAGGCGGCTGCCGACGATCACCTTCAACGGGTCGGCCACATCGAAGCGACCGACCACGTACAGGCCGTTCTCGCGTGTCACTTCATTGTTGCCGTAACCGCGCTGCCATTCCGGTTCCGGGATATCACCCTTCCAGCTGTTGTAGTCGGCAACGGCGGTCGGATAGCCGGGCTGCGGCGAATAACCGGTGTTGGTCCAGCGCTTGCGCGACGCACTGCCGCCGACCACCAGTTCATGCTGACGGCCGAACAGGCCGAAGTTGCCGCTCAGGTAGAAGTCGGCAGCGTTGCTGACCGTCTTGCCGACGTACTTGCCCAGCCACAGCGAGACGCCTTCGCCGGTGACCGGATCGGGATTGCCGCCGGCCGCACCCGCCAGCGCGGCATCGTAGCCATTGACCTGGTGGTTGAGCTGCAGCTTGGCCACCCAGTCGTTGTCGAACGTATGTTCCAGCGTGGCAAAGCCGGTGCGCACGTACTGGCGCCAGCCACTCCAGCGGGTACCGTTGTTGAACGAGCGCGGCATGTCATTGAAATTGCCCTGGCTGTCCAGCAACGGAATGCCGCCCCAGGTCGAGCCCTTGGGATCGCTCTCCAGCACGTCGCCACCCACGGTCAGCAGCGTGCGTTCGCCCAGATCGGCTTCCAGCACGGCATAGCCGACCTTGCTGGTGCGCTGGTAGAAATCCAGATTGGAATGCTTGTCCTGCCAGGCACCTACCGCGCGCCCACGCACGCGGCCGTCGGCCGTCAGCGGGCCGCCGACATCGACTTCGGCGCGGTAGTCGTCCCAGCGGCCGACGCCGAGCGTCGCACTGCCGGCAAATTCCTTGCCCGGCTTCTTGCGCACCAGGTTGATGGTCGCGCCGGGATCGCCCATGCCGGTCAGCAGGCCGGTGGCACCCTTGAGCACTTCGATGCGGTCGTAGATCGCGGTATCGCTGAGCGTATTGCCCGCGGAATAGGCCGAGTCGCGCGACATCGGGATACCGTCGTACTGGAAGTTCTGCACGGCAAACCCACGTGCGTAGTACTCGGTGCGCTCGCTGTCGTAGGTGACGATGCTGATGCCCGGGGTCACCCGCATCACGTCATCGATGCCATCCAGGCCGAAGTCGTCCATCTGCGCACGGGTGATCACGCTGATGGTCTGCGGGGTCTGTCGCGGCGTCAGTACCAGGCGGGTGGCGGTAGCGATGGTGCCCGGCGTATAGGCGCCGCTGCCTTCGGTGATGGTGCCCAGCTGGTTGGCGGTGACCTGCACGGTCTGCAGGGTCTGCGAGGGCGTTTTGCCCTCCTCTTCAGCCGGTGCGGATTGCGCCGAGGCGGCGCCGGCAGCGGCCACTGAGCTCAGCAGAAGACCATGGGCAAGGGCCCTCGCCAACGGGCGACGACGCAGGGAGAGCACGGAAAAACGGACAGGCACAGACGACACGACGGGACCTCCACGAAGGGGTGGGATCCTCTGGCGGCGGCTCGAGGGGAAGGGGGGAATGGCGGCCAAGGGCCGCAGGCGCAGGAGTTTACTCTCCTGCGCCCCCGCTGTCGTGGGTGGCGCCCGGGTCTGAGCAGGCGCTGCCCCGTGGCAAACGTCAGCCGTCGACGGCCGCCACCGCCTCCAGGATCAGTGCCGCCACCTCGGCCGGATGCGAGGCCAGCGAGGCATGGCTCGCTTCCAGCTGCAGCAGGCGCTTGGGCTGCATGCGTTCGGCCATGGCCTTCTGGTTCTGTGGCGAGATCATCCGGTCCTGGCTGGAAAGCTGGTACCAGCTCGGCTTGTGCTTCCACGCCGGATCGCTGATCGCATCGCCGAAGGTGCTGGCCAGCGGCGCCTTCTGGGTCACCGCCATCACCCAGCCTTCGTCGGCGCTGAGATCCTGGCAGAAGCTCTCATGGAACTTGTCGGCACGCAGCCACAGATAGCCATCGCTGTCCGGGGCGAGGTTCGGTGCCGCTTCGGGCAGGTGCTGCTGGGTAATGCCGCCGGGGCTCTCACCACTGTCCGGCGCAAACGCGGCGATGTAGACCAGGCCCTGCACGTTGGGCTGGTTGCCGGCTTCGGTGATCACCGCGCCACCATACGAGTGCCCGACCAGCACGACCGGGCCATCGATCTGGCGGATCATCCGGCGCGTCCGCTCGGCGTCGTTGACCAGCGAGGTCAGCGGCAGTTCGACCGCCTTCACCTGGTCGTGGCCCTTGCGGTGCAGTTCCAGGATCACCTTGGCCCAGTGTGCGGCCCCGCCCCAGAAGCCATGGACAAGGAGGATGGTCGGTGTGGTGCTCATGCGCTGATCTCCGGCAGCGGCCGGGCGGAATGCCGACCGTCGGGCTACTTTGCGCAGGCGACGTTAATCCCTGGTGAGGCTTTGGAGTCGGAATTCAGACGTGCGGTTCTGGTGTGCGCTTCAACAGTGCATCGATCTTCTGATACTCCTCGAGCACTGCCAGCCGACCATGTTGCGGGCATAGCGCTGGGAGAAATGTGTCAGCCAACGACAATGCCTCGCCGTAGCACGTTGCCAGCATCGAAAAGTCACCTGTGCGGGCGCACATGGCAGCGAGGTGGAACAGCCGTCCCCGCCCACGGTGCAGCAGAATCAGGCCCAGCATCAACCGAGGCGCGGCGTGGCCATCATGCGCAAGCACATCGGCGGCAAACAGCATGCGTGCCGTGCGCCCATTGCCATCGGCAAACGGATGGATCGACAACAGCACCAGATAGGTGGCCAGTGCCCGCTCGATACCCGACCGTTCCGCATGCCGACGCCGTGCGTTGAACAAGCGCACCGACGCTCGCATGGCCTCCACCGCTGGCGGTGCGCGGAACCGTCGACTGTAGGAATTCTGCGTCACGATCCCAATCCCCTGCATGCGCTGCACCGGGCGCATGCAGGTGATCGTTTCCAGTGCCGTCGATAGCTGCCCCAGCGTGCATGCACTGAGCGCCCGGTCGAGCGACAGTTCGAGTATTCCCTGCGCGTGCAGCCGCTCATGACGTTCCAGGTTCCGCTCAAAAACCTCGGAATGATTAAATGAATCATGCAGCAGCAGAGCGGTTACTACTGGCAACGGACAGGTGATGTCCCGCCGAAGCGGGACATCACACGCCAGGCGCAGCTCGGTAAAGGCATCAGCAATCCACTGACTGCTGCAGGTGAAGGTGATATCCATGGCTACTGGCGCTCGTAGATGGTAACCAGCTGGTCTGCGACGCCCGATCGGCTCAGTTGATACAGGTCGTTCCACTGCGCTGCGTTCGGGCGTGGATCCACACTGGGCGGTGCCAACCCCTGCAGTCGAGCATCTTCGGCAAGCGCGCGCAGGAACTCACGAGACTGGATCTGCACCTGCTTCGGTGACGCCAAGGCGTCCACGTCGGCCATTACGGTATCCATCAGGTACTGCACGGTGTGATCCCCCAGCGCCAGTGGCACCTCCAGGCGAGCTCGAAGTACGCCGGCACTATCCCGATTCGTAGGTCCAAAGCGCTCCTCGTAGAGCGCGCGCTCGGCAACCGCACCTTGTTGATAGGCATACAAAGCACCATGAGCACCGGCATCGAAATGCTGGCTCATGGCCAGCATGTACTCACCACGCTTCTTGAATGCAGAACCCGCTATCGTCAAAAGCCGCGGATCGCGGGTTCCTGCCAGTTGTCGCGGATCGACCGACTCTGCCTCTGCCAAGTCGGCAGCTTTCGGGTAGTGATGCCGATCCATCCATGCCGCCTCTTCAACCGACAACGCGATCAGACGGGGATCGCCAGCAAACGCCTCCCGCACCGTCAGTGTGCGCTGCTGCGGTGGTTTCTTCATGGATGCCATGGCTTCGGCGTCACGATGCGCCATCATCCCCGCCATCGCGTCGCTGTAGGGTTGCAGTAAATGATCCTCATGATCTGCCGATTGCAGCGGATCGACATCCTCCCCGACATATGAATCCAGAAGCCACAGTCCGCCACCGCAGATCAGGACCGCCAACAGGCTTGCAGCCTTCCAGCTGAACTTCATGGTCAGCTCCCGAACCCGAGATGATCGCAGTAGTTCTTGAAGGCAGCGCTGGATGTACGGCAGGCCGCGTCCATCTGCGACCGGTCATAGGCCGGCTGGGAAGTCCAGGGCTCGATCCACTCCCACTGCAGAAACCTTGCATACGCCGTGGCCTGGCCTATCACGAATACACCTAATGCCGGGAATGCACCGCCGAGCTTCTGCTGCCCATCCGCGATCATGTCCTGCCGAAGACGTTCATCGCACTGATGCTTGTCATTGCCATGGGTTCCGTAGCACATGTCATGCGCATCACAGGCCGCTTTGAACATCGCTCCGAACGCCGCCGCACCGCCCTGCAATGCCCCAGGTGCAACCAGAAAATCCGGCACCGGTACGCCACCCGCCGTGCCACAGCCATTCACCGTCAGAACCGGCGGGTTGTAGAGATCACAGCCATGACCGTCCCACGCGTAGCCCGGGGCATCGGTACACCATGAGATCTTGTGATACTCATCGCGCGGATCGGACGAACCGTCACCACCGCCCCAGCCACCTCCAACACCACCGCCCCCACCAGGGTTTGGAAGGAAGGGCGGATAGACCCAGCACCCCGAACCCGTGCAGGTACTGGTTCCTGCTATTGCGCCGTCTGCAACGGCGCCGCCTCCCAGCCCAAGAACGCTGGCCACGACCAGCTTCAGCGCGCGCGATGAGTTCATTGACGATCTCCTCCGTGAATGGAAACGCGGTGAGCAGGGATTCCCTGCACCGGTCGCTTCTGCGCGACGGAGAGACCTTAGGAGGTGCTTCGTGGGCCCTGTATCAGGAAATGTCCTTGCTTCCGCCAAGGATTCCGCTCCTGCTGGTGCAAAGCTGGCGGAGGATCACACTTCCATGCGCGCGACATCCGCGCGAGCCGTTGCGCGAGCATCGACGCAGCGCACCGTTGCTGCAGGTACCAACGCCACAATGGCCCGAATGCGTTACTCACAATGGAAAACCAGAGGAATCACGACGATGCATTCGTATTCGACATTCGATGTCATGCATGGCACTTGCCCGGGTCCCGTGAAAACGTTTTCATAAAGGGATCCTCTGGAGCCTTCCTCGCGCATGACGCCTTCTTCTCCCCGCGCCCAGCAGCACGCCACCCGCGCTGCATTCTTCATTCCCGGCTTTGCCACCGCTGCCTGGGCACCGATGGTGCCCTACGCCAAGGCCAAGGCCGGGTTGTCCGATGCCAGCCTCGGCGGGCTGCTGCTGTGCTTGGGGCTGGGTTCATTGCTTGCGATGCCGCTGGCAGGTGCATTGACCGCGCGCCTGGGCTCGCGCCGCTTGATGATCGCCACCACGGCCTTGATCCTGCTCGCGCTGCCGCTGCTGACGCTCGCCCCCACGCCGCTGGCACTGGGGGCGACGCTGTTCGTGTTCGGTGCGGGTGTGGGCGCGATGGACTGCACGATGAACATGCAGGCGGTGGCCGTCGAGCGCGATGCCGGCCGCCCGATGATGTCCGGCTTCCACGCGTTCTACAGCATCGGCGGCTTCGTCGGCGCCGGCTGCATGACCGGCCTGCTGGTTCTGGGCACGCCACTGTGGCTGGCGTCATTGGTCGCCGTGGCGGCGATGCTGCTGGTGGCCCTGCTGTCGGCACCGCACTGGCGCCCGCAGCGCATCCTGCATGACGGCCCGATGCTGGCCGTGCCGCATGGCGTCGTGCTGTTCATCAGTGTGCTCGCCTTCGTAGTGTTCCTGGCCGAGGGCTCGATGCTCGACTGGAGTGCGGTGTTCCTGGCCGAAGTGCGGCAGGTGCCGCGCGACCAGGCCGGTGCCGGCTTTGCCGTGTTCACGCTGGCGATGACCGCGATGCGCCTGTTCGGCGATGGCATCGTCGAGCGCCTTGGCCGCACCCGCACCATCGTCATTGGCGGCATCACCGCGGCGGGCGGTTTCGCACTGGCCACATTGGTGCCCTCCTTCGCGATGGCGCTGTTCGGCTACGTGCTGGTGGGCCTGGGATGCGCCAACATCGTGCCCGCCCTGTTCTCGATGGCCGGCCAGCAGCGCGCGATGCCGGAGAGCATTGCGATCACAGCAGTCACCACGCTGGGCTATGCCGGCATCCTTGCGGGCCCCGCAGCGATCGGCGCGCTCGCCCACGCCACCAGCCTGGGCTTTGCCTTCCTGTGCGTGGCGGCGATGCTGCTGGGCGTCGCGGCATCGGCGCGTTCGCTGGCGCGCCGCCTGCCCTGAAGCAAAAAGGGGACGGAGGGGATTAAGTCGTTTCCTGCACTAGCAGGCCGAATGCGACTTAATCCCCTCCGTCCCCTTTTTTGAAGGCTCAGCTGCGCGCTGGGGTCTTTGCCGGTGCATCGACGCCGTGCACCAGCCACTCGGCCTGTGCGGGCAATTGGGGCGCTGGGCACGCGGACTTCGGGTGGTGCTCGTCCCGCGCCATCCAGTCATCCACCACGCCGGCCAGCAGGTCCAGCCGCAGCGGCAGGGTGATGTGATCTTCGCCGCGCATCTCGATGTAGTGCGCACGCGGGTTGGCCTGTGCCAGCGCACGCCCCTGGCTGACCGGAATGTGCTGGTCGCCCTGCCCGTGCAGCAGCAGCACGCAGGCACGGGTATCGGCCAGCGCGCGTGCCACGTCCACCTGGTCCAGGTCCACGTCGATGCGGCGGCTGGCGGCGGCCACCACCTGGTTGATGTCCTGGCCGCCGTAGCGCCAGCGTGCATACGAAGCGATGGCCTGTGCCTTCAAGCCTTCCGGCTGCAGGGCCATCAGATGCGGAATCATGGTGCGGATCGCTACGCCGGCATTGGCGAACGATTCCATCGCCACCACGCCGGCAACCTGGTCGCCCAGCTTGTCGGCGGTGAACAGTGCGGTGGCAGCGCCATAGGAAACGCCGAACAGGTACAGCGGGCCAGTCACTTCGCCGCGCGCGCGCAGCGCAGCGATGACATCCACCACATCGTCCGATTCATAGGTGCCGTAGCCGGAGGGGCCGGCGCCGGACTGGCCATGGTTGCGCAGGTCCAGGGTGACCACGCGGTAGCCCGACTCGGCCAGCTGCAGCGACCACGGCAGCATCGAATCGCCGTTCATCATCCAGCCGTGCAGCAGCACCACGGTGCCACGCGGCGCCTGCGCGCGGAACGGCTGCGGTACCGCCAGGCTCAGCCCGGTATCCAGCGGCAGGCCGTTCTGGTGCTGCTGCGGCAGGTAGTGGTAGCGCGCGCCATAGTCGCCCGGGTCGAAAGCACGCCAGAAGATCGGCACGCCATCACGGCCCGCAGCGAAACCATGCCGGTTCGGCAACGCAGCCACCGCTGCGGCGATACGCGGCTGATCAAGCAGGGTCGAAACGCCACCGGGCGCGATCAGGCGGTCGCTGAGCGAGGTGGACGAGGCGGTCATCGAAGAAGAGCATGCAGCCAGCCACAGGCCGGCGCACGCCAGCAAAAGCAGCAGCAGGCGCTTCATGGGCAGTCAGGGGAAAAGTGCGACAGCGTGGCAGGTTAGCGGTCGCGCCCGACGCCATCTATCGCAGCTGGATGACGGGTTGATGACAGCGCAGGATCGATTCAGCTTGTCACAATGTAGCGACCGGCCAAAGCATTGATCCGGATCAATGAACGCCTTCGCACGAATGGCCACAGTGCCAGCATGCGCACCCCGTTCAAGCTCGCCATTGCCTTGGCCGCCACATTGGCCGCCGCCTACGGCATCGCCCGCAGCACACCGTACTGGTTCGCCCCACGACAACAGGCCGAGGTCGATATCCACGACCCGACCCTGATCGAGCAGGGCCGGTATCTGTCACGTGCCGCCGACTGCGCCGCCTGCCATACCGCACCGGGCGGCAAGCCCTTCGCCGGCGGGCTCGGCATGCAGACGCCGATGGGCACGCTGTACTCGACCAACATCACCCCCGACGCAGATACTGGCATCGGCGCGTACGACTATGCGGATTTCGAGCGCGCGGTACGGCGTGGCATCCGCCATGACGGCCAGCCGCTGTATCCGGCAATGCCCTACGCCTCGTACGTGATCGCCAGCGATGCCGAGATCAAGGCGCTGTATGCCTACTTCATGGGCGCAGTGCAGCCGGTCCGGCAGGACAACGCTGACAGCACCATTCCATGGCCGGCCAACATGCGCTGGCCGCTTGCCTGGTGGCAGCTGCTGTTCGCGCGCCCGCGCAGCTTCACCCCCGATCCAACCCTGGATGCCGGCCAGCAGCGCGGCGCCGAACTGGTTGAAGGCCTGGCCCATTGCGGCGCGTGCCATACCCCACGCGGGCTGGCCTTCCAGGAAAAGGCGATGGCCGATGACGGCAGCCGCCAGTTCCTGTCCGGGTCGGTGCTGGAAGGCTGGTATGCGAAGAACCTGCGCAACGAATCAACTGGCCTCGCCAGCTGGAGCGAAGCCGAGATCGTCGAGTTCCTGCGCACCGGCCGTACCGATCGTTCCGCGGCCTTCGGTGGTATGGCCGATGTGGTCGAGCACAGCACGCAGTACCTGTCCGACGCCGATCTGCTGGCGATGGCGCGGTATCTGAAGCAGCTGCCAGCACGCGAAGGCCGCAGCGCGCAGTGGACGCCGGGCACCGACACCACTACTGCCGCACTGCGCGGCGGTGACTACCGGGTGGCCGGTTCGCTGGCCTACGCCGAACACTGCCAGGCCTGCCATCGTGCAGATGGACGTGGCATGCCACGGGTCTACCCTGCCCTGGCCGGCAACTCCATCGTGTTCGCCGACGATCCCAGCTCGCTGGTGCAGGTAACCCTGATCGGTGGACGCACGCCGCACACGCCGCATGACCGGATGGCGTTCACCATGCCGGGCTTCGAGCAGCTGCCCAATGCGCAGCTCGCCGACATCCTCACCTTCATCCGCAACAGCTGGGGCAACCAGGCCAGCGCGGTCAGCGAACTGGACGTGGCGCGCATGCGCCGGGTGGTGCGTGACAAGCCGGTGCATGTGGTCCCGCAGGAGACGGCGCAATGAGGCGTTCGAAGAAGCGTTCCAGAGCGATGATCGCCAGCGCAGTGGTTGCGGTGCTGCTGGCCGGCGCCGGCACGCTGCTGTACCAGCACCTGTACCCGGACCTGGATGCGGAGGTGGCGAGGACTCTGGATATCCTCGACGGTCACGGCCAGGTGGTGGGCCAGTACCACGTGCCCAGTGCCGAAGAGATCGCCAGCCTCGGCAACGCAGACGCGGTGATGTTCGGCCGTCGCCTGCTCAACGAGACCGCACGCCTGCTGCCGGACAACGTCGGCAACGATCTGAACTGCAATTCCTGCCACATGGCCGAAGGCAAGCGACCGTTCGGCAATCACTACTTCAACACCGGCGGTGGCAGCTACCCGCGCTACATGCCGCGCCCGGGCAGGGAAATCGATCTGGCCGAGCGCATCAACGGCTGCCTGCAGCGTTCGATGAACGGCAAACCGCTGGCCAAGGATGCACCGGAGATGCGCGCGATGCTGGAATACATGGCGTGGCTGAGCCGCCCGGTACCGGAGGGTGCACGCGTGGCCGCGCCCAGCGAAGGGCCGATCGACAGCACGCTGACGCCGGACCCGATACGTGGGCAGGCGCTGTATGCCGCGCAGTGCGCTGCCTGCCACGGCGACAACGGCGAAGGCCAGCGCGATGCCAGCGGCGATATCGCGTTCCCGCCGTTGTGGGGGGAGCGCAGCTTCAACATCGGTGCCGGCATGGCGCGGTTGTACAAGGCCGCTGGCTTCGTCAAGCACAACATGCCGCCGGCAGTGACCCGTGAACCGCCACTGGGCCAGCAGGTGATGCCCGACCAGGATGCGGTGGATATCGCCAGCTACTTCATCCACCAGCCGCGCCCGGACTTCGCCGGCAAGGCCAAGGACTGGCCACGCGACCCGAAACCGAAGGATGCGCGCTACTGAGGGACGCCGCCGGTGTTGCCGGCCGTCACACAACACACTCCCTGCATCTGCGCGTCACCGCCATGTCATCGGCGCTGCCGACACTCCCGGACTTTCCTCCCCTGAAGGTCCGGTTTCGATGCGAACGATTGCGCGCTTTCCCCGTATCTCGCTGCTTGCCCTGCTGATTGCTCCCGCACTGGATGCCCTGGCTGAAGCACCGCAGGGCGATGCAGCCGATACGCGAAGCGCCGACGCGCGGACCCTGGACCAGGTGCAGGTGATCGGCCAGGCCACCAGCTATGCCAAGACCTCGGTGCGGCAGGAAACCTTGAACCGGCAGACCGTGCTGAGCAGCGTCAATGGCGCGCTCAACGAAGTGCCCGGCGTGGTCGTCAGCGAAGCCGATGCCACTGGCTCGTCGGTCTGGGGCACGCAGATCAGCATGCGCGGCTTCGTCACCAACCGCGATACCCAGCAGATCGGCACCACCATCGACGGCCTGCCCAATGGCGGTTCCGGTTATGGCGGCGGCTCGCTGGCCAACCGCTACATCGACACGCTCGACCTGGAAACGGTGGAGGTGAGCCAGGGCACTGCCGATATCTCCTCGCGCTCGAACGAAGCGCTGGGCGGCACCCTGAACTTCCTCACCAGCGATCCACTGCAGGAACAGCGCCTGCGCATGGTGGTGGGTGCCGGTGACAATGAAGCACGCAAGTACTACGTACGCTACGACACAGGCCTGCTGGGCGGACACACCCGCGCATGGATCAGCGCATCGTCGGCGCGCGTGCATGACTGGATCGATGGCACCGGTCACACCAGCAACGACAACATCGCCGGCAAGTTCATCACCGAACTGGACCGCTGGACCCTGACCGGCTACCTGTCCTACAACGATGCCGACGAGCCGGAGTACACCAGCGTTTCACCGAAGGGCTTCGCCACCAACCCGGACCGCGACGGCCTGGTCGGCACCCTGACCGGCATTCCGTATCTGGACCAGAACTACCGCTCCGGTTCGCGCGCACTGCGCGAGAACACCTTCGGCTACCTGCGCGCGGCGTTCGATGGCGGCAACGGTTTCAAAGCCTCGATGGCTGCCTACGGGCACCGCATGCAGGGCCGCGGTGACTGGCTGCCGCCGTACCTGGCCGATGTCAGCGACGATGGCGCCGGTCGCCCGCAGTCGGAATACCTTGGCGGCAGGACGGTCTACGGCGGCAGCAACCGCGGCCAGATCTACTTCGTGAACCCCGATGGCAGTTCCGCCCAGCGTCTGGCCAACTGCACGCCGCGACTCGGCTTCAGCGCCGAGTACGACCCCAACTGCTACGCCGGCAATGTGCAGGGCGCACAGTCCTATCGCCACTCCCACTACGACAACGATCGCATGGGCGTCACCGCCGACGTCGAATGGCGGCAGACCTTCGGCGCGATCGACAATACGATCCGCGGTGGCCTGTGGGTGGAGAAGCTCGACCGTTCCGTGCGCCGCGACTGGCACCGCCTGCTCAACGTCGGCCAGGACATCGCCTTCGACCACCAGCCCTACTGGGTGCAGTTCGAAGACAAGTACAAGGTCGATGAGCAGATGTACTACGTCGAGGACGTGGCCCGCTTCGGCCCGTTCAGCGCGCGCCTCGGCGTGAAGCAGTTCTTCGTCGACCAGTCCCGTCGCCGTGTGATCGGCGCCACCGAGAATGTGAAGTCCGATTCGAAGTCCGATCCGCTGCTGTCCACCGGCTTTACCTGGGCCCCGGGTGTGGAGGGCATGGAGCTGTTCGCCGGCTACTCGCAGAACTTCGCGGCGATCCCCTCCGGGGTGTTGGGTGAAACCGATCCGCAGCGCTTCCGCAATGTCGAACCGGAAACCGCCGACAACATCGAACTGGGCATGCGCATCAGCCGCTGGCCGCTGACCGCTTCGGTCACCCTGTACAACATCAAGTTCGACAACCGCATCGTCTACCTGCCGGCCGGTCTGGTCAGCGGCATCGACTACCTCGGCGAGACCGATGGCGTCTACGAGAACTTCGGCGGCGTGGAGAGCAACGGCCTGGAAGCGGCCTTCGGCTACGGCTGGGACAATGGCTGGCGCATCAATGCCGCCTACACCTACAACCGCTCCAAGTACCTGGGCAGTGGCAACGACGCGCGCGACAGGCAGCTGGGCATCGTCGACGGTGCCAAGGTGATCGGCCAGCCCGAGCAGATCCTGGTGGTGTCGGCCGACTGGCAGGGTGAGAGCTGGAACTTCGGCCTGTCCGGTCGCTACCTCGGCGAGCGCTACCTGGATGCGGCCAACGTCAACAAGCTGCCTTCGGCCACCGTGTTCAACGCCAACATCGGTTTCGACCTGCAGGCCCTGTCGCCGCGCCTGAAGGGGATGGGCGCCAACCTGGTGGTGAGCAACCTGACCGACAAGCGCTATCTTGCAGGGGTGGACGGCCGCGACAACGCCTTCATCGGCGCTCCGCGCACCGTCGGCATCTCCTTCCGCGTGGACTTGTGAGTGTGACCCTGTGACCGATACCGGCCGACGCCGACTGTTGCAGGCCGGCGTCGCCGCCGGCCTTTCGCCGCTGCTGCCCAGCATCGCCCGGGCAGCAGCGATCGCCCCTGCTTCGCGCACGCGCAGCCTGCAGGACCTGCAGCACATCGTGGTGTTCATGCAGGAGAACCGTTCGTTCGACCACTACTTCGGCACCCTGCCGGGCGTTCGTGGTTTCGGCGACCGCTTCGTGGCCCCAGCGCCCCCTCTGCCCGGCGGCGACCACCTGCGCAGCCTTTGGCTGCAGCCCGACGCCAGTGGGCAACGCGCGATCGCCCCTTTCCCATTGGATACCGCTGCGCACTTCGGCTACATGCGGGTGGAAGGCACGCCCCACACCTGGCCTGACGCACAGCAGGCGTGGGACCACGGACGCATGGCGCACTGGCCCAAGGCCAAGCAGAACCATTCGATGGGCTACTTCCAGCGCAGCGACATGCCGTTCCAGTTCGCCCTGGCCGATGCGTTCACCCTCTGCGATGCCTACCACTGCGCGATGCAGGCCGGCACCAACCCGAACCGCGTGTTCCTGTGGACCGGCCACAACGATGCCCAGGCCCGCGCAGGCGGCCCGGTGATCGCCAATTCGCACGACAATTTCCCCGAGCAGGGCGGCCATCCGGAGTCATATCGCTGGACCAGCTATGTCGAGCGGCTGCAGCAGGCCGGCGTGTCCTGGCAGATCTACCAGGACATGGCCGACAACTTCACCGACAACCCGCTGGCCGGATTCGAGGCCTTCCGCCAGGCGCATCGCGGCGACCCGGGGCATGACCCGGAGCTGCGCGCACGCGGCGTCAGTACCCGTGGTCTGGCGCAGCTGCGCGAGGACGCGGTCAGCGGCCGCCTGCCGCAGGTCAGTTTCATCATCGCCGATGCGGCCGGCAGCGAGCATCCGGGGCCGTCCAGCCCCGCGCAGGGCGCCGCCTATACCGCGCGCCTGCTTGATGCATTGACCGCCGATCCCGAGGTCTGGAGCCGCACCGCCCTGCTGTTGATGTTCGATGAGAACGATGGCTTCTTCGACCATGTACCGCCGCCGGCACCGCCCTCTCCGCTTGGCGATGGCTGGGCCGGTGCATCGGCGGTCAGCACCGAGGGCGAGTACCACCGCAATCCGGCACCGGGCGACGGGAAATACGATGCCGCCGAGCTGCGCGGCCGCCCCTATGGTCTCGGCCCGCGTGTCCCGTTGTATGTGATTTCGCCGTGGAGCCGTGGCGGCTGGGTCGACTCGCAGGTCTACGACCACACCTCGGTGCTGCGCCTGATCGAGCGTCGCTTCGGCGTGGCCGCGCCGGACATCTCGCCGTGGCGGCGTGCGGTCTGCGGTGATCTCAGCAACGCCTTCGACTTCGCCCAGCGCGACACCCGCCCCTTCGTCAAGGCGCTGCCGGATGTCACCGCCGTCGCAGCGCGCGCCGCCGCCCTGCCCGGCCGTACCGTGCCTGCGCTGCCCGATGGCCTGCATCCGGCCCGCCAGGAGCCGGGCGTGCGTCCGGCGCGGGCACTGCCCTATCGGCCGCACGTGCAGGCCACGTCGGTGGATGGCGAGGGCCTCACCCTGCAGCTGGCCAGCGATGGCGCCACGGCCGTGCTGCATGTCTATGACCGCCTGCGTCTGGACGCCATCCCGCGCCGTTACACCGTGGTACCAGGTGCCCCGTTGCAGGATCGTTGGCCGCTGGATGCACAGGGTCGTTACGACCTCTGGCTGCTGGGGCCGAATGGATTCCATCGCCACTATCGCGGCGCTGGCGTGCTCGCGCCGCTGCATGCACAGGTGGAGCGTGCCGACGGCCAGCTGCGGCTGGTGCTGCGCAACCCATCGCCTTCAGCGCGCAGGGTCAAGGTGCAGGGCGGCGCCTACGCGGGCCACATGCCGGCACAGGAACTGCAGCTGGTGGCCGGCGCGGAAACCGTGCTGGCCTGGGACCCGACACCGACCGCAGGCTGGTACGACCTGATCGTGCACTCGGAGGGCGTCGAGCAACGCCTGGCCGGCCGTGCCGAAGATGGCCGTCCTGGTTCGAGCGACCCCGCCATGGGCACCGCACCGTTGCGCTTCGAACACGGCTGAAAGTACTTCCGTAGAGCCGGGCGCTTGCCCGGCTCTACAGGGCAGGACAGCCGGCTCAGGCCTCCTGCAGCCCCGGCCGGCCGTGCTCCACTGCATAGCGCTTCCAGCTCTGCTGCGTGCCGTTCGGCCGCATGACCGTATCAAGGGTCTTCATGTCACCGATCCAGGCATCGCGAGTGACATCACACAGCACGTAACCGCGCTTGTCCGTCGTCGCCTTCAGGTGCGGACTGTGCCGCAGCTGGTTCTCTGCATACGCATCCACGCCCTGCCCGTCGGCGCCCGAGCTGATCGAGGTCGCCAGGAACTCGCTGGAGATCACCCCGGAATCGGTGTTGTCCTGCACCAGGTCACTGGCATAGTGACGGTGTGCATCGCCACAGGCGGTCACCACGTTGCCGAAGCCCACCTTCTGGATGTGATCAAGCAGGCGCCGGCGGCTGGACAGATAGCCGGACCACTGGTCATCGGAGGACTGCACCACGCCGTCCTTCTCGCGCATGTAGTTGCCCAGCGAAACCTGATGCGCGATCGCGTGCCAACGCGGCGCGGCATCGGCCAGGCCATCGAACAGCCATTGCTCCTGCTTCGCACCCACAATGCTGCGCTCGGCAGATTCCACCTGTCCGCGCTGCGCCATGTCCACCTGCTTGCTGCGGTACTGGCGGGTATCGAGCAGGTGCAGGTCCAGCAGCGTGCCGTAGCGTGCCCGCCGGAACATCTGCATATGACCATCGCGCGGGTACGACGAAGCCCGCAACGGCATGTTCTCGTAGTACGCCTGGAATGCCTGTGCGCGGCGCAGCAGGAACAGTTCGCTGGGTGTACCGTCCTGGTCTTCGGCACCCGCCCAGTTGTTGTCCACTTCATGGTCGTCGAACGTCACGAACCACGGTGATGCGGCGTGCGCCGCCTGCAGGTCTGTATCGGTCTTGTACTGCGCGTAGCGACGGCGATAGTCGTCGAGCGTGTAGGTCTGTGGGCCAACGTGGTTGCGCAGGTTGGTGAACGGCTGACCGTTCATCTTGCGCACGCCGGTCTGGCTTTCGCCCTCGTAGATGTAGTCGCCGTAATGGAACACGAAATCGAGTGGTTCCTCGGCAATATGTCGCCACGCCGTGTAGTGCCCTTCCTCGAAATGCTGGCAACCGGCCACCGCGAAGCGCACGCGCTTGATCGGCGCGTTCGCCGCAGGCAGGGTGTGGGTGCGTCCGATCGCACTGGCATGGCCTCCCACGGTGAAGCGGTACCAGTACGGCCGCCCAGGCAGCAGGCCGTCCAGTTCCACGTGCAGCGCATGGCCAAGTTCGGGGTGGGCCAGCGAGGTTCCCTGCCGCACCACGGTGCGCATGGTCTCGTCAATGGCCACCTGCCATCCCACCACCATCGGCCGGGTGGGCATGCCGCCACCGAACACCAGGGGCTCGGTGGCCAGTCGCGTCCACAACACCATGCCGTCGGCCGACGGATCACCCGACGCCACGCCGAGGGTGAACGGCGTACTGGCAAAGCGCGGCGATGCCAGCAGATTGCGCGGATTCAGTGCTGCCGCATCGCTCTGCGCAGCCAGCGCGCGGGCAGTCCCGGCCCACGCACCCAACGCGGAAAGTCCCGACAGGGCAAGGAAGCGCCTGCGATTGATCGTATCCAAGACGGCCGCCCTCAGTTGTAGATGATGTGGAAGTAGAAGAAGCGACCGTAGTCATCGATCTCGGTGCGGAAGCGTCCGTTCGGACCGGTGCTGTAGGTTGGCTGGGTATTGAACAGGTTCTTCGCCTCGTACTTCAGCGTCACGTGCTTGCTGACCTTGTGGCTGAAGGCCAGGTTGAAGGTCATGTACGGGTCGTAGTACGAGTCCAGCCACTGGGTATCGCCGAAGTCGACCAGCATGCGGCTGCGGTAGGTGCCGGACACGCGCAGCTGCGAGCTCTTCCACGGCATGCGCCAGATCACCGAGCCGTTCACCGACCAGTCCGGCTGGTACAGCAGGCGGTCCAGGCGGCGCTCGCTGCCATCGCTGATGCGGTAATTGGTCTGCCCATCCAGACGGGTGGCATTGAGGTACATGTCGAAGCGGTGGCGGCCCCACTGCAGATTTCGGTTTGCCACCGCGAACTCGACACCGCGCAGCGTAGACTCATCGGTGTTCATCGGCTGGGTGACACGGTAGCGGACGTCGCCGATGTTCTCGAACGTGGTCAGGGTGTAGATGTCGTCCTTGATGACCTTGTCGAACAACGCGACCGACACCAGGCCGTTGTTGCCGTTGAAATACAGGTCCCAGGCCAGGTCGAGATTGGTCGAGCGGCGCGGCTGCAGCGAGGCATTGCCCTGCTTGATGGTGCAGAAACCTCCGCCCAGCTCGTCATCGCCACAGCTGGTGCTGGTGGCCTGGGCGATGTTGCTGGGTGTCGGCCGGCCCAGCGTGCGGCTGGCGGAGAAGCGCAGGCGCTGGTTCTCGCTCAGCTTGAAGGTCGCATTCAATGACGGCAGCAGGTTGTTGTAGCCGCCACTGCTCTTGCGGAATGCCGAGGTGTAGGTGGTACCGCCATCATCGCTGAACGGGCTGAACGCATCGAAGGTAGTGTGGTCATAGCGCAGGCCACCGATCAGCAGCAGCCGGTCCCAGGCGTAATGCGCCGAGACGTAGGCGTTGGCGATGTCCTCCACGTACTTGTAGTCGCTGGTGAAATCGGCATTCGGGTAGGCCGCATCGTTGTTGCCCAGCTTCGGGTACAGCTCGTCATGCCACTTGCGGTTGTCGATCAGCGGGAAGCCGGGGACGCTGCCAAGCAGGGTCGAACCCGGATACAGATAGTCGTTCAGGGTCGCGCTGGTCTTGTAGTAATCGAAATCGATGTCCTGCCAGATCTTCAGGTGGCGATACTCGGCACCAGCAGCGAGACCGAAGCCGCGCGCATCGGCATCGATGTTGTAGCTGAAGTCGGCACGCAGGTTGTCGATGCTCTCCTTGGCGTCGCGCGGCGAGATGTAGGCCTGCGCAGGATTGAGCTTGAACGCCGAGCTGGTCAGCAGACTGGAGTCCGAGACGCCCACCGCGTTCGGAAAGCCATGGCTGTCGTTGGCATAGTCGACGAACAGGTTGCTCGGGTACGCGCGTACGCCCCAGTAGACCTGGGTGTTGTGGAAGGTCTCTTCGGTGTGGCCGGCGCGCAGGGTCAGCCGCGAAAGGTCGCCTATATCCCAGTTGAAGCTGGCGATCGCACCGCGATTGCTGCGGTCCCAGCGGTCATGGCGGTTCTTGATGTAGATGCTGTTGATCTGGGTGGTGCCGCCGTCCTCGCTCTGGTTGCGTATCGGGAACTTGGCGTTGCCATACAGATCGGTCTTGTTCATCGTCGAGTTCTCGTAGAACCGGTACGAGTACAGCAGCAGCGAGGCATAGAACGGATCGTCCGACGGTTTCCATTCCAGCTTGGCCGAACCACCGAAGTTGGTGATGTAGTTGGTGTAGGTGCCGGTGCTGAAGTTGCCCGGCGCGCGCAGGCCGTTCCAGCCTTTCGCTTCATCCGGGCCGGTAGTGCCATCGGTGAGGTACTTGCCGGCATCGCTGTAGTAATAGTTCGATTCGACCCAGCGCTTGACGCTGTTGCGCGAACGCTGTTCATAGCGCGCAACAGCGACGATGCCGAACTGGTCATCGGCACCGAACTGGTTGGAGAACACCGCTTTGGCGCTCTTGCCGAAGTGGCCCAGGGTCTTGTGGTCGCCGCCCGCGCTGCGCCCCACATTGGTCTCGGCCGTGGAATAGATGCCGGCCACGTCGGCGAACACATACTTGCCGGAGCGATCAAAGGCACTGCGGCTGATGATGTCGATCACACCACCAATGGCATCCGGTGCCTGCTCGGCGCTGAAACTCTTGTAGATGTCCGTGCGGGTGCCGATGTCGCTGGGAATCAGCTGCAGGTTGTTCATGCGCTCGCCGGCGCCACTGCCACCCACGCTTGCGATCGCGATGCCGTCGATGGTCGTGTAGTTGAGATTGGCCTGCACGCCGCGCACGGTCACATAGCGCGGTTCGCCCGCATCTTCCACCGCACTCAGACCGGGCGCGGCCATCAGGCTCTCGGCCAGCGTCTCATCGCCGTAGCTGTCCATCTCATCGTAGATCACCGAATCCTTGATCACCGGCGAGGTTTTCTTCTGATCGATCACCTCATGGGCGGCGATCACCTTGATCGTTCCCAGCGTCGGAGCGACCACGGCTTGCGGCTGCTGCGGTGCCGGTGCGGCCGGCCCGGTTTCGCGCTGTGCCGGTGCCGCATCGATGGCGATCACGTTGCCGTCCAGCACCGTGTAGCGCAGGCCGGTGCCGGCCAGCAGCGTGTCCAGCGCCTGCTTGACGGTGGCCCCCCGCGGTACCGCGCCCGCCATGGGTGCATTGCCCGCGCCGGCATACAGGAACTGCACGCCGGAGCTGCGTGACAGCTGCTCCAGTGCCTGGCTCAAAGGCTGCGCGGCGATCGCTGCAGTAACCTTGGTCTCAAGCCCGTTGGACGACACCGCCTGCGCATGTGCGCCCAGGCAGGGAGACAAGGCCAGTACCACCGACAGATAGAGCTTCTTGCGCATCACGGTTCCTTGCAGGAGAGAGGACTGCTGCTGCGTCGACATTCGACAGCGGCTTCTCCCAAGTAAGAGCCGGCATCGGCGGAAGTGGAGAACGCCGATTCGATGAATTTTTTCTGACAGCCCATCGCCCAACCGGGATCAGCGGCTGGAGACCCATACCGTGTCCTGTTCGCGGCGGATGACGAAGCGCGCGTCCCGCTGCAGGAATGCCTGCAGCGCAGCGACCCGGTGCGCCTCCAGGCTGCCCGACAGGCGCGCCGCCCGCGCCACGTCATCGGTCACCCGCACCTGCACCTGGTTGTGCCGGTTGAACGCAGCCGCCACCTCGTCCAGCCGCTCATCACGGAACGACACCCGGCGCTGCTGCCAGTCCAGCAGCATGGACATCGGTATTTCCAGCGGCTGCACCGCATGGCTGAGATGATCGACTTGGACCACCCGCCCGGCGGGCAGCTGCGCCAGCCGGCGTTGCCCATCACCGGCGGTCCAGACCTCCACCTGGCCGGATACCACGCCGATACGCGTGCTCTGCAACCGGCGCGACACATCGAACACGGTGCCGATGTCACGGATCTGCAGATCACCGACCCGTACCTCGAAGGGCCGGCGATCCGCTGCGATATCAAACGTGGCCTCGCCCTGCAGCAGTTCGACGCGGCGGCTGAACCAGCCGATGGTCACCCGCAGACGGCTGTCTGCATTCAGCCGCACCTGGGTCTGGTCAGCCAGCACCACCTCACGCAGTTGCCCGTGCCCGGCGACCAGCATCTGTTCGCGCGGCATCAGCCACGGCAGCAGACCGGCCACCAGCAACAGTCCGCACGCCACCGCAGCCACCCGCCTCCAGAGCGGCCGGCGCGTTCGTGTTGCAACCACGGCGCGCGGCGCGGACACGGGCGCGGCAAACAACGGCACCACTTTCGCCGTTGCCGGCAGCATCGGCAGCACTGCCCTGCTTCCCTGTTCCTGCGGGTGCACCGACATCGCCGCGCCCACCTGCCGGTGCAGATGCAGGGCATGCAGGTACGCGCGCACGTGCTCGGGCGAGCCCTTCATCCACGCCATGAACTCGGCGCGCTGCACGGCGCTCAGCTCACCCTCGCGGTTGCACAGGAACCACTGCGCAGCCTGTTCGGCCACCTCGTCATCCATCGCTGCAGGCTCCTGCCGGTTCATCCGTCCTTCCCGGCGCCCAGCGCCTTCCTGCAGGCATCCAGGCCCTTGCCGATGTGCTTGCGCACCATGTGCACCGACACATCCAGCTGCGCCCCAACCTGTTGGCAATCCAATCCTTCGCGGTAGTGCAGTTCCATCACCCGCCGCGTCGTGGGTGGCAGTTGCGCGATGGCGCCGCGGATCCCGCTCCAGCGCTGCGCACGCTCGAAATCACCCTCGATGTCCTCCTCGCTGCTGAGCACCTCGGCCAGCAGATCAACATCCTCGATCTGCGGCAGGCCGGAGCGCGAACGTGCCTGTTCACGGGCCAGGTTGGCTGCCACCGCGAACAGATAGGCTTCAGGGTTCTCGATCGCCGCGGCGTCTTCGCCGGTGCTGCGCAGCAGGCGCAGGTAGACCTCCTGCGCCAGATCCTCGGCATCGGCAGCCTGTGAACCACGCCGAAGGAAGAAGCCACGCAGCAGGCGGCGCCGCAGGGCGTAGCTCTTCTCCCAGATCCTGACGCTGTTCACAACCGACCAACCACCCCGAGGCTGGAAAACCCAGCAGGGTGCACACCGACGATGACAACCGCATTGCAGCGCCGCCGGGCAAAGCGCAGGTTCGCGCAGACCCAACCCTCACCTGTCTACCGGCCAACCCATGCGCCGCCTACGCTTGTCTCCCCGGCAGCCACCAAGGCCGCCCCCGCGCCACGGCCCTGCCGGCGCGACTCCGCTCCAGAGCTGTCGCCCTGCCGGCGGTGTCGCGCAGTTGCCGGCCGGCGCTCTCTGGAGACGCAGCATGAACCAGGCACACTTCCCTCTCGACATCGATCCGCAGGAAACCCGCGAATGGCGCGAGTCGCTGCACGCGGTGATCCAAGCCGGCGGCCGGCCGCGCGCGCACTATCTGCTGGACCAGCTCGATGACCTCGACGTGCAGCAGCATGGCGACCTGCACATCCGCGCATGGACCGCTTACACCAACACGATTCCACCCGAGCGCCAGCCAGCCTACCCGGGCGACCTGGCCATCGAGCGTCGGTTGAACGCGATGATCCGCTGGAACGCCATGGTGATGGTGCTGCGCGCCGGCAAGCATTCCAACGTCGGCGGCCACATCGCCACCTACCAGTCCGCAGCGGTCATGTATGACGTAGGCTTCGATCACTTCTTCCGTGGCCGTACCGACACCTTCGACGGCGACATGATCTACATCCAGGGCCATTCCGCACCCGGCATCTATGGCCGTGCCTTCGTGGAAGGCCGCATCAGCGCCGAGCGCATGGACAACTTCCGCCGCGAAGCCGGGCGTGAGGGCCTGTCCTCGTATCCGCACCCGCGGTTGATGCCGGAGTTCTGGCAGTTCCCTACCGTATCGATGGGCCTGGGCCCGCTGACCGCGGCCTATCAGGCCCGTTACATGCGCTACCTGGAATACCGCGGGCTGAAGCAGCACCAGGGCCGCAAGGTCTGGGCCTTCCTCGGTGATGGTGAAATGGATCAGCCCGAATCGCTGGCGGCCATTTCACTGGCCGGGCGCGAGCGCTTGGACAACCTGGTGTTCGTGGTCAACTGCAACCTGCAGCGCCTGGACGGACCAGTGCGCGGCAACGCCAAAGTGATCCAGGAACTGGAAGGCACCTTCCGTGCCGCCGGCTGGAACGTGATCAAGGTGATCTGGGGCGGTGGCTGGGACGACCTGCTGGCACGCGATCACAGCGGCTTGCTGCGCCAGCGCATGATGGAATGCGTCGATGGTGACTACCAGACCTTCAAGTCACAGAGCGGTGCCTATGTACGTGAGCACTTCTTCGGACGCTACCCGGAACTGCTGGCGCTGGTCGCGCACATGAGCGACGACGAGATCTGGGCGCTGGCACGTGGCGGCCACGATCCGCAGAAGGTTTACGCCGCCTACCAGCAGGCAGTGAACACCGCGGGCCGGCCGACCGTGGTATTGGCCAAGACGGTGAAGGGCTTCGGCATGGGTGAGGCCGGCGAAGGCCAGAACATCAATCACCAGTTGAAGAAGATGAGCACCGATGCGGTGCGCGCTTTCCGCGACCGTTTCGATCTACCGATCAGCGATGAACAGCTGGAGGAAATGCCGTACCTGCGCCCGGCGCCGGGCAGCCCGGAGGCGCTCTACTTCGCGCAGCGTCGCCAGGCGCAGGGCGGCCAGCTGCCGGCACGCCTGGCACAGGTCGATCCGCTGCCACTGCCGCCGCTGTCCACGTTCAACGTCCAACTGCAGGGAAGTGGTGATCGCGGCCAGTCCACCACCATGGGCTTCGTGCGCATCCTCACCACCCTGCTCAAGGACCCCGAGCTGGGCAGGCTGGTGATCCCGATCGTGCCCGATGAATCGCGCACCTTCGGCATGGAAGGCCTGTTCCGCCAGATCGGCATCCACTCTTACCTCGGCCAGTTGTACACGCCGCAGGACGCTGGCCAGCTGAGCTATTACAAGGAGGCCAAGGATGGCCAGATCCTGCAGGAAGGCATCAACGAATCCGGCGCGATCTGTTCGTGGATCGCCGCCGGTACCGCATACGCCAACCACGGCCTGGCCACGATTCCGTTCTACATCTTCTATTCGATGTTCGGCCTGCAGCGCGTCGGCGACCTGGCCTGGGCAGCAGCCGACGCGCGCACCCGCGGCTTCCTGCTTGGTGCCACCTCGGGCCGCACCACGCTGATGGGCGAAGGCCTGCAGCACGACGATGGCCACAGCCACGTGCTGTCCTCGGTGATTCCCAGCTGCGTGTCCTATGACCCGACCTACAATTTCGAGCTGGCGGTGATCATCCACGATGGCCTGCGCCGCATGTACGTGGACCAGGAAGACATCTACTACTACATCACCCTGCTCAACGAGAACTACCCGCACCCGGCCCTGCCCGACGGCGCCGAAGCCGGCATCCTGAAGGGCCTCTATCTGCTGCGCCCCGCCGCTGCCGACACCATTGCACAGCCTCGCGCGCAGTTGATGGGCAGTGGCTCGATCCTGCGCGAGGTGCTGGCCGCCGCCGATCTTCTGCAGCAGGATTTCGGTATCGCCAGCGACGTCTGGAGTGCTACCAGCCTGACCGAACTGCGCCGCGACGGCCTGGCTGTCGAGCGCTGGAATCTGCTGCATCCGGCTGACGAGCCGCGCGTCCCCTACGTGCAGCAGTGCCTGCAGGACCACGCTGGCCCAGTGGTGGTGGCAACCGACTACATGAAGATCGTCGGCGACCAGATCCGTCCCTTCATCAGCGATCGCTGCTTCATCGCACTCGGCACCGATGGTTTCGGCCGCTCGGATACACGCGAATCGCTGCGGACGTTCTTCGAGGTCGATCACCACTTCATCGTGCTGGCGGCACTGAAGGCCTTGGCCGATGACGGACATGTCGAACGGAGCCTGCTGCAGCAGGCGATCGACCGGTACGGGATCGATACCAGCAAGCGCGACCCCGCCGCTGCATGACAGCGCAGCAACGGCATCCGCAGAGCGCGCCTCTGCGGGTGTCGCTGCATCACACCGTTACGGCAACCGCTTGAACAGGTTGGTCTGCAGGATCGGCGTGCCGTCATGACCGAAGAACGCCTTGGTTTCGGTCATCGTTGAACGATCAGCGGCCACCGTATACACACGAGTGGAGGCCGGCGAACCGTGATCGACCAGTTGCATCACCAGCGTATTCGGCGCCGGCAGTTTCAGCGTCGCCTGGTTGGCGCCGTAGCTGCCCATCAGCGATGCGGGCGTGCCATCCAACGCCAGCGTACCGTCGGATTTCATCGTCTTGCCATCATGCAGGACGATATCCACGTGCGAGCTCCACCTGCCCGCGCCGGCATCCTTGAATTCCAGCACGACCTGTTGCGGACGCTGTGCTTCAGGCAGCGCGGACGTGGCGATATCCAGCGACCAGCGGCCGAGCAGCGGCGAGGACTTCGGGCTCTCGGCCAGGGCAGGCATCGCCTGCAGCAGGGCCACGGACAGCAACGCGGCGGACAACAGCTTCATGCGAGGCTCCTTTCGAGTGGAGAAAGTGCTGCAGGGTGCGGTCTGGGGTACCGGCAATGGCCGATGCTGCGCGCCAACGTCCGGTCGTGCAAGCGACCAAGCTGCCGGCGATGGCCAGGCCCAATCCCCCCCTGCGCCGTCCCCCTCCGGCTTGTGAACCTAAATAGTTACGTTATAACATTTCACATTCTTTTCACGGAGTGTGTAATGCGTCGTCACCTGCTTGCTGCAGCCATCCTTTTCGTCGTCCACAACGCCCATGCCAGCGACGACCCCACCCTGCCCGCCGTCCAGGTCGAGGCAAGCAAGCCCTCCCGGATCGACAGCATCGTCACGGTCGAGGCCTCGCAGGCCCAGAACCGCACCCTCGGCGGCATGCTTGAACATGTCTCCGGCGTGCAGAACAGCGCCTTCGGGCCCAACGCCGGCGCACCGGTCATCCGCAGCCTCAGCGGCAACCGCGTGCAGATCCTGGAGGACGGCCAGTCCATCCTCGGCATGAACGCCTTCAGCGGCGACATCAGCATTCCCTTTGACCCGCTGTTCGTGCGCAGCGTCACCGTCAACAAATCCTCCGATACCGTTCGCTACGGCGGCAACGCCATCGGCGGCAGCGTCGACATCGACTCCGGTCTGATCTCGCGCACGATGGAGGACAAGGACCAGTCGATGGAACTGGTCCTGCGCAAAGGTTTCAACGCGGCCGATGCGCAGGGTTTCCGCATGAACTTCAACAACCAGCGGAATGTCTCGACGAACCTGCAGGTCTCTCGGCAACGCATCTCGTACTACGACATTCCCGGCAACAGCAAGGCCGGCGTCTGCAACACCCGCCTGTTCCCGGCCACCGGCGGTGTCAATTCGGCGCTGGCCGACAGCTGCCAGAAGGAAGCGCGCGTCCAGCAGCTCTACAACAAGGCCTCGCAACCCTACATCGACCAGTTCATGACCGAGAACCCCGATTGGGCCGATGGCGATTTTTCCTTCTACACCAACAGCCCGACCTCGGTCTGGCAGCGCCGCACCTACCTCAATCCAGTCAACCCGGCCTATGTCGCCGGCACGCCTTCGTACGTACAGAAACAGATCAACAACGATGTGACCCCCGATTACCACCATCGGCTGGGTAACAGCTACTCACGCAGTTCGCAGGTGGCACTCGGCTCGACCTGGTTCTTCGATCGCGGTTACGTCGGCGTCAGCATCGATGCCAAGGACAGCGAATACGGTGTGCCGGGCTTCTCGATGCAGAACCTGTCCTTCGGCGCGAACCCTGCCGACGGCCTGCCGGTGGGCGTGGTGATCAAACAGCAGCGCTACGCCCTGGAAGCATTGCTGCGGGACCCGCTGCCGTACGTCGAACGTGCCGAACTGCGGGTTTCAACACTGGACAACACCTCGGGCGAGCGCCTGGGCTCGACCAGGGCCAACGACTACGACTTCCAGAGCACCCAGGCCGAACTGCTGCTGGCACATCAACCCGTCGGGCCGCTCAGCGGCGTGCTGGGCCTGAGCCATCAGGCGCGCGACGTCACCGGCAGCGGCACGCTGCGCTACCTGCCTGATGTGGAAACGCGCAGCAACGCCGTGTTCCTGAAGGAAACCCTCGACTTCGGCTGGGTTTCCTTCGATGCCGGTGTCCGCCATGAACGCGTGGACCATGACCTGCAGCCCAGCCGCTTCAAGACCTCGCGCAATGCTGCCAACACCACGCTGCAGGATCGCTCCTATCGTCTCAACAGTTACAGCCTGGGTTCGTATGTCGAACTCGGCCCGCTGTTCGCCGCCAAGGTGCGCTATTCGTCCTCGCAGCGCGCACCGGAGATCAACGAGCTGTATGCCAGCAACGCGCATTACTCGGTGATGACCCAGGAAGAAGGCAACCAGAACCTGGAGCCGGAACGCGCGAAGAACCTGGAGCTGACCGGACTGTTTCATCTTGGCGGCTTCGCGCTGTCGGCCACCGCCTACCGGATGAAGTACGACAACTACCTCTACCAGGGCCACTCCGGCATGCAGATGGCCAATCGCCTGCCGCTGAAGTACTGGAAGCAGACCGACACCACGGTGAAGGGATTCGAGATCGATGCGTCGCAGGCGCTCGATCTTGGCGGTTACGGAAAATTGAATCTGTCCGCCTTCGCCGATCTGGTCAGGAACCACGCCGATCGCCCGGACACGCTGCGCGCGCACAACGACGGCGAGTACCTGCCGAACATGCCGACCAACCGCTATGGCGCCAACCTGCAATGGCAGCGCGACAGCTGGAAGGTGCAACTCTCCAGCACCTACTACGACAAGCAGAAGTACCTGGGTCGCAACGTCAGCGAAGAGATTCCGCTGGATGCATTCAACCTGGTCGATCTGCAGGTCAGCCGCGAGCTGCCAGTACGCAATGCCTACATCGCTGGGATGGAAGTGTTCGTCAACGGCAGCAACCTTCTGGATGACGACGCCCGCCCACACAACTCGCCGTTGAAGTACATCGCACCGCTGCCCGGTCGCGGGTTCCAGGTCGGTGTCACCGTGAAGCTTTGAGGGAGCTGAAAAGAAAAACGCCTGCAGATCGAGGATCTGCAGGCGCTTCTTTGTATCTGGCGGAGCGAGAGGGATTCGAACCCTCGATAGAGCTTTTGACCCTATACTCCCTTAGCAGGGGAGCCCCTTCAGCCGCTCGGGCATCGCTCCGGGGTTTTCTCCGCGTCTGGTGCGTTGCACCTCAGCGGGGCGTGAATCATAACGTTAATCACGCGCGAAGGTAAAGCCTTATTCCGCAGAATTTTCACCACCGGTGCTGCCGGCTTCGTCACCACGCTGGATGCGCTGGTAGATCTCTTCGCGATGCACAGCGACGTCCTTCGGCGCAGTGATGCCGATACGCACCTGGTTACCCTTGACGCCAAGCACGGTGACGCTCACCGAGTCACCGATCATCAGGGTTTCGCCGACGCGGCGAGTCAGGATCAACATTTTTTTAAGTCTCCATGGAACCGTGTGGAAGGGTATCCCCCACCGGCTTGACGCTCCGTCAAGAAGCGCGCCCACGACAAAGGGAAAAGATTCGCAATGGTACCGTCAGCCGTCCCGCTCCTACAAGGAGGGGGACGGCAAGGGTTCATCACAGGCGGGGGCTGACCCATTCGACGACCGCAGCCAGCGCGGTGGCAAGGGCGGGCCCGTCCTCGCCACCACCCTGGGCGAGGTCCGGGCGTCCGCCGCCCTTGCCCCCGATCTGACCGGCGATATGGGACAACAGTTCCCCGGCCTTGACCTTGCCCATTGCACTGCCGTTCACGCCCGCGACCAGGGCTGCCTTGCCGTCCTGGGCACCGGCCAACACGATCACCGCATTGCCCAGCTGCTGCTTCAGGCGGTCCATGGCATCGCGCAGGGCCTTGGCATCGAAGCCTTCCAGGCGGACGGCCAGGACCTTCACGCCGGCGACCTCGACGGCCTGGCCGGACAGATCAGCCGTGGCGCCGGCAGCGACCTTGGCCTTCACGGCCTCCAGCTCGCGCTCCAGCTGCTTCTGGCGCAGGCCCAGCGCACGGATCTTTTCGACCACGTCGGCTGCGCTGCCACCCAGCAGTTCAGCGGCCTCGGCCAGGCGTGCCTCCTCGGCGTCCACGTAGTCCAGCGCGCCCTGGCCGGTGACGGCCTCGATACGACGCACACCGGCCGATACACCGCCCTCGGAGGTGATCTTGAACAGACCGATGTCACCGGTCCGGTTGACGTGGGTACCACCACACAGCTCGGTGGAGTAGTCCCCCATCTTCAGCACGCGCACGTTCTCGCCGTACTTCTCGCCAAACAGGGCCATCGCGCCGAAGTCCAGCGCCTCCTGCATGCCCATGTTGTGCACTTCCACAGCATTGTTGACGCGCACCTGCTGGTTGACCTTGCGCTCGATGATCGCCAGTTCCTCGGCGCTGATCGGCTGGAAATGCGAGAAGTCGAAGCGCAGGCGGTCCGGCGCCACCAGCGAGCCCTTCTGCTGCACGTGGGTGCCCAGCACTTCGCGCAGGGCGGCATGCAACAGGTGGGTGGCCGAGTGGTTGAGGATGGTGGCGCCACGGCGCTCGCCATCAACCTGGCCGGACAGCACATCACCGATCTTCAGGCTGCCCTGGGTGAGCTTGCCGACATGGCCATGGAACTGGCCCGCAAACTTCTGGGTGTCGCTCACCTGCACCTGCACGCCGGCAGCGGACAAGATGCCGGTGTCGCCGACCTGGCCGCCGGACTCGGCGTAGAACGGGGTCTGGCTGGTCAGCACGATGACCTCGTCACCGGCCTGGGCAGCGTCCACCGGGCGGCCATCCTTGAGGATCGCGACCACGCGGAGATCGTCGGCCTGCAGGCGGTCGTAGCCGAGGAAGACGGTCGGCTTGAGCGTGGCGACCAGATCGGCCGACAGGGTCACGCCGCCGCCGAACTTGCCGGCGGCACGCGCGGTCTCGCGCTGCGTTTCCATCGCGGCGTTGAAGCCCTCGATGTCCACGGTCAGGTCACGCTCGCGGGCGATGTCCTGGGTGAGGTCGAGCGGGAAGCCGTAGGTGTCGTACAGGCGGAAGGCGTCCACGCCCGGAATTACGCCATTGCTGACCTTGGCGGCGACGTCGTCGAAGATCTTCATGCCCGAGTCGAGGGTTTCAGCGAAACGCTCTTCTTCGGCCTGCAGTGCACGCACGACGGTATCGACCTGCGCCGGCAGTTCCGGATAGGCCTCGCCCATCTGCTCGACCAGGGTCGGCACCAGCTTGCTGAAGAACGGCTGGCGCACGCCCAGCATCCAGCCGTGTCGCAGCGCGCGGCGGATGATCCGGCGCAGCACGTAGCCGCGACCTTCGTTGGACGGCAGCACGCCATCGACGATCAGGAACGAACAGGCGCGGATATGGTCGGCGATCACCCGCAGCGACTTGTTTTCCAGATCGGCGGTGCCGGTCAGCTCCGATGCCTTGCGGATCAGCGCCTGGAACAGGTCGATCTCGTAGTTGGTATGCACGTGCTGCAGGATCGCGGCCAGGCGTTCCAGGCCCATGCCGGTGTCCACGCACGGCGCCGGCAGCGGCATCAGCGTGCCGTCCTGCTGGCGATCGAACTGCATGAACACCAGGTTCCAGATTTCGATGAAGCGGTCACCGTCCTCATCCGGCGAGCCCGGGGGGCCACCGGCGATATGGTCACCGTGGTCGTAGAAGATCTCGGTGCACGGACCGCACGGACCGGTATCGGCCATCTGCCAGAAGTTGTCCGAGGCGAAAGGCGCACCCTTGTTGTCGCCGATGCGAACGATACGTTCTTCCGGAATGCCGATCATGTCGCGCCACAGCGCGTAGGCCTCGTCGTCGGTCTGGTAGACCGTGACCAGCAGGCGCTCGGCGGGCAGCTTCCAGACCTGGGTCAGCAGCTCCCAGGCCCAGGCGATCGCATCCTTCTTGAAGTAATCGCCGAAGGACCAGTTGCCCAGCATTTCGAAGAAGGTGTGATGGCGGGCGGTGTAGCCCACCTGGTCGAGATCGTTGTGCTTGCCACCGGCACGCAGGCAGCGCTGGACGTCGGCCGCGCGCACGTAGCTGCGCTTCTCTGCGCCCAGGAACACGTCCTTGAACTGCACCATGCCGGAGTTGGTGAACAGCAGGGTCGGATCGTTGCCCGGCACCAGCGGCGCCGACGGCACGATGGTGTGGCCTTTGCCCTTGAAGAACTCAAGGAAGTCGCTGCGGATCTGGGATGTCGTGAATTTGGCGGATGCGTTCATGGGGGCTGGCAGTCTGCGGGCCGGGGCCCGTGCCGCCGGCCGCAGTGGCCAGGGTCGAACGGACCGCCGAAACCCCAAAGGGTATCAGGCCCGGCGCCATCAGTCTCAGTCGTCCGGATCGTATCGGGTCGCACGGCGGATGCTGTCGCCATCAAAGCCCCGGCGAGCCAGCAGATCGGCGGCCTTGCGACGCTGCGCCAGGTCCTGCGGGCCAGCCTCACCGAAGCGGCGTCGGACCAGATCCCGGGCGTTCTCTGTCCAGTCGCCTTCAAAGGTCTCCATGGCGGCAGCGATCTGCTCGCTGTCCAGTCCATGGGTACCCAGTTCGGCCCGCACATGGATGGGGCCGTAGCCGGTATTGGCGCGCATACGCACCAGATTCTCGGCAAACCGGGTGTCGTCCTGCCAGCCAGCCTCGGTCAGCTTGTCGACCGCGGCCTGTGCCGCCTCGCCCTCGATACCACGGGAGGTCAGCTTGCGGGTCAACTCCTTGCGCGAATGCTCACGCCGCACCAGCAACCCCAGGGCACGCTGGACGGGGGTCTGTTCGCGTACGCGGCGCTTGCGGCCGGGTTCCGGGGCGTCGGAATCGTTCATGCTCGCCTTCAATCAAATGCGCCGTCCCTGGCGCGTCCCCCGTCGGGGAAACCGAATCTGCAGGACAGGGCGACGTCACTGACGGCGCCGCCCTGCCCCACAGCAAGCCTTACTCGTCGTCGCCTTCGTCTTCGCCTTCCTCACGGACGGCTTCGGTCGGCTGGAACTTTTCGCGCAGCTCGGCCTCGAGCTTGGCCGCAACCTGCGGGTTGTCGCGCAGATAGCCACGGGCGTTGTCCTTGCCCTGGCCGATGCGCTCTTCACCGTAGCTGTACCAGGCACCGGCCTTCTCGACCAGCTTGGCCTCCACGCCCATATCGATCAGTTCGCCTTCACGGCTGATGCCCTCGCCGTACAGGATCTCGGTGATGACCTGCTTGAACGGCGGAGCCAGCTTGTTCTTGACGACCTTGATCTTGGTCTGGTTGCCGATGATCTCGTCGCCCTTCTTGATCGCACCGATACGACGAATGTCCAGGCGCACCGAAGCGTAGAACTTCAGCGCGTTGCCGCCGGTGGTCACTTCCGGGCTCTGGCCCGGCATCATCACGCCGATCTTGTGACGCAGCTGGTTGATGAATACCACCAGCGTATTGGAACGCTTGATGTTGCCGGTCAGCTTGCGCAGTGCCTGGCTCATCAGACGGGCCTGCAGACCTGGCAGCTGGTCGCCCATCTCGCCTTCGATTTCAGCCTTCGGGGTCAATGCGGCCACCGAGTCGACCACCAGGATGTCGACCGAGCCGGAGCGGACCAGCATGTCGGCGATTTCAAGCGCCTGCTCACCGGTATCCGGCTGCGACAGCAGCAGATCGTCAACGTTGACGCCCAGTTTGCCTGCGTAGATCGGGTCCAGCGCGTGCTCGGCATCGATGAAGGCGGCCGTACCGCCCAGCTTCTGGCACTCGGCAATGGCCTGCAGGGTCAACGTGGTCTTGCCGGAGGATTCCGGTCCGTAGATTTCAACCACGCGGCCCTTGGGCAGGCCACCAATGCCCAGTGCGATATCCAGCATCAGAGAACCGGTCGGAATCGCCTCGACGGGCTCGACCACACGGTCGCCCATGCGCATCACCGAGCCCTTGCCGAACTGCTTTTCGATCTGGCCCAGAGCTGCAGCGAGGGCGCGCTTCTTGTTCTCGTCCATCGGATTGGTCCTTGCAGAGGTCACGTCGTTGGAGGTGCTGTCTTTGGAAGTCTTCTTGGCCATGGGTTCACTTTAAGGCTGGCGTATCGCACAGGCTGAGATTCTGCCCGGCGTTCGGAAAAAAATTATCGGACATCCGTACCAACCTCAGCAGAACCAGAGAATCGCCACAAAAGACCGCGGGAATTGCAGGGTGAATCGTCAACGGTTCGGTCGCAGCAGCCCGCAGTACAGGCCCTCGATCGAGAAATCCTGGTCAGGAAGCACGTCGATCGGTTTGTAATCGGGATTGCGCGGCAGCAACCGGATCCGGTCCTTGGCGATCTTCAACAGCTTGACGGTGATCTCGTCATCGATGCGGGCCACCACGATCTGCCCCGAATGGGCGTCACGAGTGCGGTGCACACCGATCAGGTCGCCATCGAAGATGCCTTCGTCGATCATCGAGTCGCCCTGCACCTTCAGCAGGTAGTCCGGCGCCGGCGAGAAGAACACCCGGTCCAGCACCACGAAATCATCCGAGCCGATGTCGGCGCCGATCGGCAGACCCGCCGCGACCCGTCCCAGGATCGGCAGGCGCAGGACGCTGTCGGGCAGGCCCGGCTCGGCAACCTTCTCCACCGGTGGTGCCTGCACCAAGCGGATGCCGCGTGCCTGGCCAGGTACGCGGCGGATCGCCCCGGCCTGCTCCAGCGCCTCCAGGTGGTACTGCGCTGCTCGCACCCCCTTGAAGCCGAAGGCACGTGCGATTTCAGTCTGCGAAGGGGGCGCCCCTTCGCTCTCGATACGCTCGGCGATCAACTGCAGGATCGCCTGCTGGGTGTCGGTCAGGTCCATGATTAGTAGTATTACTACTAACGCCTGGGACTGCAAGTGCCGGGAGCGACAAGGCGAAAGCAGTCGACCAGCGGTCGGCTCTACAGGAATCGCTGCGCGATTCCGCGGTTCCCTGGTGGGAACCGCCGCGGCAGGCACACTACGTGTGCTTGCCGCTGCGCCAGATCGAGAACAGGATCCACACCCCGCAGAACCCTGCGCCGATGAAACCGCACACGCCCAGCGCCAGCAGCCAACGGCTGGAGACGCCGCCTACGCTGTGCATCACGATCGAAGAACCGATGATCAGGGCCGCGGTGACGATGCCCATCACCATCCGGTTCGCGGCGCGATTGACCTGGTCGCCGAAGCCCTGCAGCGCGCTGGTCTCGACCTTCAGCTGCAGGCGGCCCCGGCGCGCAGCCTGCACCAGCTTGCGCAGATCCCGCGGCAGTTCACCGGCAAAGTCGATCATGCCCAGCAGACTGCGGCGGCCACGCTTGAACAGCGCCCGCGGCGCATAGCGCTGCAGTACCACCCGCTCCAGGAACGGGCGTGCTGCGCTGGCCATGTCGAAGTCCGGGTCGAGCTGGCGGCCCATGCCCTCCAGGGTCAGGAAGGCCTTGATCATCAATGCCAGATCCGCCGGCAGGGTCAGGTTGTAGCTGCGCAGCAGCTGGGTGATGTCGCCCAGCATCAGGCCGATCCGCAGGTCCTTCAGCGGCACGCCACGGTACTGGTCGACGAACAGGCTGATGTCGTGCTGCAACCGGTTCTCGTCCACTTCCACGCCACCCGCCCAGTCCAGCAGCACATCGGCTACGCCCTGCGGGTCCTGTTCCACCAGACCATGCAGCAGCTGCGCGACCTGGAAGCGGCGCACCTCCGACAAGGCGCCGACCATGCCGAAATCGATCACACCGATGCGGCCATCGCGCAGGTAGATGATGTTGCCCGGGTGCGGATCGGCGTGGAAGCTGCCGTCCTCCAGCACCATCTTCAATACGATGTCGGCACCACGTCGGGCCAGTTCTCGGCGGTCGAGGCCGGCCGCATCGACACCGGCCAGATCACGGCCGGCAATGCCATCGACGAAATCCTGGACATTCAGGCTTTCGCAGGTCCATTGCCAGTGCACCGCAGGAATCAGAATGTCGTCACGGCCCTCGAAGTTGCGCGCGATGCGCTCGGCATTGCGGCACTCCGCGGCGAAATCCAGCTCGCGCCGCAGCGACACGGTGAACTGCTGCACCACCTCGGCGGGTCGGTAACGGCGCAGGTCCGGCAGGCGGGCTTCGACGATCTCGGCCAGCCGTGCCAGCAACCGCAGATCGGCTTCAACCACGTCACGGATACCCGGGCGACGCACCTTCAACACCACTTCGCGGCCATCGCGCAGCCGCGCACGGTGGGCCTGGGCCAACGAAGCAGCGGCCATCGGGGTTTCATCAAGGAAGGCGAACACCTGCGACGGAGACGCACCGAGATCGGCCTCCAGTTGTTCGCGGATCTTCTCGTAGGGCAATGCAGGGACCGCGTTCTGCAACTCGGAGAGTTCGGCGATCCAGTCCGGCGGCAGCAGGTCGACGCGGGTGGCGAGCACCTGGCCCAGCTTCACGAAGGTCGGCCCGAGATCCTGCAGGGCGCTGCGCACGCGCACCGGCGCGGTCATCCGCAGCATCTCCTGCCGCTCCTCGTTCCAGTGCAGCAGGCGGCCGGTACGTTCCAGTACCGTGGCCAGGCCGATGCGCCGCACGACGTCGCCGAAGCCGTAGCGGATCAGGACGGCGGCGATTTCCTGCAGCCGGCCAAGGTCACGGACGGTGCCCAGCGTCTCCCACATCGTTGCCTACTCCGGTTGATTGCCGGAGCAGCATGTCACAGCTGGGCGTCGATACCGTGCAATGCCGCCGCTACGGTTTGCCGGCGGATGGCTTCACGGTCACCGTCGAACTGGAACAGTTCGGCACGGGCATAGCCGCCGCGGCGCTTCCAGCCGATCCAGACACTGCCAACCGGCTTGTCCGGGCTGCCACCGCCCGGCCCTGCGATACCGGTCACGGCCACCGCGATGCCGGCGCCGGAATTGACCAGCGCCCCGGACACCATCTCCAGCACGGCTTCGCGGCTGACCGCACCGAACTGTTCCAGCGTCTGCGCGCGCACGCCGAGCAGGCGCTGCTTGGCTTCGTAGCTGTAAACCACCATGCCGCAGTCGAAGAACGCCGAGGAACCGGCGATGTCGGTCATGCACTTGGCGATCCAGCCACCGCTGCAGCTTTCAGCAGTCACCAGCTGCAGCGAAGCCTGCTGCAGGCGCTGGCCCAGCGCAGCGGCCTGGGCGTTGAGTTCGGTGTCGGTCGGGAAGGACATCGGGGTAGCTGAAAGGTGAAGAACCTGCACGTTGTACCGCAGATCGCAAGGTGGTGTCGCGGCACGGGGCCGCAGGAACTGCCGGCCAGCGGCCGGCACTACCTCACCATTCGGGCAGCTTTTCCGGCAGCAGGGCCCGGATCGGCTCGCCATCGGCGCTGGCCGCCAGCTTCTCGGCCTCGGCGATGGGAAGATCGACCTGCAACAGCCAGCCTTCTTCATCGGCCTGTTCACTGCGGACCACTTCCAGCTGGTGCAGGCGCGCGCGCAGACGGCCGGCACTGGGCGGCAGGCGCAGCTCGCCGGTGACGTGCTGCAGACCCAACCGCTTGCCGAGCACGGCCTGCAACAGCTCGATGCCCTGCCCGTCGCGTGCGGAAATCCACACCCGCTCACGCCGCGATTCATCCGGCACGCCGTCCTGGCCATCGTGGCGAACGTCGGCACCCTCGATGCGGTCGATCTTGTTGAACACCAGCAACTGCGGCAGGTCGCCAGCACCGACGGCGGTCAGCACTTCGTCGACCTGGGCGATGCGCTCCTCGCGGTGCGGATCGGCGGCATCGACAAGGTGCAGCAGGAAATCCGCTTCCCGCGCTTCAGACAGGGTCGAGCGGAAGGCCGCCACCAGGTCATGCGGCAGGTCGCGTACGAAACCAACCGTATCGGCCAGCACGACGTTGCCACCAGGCACGGCGATCCGGCGCACGGTCGGATCCAGGGTCGCGAACAACTGGTCAGCCGCATAGGCCTCGGCGCCGGTCATCGCATTGAACAAGGTCGATTTGCCGGCATTGGTGTAGCCCACCAGGGCCACGCGCGGCAATTCGCTGCGCACACGCGCACGGCGCATCTGGGTGCGCTGTACTTCGACTTTTTCCAGCCGCTTCTGCAGCTGTTCAACCCGCTTCTGCAGCAGGCGACGATCGGTTTCCAGCTGGGTTTCACCCGGGCCGCGCAGGCCGATCGAACCACCACGCTGGCGCTCCAGATGGGTCCAGCCGCGCACTAGCCGTGTCGCCATATGGCGCAGCTGGGCCAGCTCGACCTGCAGCTTGCCTTCATGGCTGCGCGCACGCTGGGCAAAGATGTCCAGGATCAGACCGGTACGGTCGATCACCCGGCGCTCCAGGAAACGTTCCAGATTGCGTTCCTGACCCGGGCTCAACGCGTGGTTGACCAGGATCAGGTCTGCGCCGGTTGCTTCGGCGGCGGCCTTGATCTCATCCAGCTTGCCGCTGCCGAGCAGGGTCGATGGGTTCGGGCGATCCAGGCGCGCGGTGATGGTCACCGCGATGCTGGCCCCAGCCGAGCGGGCCAGATCACCGAATTCTTCCAGCACATCGTCTTCCAGCTTGCCGAAATGCGGCTGGATCAACAGGGCGTGTTCGCCCTTTTTCGAGCGGTCAAACATTCACCGCTCCAACATCATTCGTCTGCTTCATCACCCGCCTGACCATCCTCACCTGATTGCACGTACCCACCACCCGGGCCGACCTTGACGTTGCGCGCCGGCACCACGGTGGAAATGGCGTGCTTGTAGACCATCTGGCTGACGGTGTTGCGCAGCAGGACCACGAACTGATCGAACGATTCGATCGTGCCCTGCAGCTTGATGCCGTTGACCAGGTACACCGAAACCGGCACGCGCTCGCGCCGCAGTGCATTCAAGAAAGGATCCTGCAGCGATTGCCCCTTGGACATTGCACACTCCTGATTATTGTTCTTATTGGTAGCCGGCGGTTGCCGCGGCCCCCGAGCCGCTTGCCGGCCCATGATGGTACACGGCCAGCGTCGGTTCAGCGTGCAACGAAGGTCGACACCGCGCCTGCCAGGCGCTCCCCATCCATATGGGGGTCGAACCAGCGCGCATCAAGCTCGCCGCGCAGCCAGGTCAGCTGGCGCTTGGCCAGTTGCCGGGTGGCGAAAATGGACTTTTCACGGAAGCGGGCCTCGTCCCCCTCGCCGTCCAGGTACTCCCAGGCCTGGCGATACCCGACCGCGCGGACGGCTGGCAGGTCCAGCGGCGTGGCGACCGCCTGCATGTCCGGCAACGCACGCAGGGCACGCACTTCGTCGAGAAAGCCCTGGGCGAGCATGGCGTCGAAACGCGCCTCGATGCGCTGGTGCAGCACGGCGCGGTCGCGCGGCGCCAGAATCAGCTTCAATGTACGCACCGGCAACGGGGCGACGCCGGGGCGACGCTGCCATTCACTGATCGGCGTGCCGGTCAGGCGGTAGACCTCCAGCGCCCGCTGGATGCGTTGCGGATCGGTGGCATGGATGCGTGCAGCGGCGGCGGGATCGACGGTGGCAAGTTCGGCATGCAGGGCGGCCCAGCCACGCTCGGCAGCCTCGGCGCTCAGCACGTCGCGCATCGCCGGGTCTGCTTCCGGCATCGGCGACAGTCCCTCCAGCAGCGCACGGAAGTACAGGCCCGTGCCGCCGGCCAGGATCGGCGTCTTGCCCCGGGCGACGATGTCGGCCACCACGCGGCCGGCATCGGCGGCGAACTCAGCGGCCGAATAGGTCTGCCAGGGATCGCGCAGGTCCAGCAGGTGGTGCGCTGCCAGCGCGCGTTCGCCGGCATCAGGCTTGGCCGAACCGATATCCAGCCCGCGATAGACCAGCGCCGAATCGACGCTGACGATTTCACCATCCAGCTGCTGCGCCAGCGTGATCGCGGTCGCGGTCTTGCCGCTGGCGGTCGGGCCCATCACGGCGATCGCCAGCGGCCGCTGATCCACTGCCATCAGTCTTCGTCCGGCCAGCGGAGGGTCGGCTTGGCATCCACCCGGACAGCGGGCACCGCGTCGACCGCCTGCCAGACCTTCAAGGCATCGACCGTCGCCGCCACATCGTGCACGCGCACGATGCGGGCACCGCGCTGCACGGCGATGAGGTGTGCGGCCACGGATGCAGCGACCCGCTCTGCCGGCGACTCGCGACCGGTCAGCTCGCCCAGGCTGCGTTTGCGCGACAGCCCGGCCAGCATCGGCACGCCCAGCTCGAGAAAGCGCTCGGCGCGGGCCAGCAGGGTGATGTTGTGCGCGGTGCTCTTGCCGAAGCCGAAGCCAAGATCGATCAGCAGATTCTTCCTGGCGATGCCGGCCATCTCGGCGGCGAACAAGCGCTGCACCAGGAAGCCATGCACCTCGGTGACGACATCGTCGTACTGCGGGTCGGCCTGCATGTGGCCCGGCTCGCCCTGCATGTGCATCAGCACCACTGGCACGCCGGTGTCTGCCGCGGCCTCCAACGCGCCATCCTGGCGCAGGCCGAAGATGTCGTTGATCATCCCGGCCCCTGCAGCCACTGCGGCACGCATCACCTCCGGCTTGAAGGTGTCGATGCTGATCGGCACCGATGTGCGCGCCGCCAGCTGCTCGATGACCGGGACGACACGACGCAGCTCTTCGTCGATCGACACCGGCGCCGCACCCGGGCGGGTGGATTCGCCGCCGATGTCGAGCAGGTCGGCGCCCTCCTCCACCAGCTTCAGGCCATGCGCGACCGCCGCTTCGGTGGTGTCATGGGCACCGCCGTCGGAGAACGAATCCGGGGTGACGTTGACGATCCCCATGACCCGGGCACGGTCCAGGCGCAGGATGCGGCCGGCGCAATCGAGCTGGGGAGAGATATCGAACATGGCAGATCCTGCGGGCAACGAAGGTTAGTTTACGGCGGCAGGGCTGCGCCCTGCACCCGCAGAGGCCAGGGCTGGAGCAACAGCAACAGCGGCATTCCGTGGGATGGCGGGGTGGGTCCGGTTGCGGGGACGCCGTGAATCCCCAGACCTGCCCAGCCGCTGGCGGCTGTGCGTTCGGGCGCTTGCGAAGCAGTGCTTCGCAAGCAAAGCGCCCTCACCCATGGAGGCTTGGCCGCAGCATCCATGCCGCGGACACCCCCGCAACCGGACCCACCCCGCCTTCGACCGTTTTCCGGTGGCCAGTAGATCCACGCCATGCGTGGATGAATCTCCATCGGAATCGAATATCTCGACAATTGAACGAAGAGCATCCACGCATGGCGTGGATCTACGTGTCGACCAAGGTCGACACCTACCAACAGCAGCCCAACAGCAGCGGGAAATTGTCGAAGGCGGGGCGGTGTCGGATTGCGGGGTGTCAGCCGCATGGATGCGGCTGCCAAGCCCCCAGGGATGGGTTCACGGCGTCCCCGCAATCCGACACCGCCCCGCCATCCCACGGAATGCCTGCTGTTGCTGTTGCTGTTGCTGTTGCTGTTGCTGTTGCTGTTGCTGATGAGGTTGAGGTTGCCGGCCAGCGGCCGGCACTACCGCCTCTGCGGGTGCAGGGCGCAGCCCTGCCGCAGAACCCTACTTGCGCCGACGCTTCCGGTCTACGTACAGCGTCTTGATGATGCTCAGCAGGATGCCCACTGCGATACCCACGCCACAGCCCAGCAGCAGATTGTCCACGGTCAGGCCGACGGCGACGCCGACCACGGTGGCGATCACCATCTCGGCAGTGTGGGAAATCGGTTCAGGCTTGGGGGCGGACATGCGGACTCCAGCGGACTGTCGGGATCGGATGGGCCGGGGCCCGGAAACAACAAGGCCGGGTTGCCCCGGCCTCGTCTTGCATTGCGTACGGCAGGCCGTCAGAGCGATTCGGCCGGACCGGCGATCGGCGGCAGCGGACGGGCGTCGCCACCCTTGTCATTGCCGCCATCGTCCTTGCTCGACTTGGTCCAACCCATCGGCGGCGGCGGATCGCGGCCTTCCATGATGGCGTCGATCTGCGGCGCGTCGATGGTCTCGTACTGCAGCAGCAGCTGGGTCATCGCATGCAGCTTGTCGACGTTGGCGGTCAGCAGCTCGGTGGTCCGGGCATAGGCCTTGTCCAGGATGCTGCGCACCTCCTCATCGATGCGGCGCGCGGTGTCGTTGGACACGCTCTTGTGCTGGGTGACCGAACGGCCGAGGAACACTTCATCGTCCTCTTCACCGTAGGCGATCGGGCCAAGGGTCTCCGACAGGCCCCACTTGGTGACCATGTTGCGGGCCATCTTGGTGGCACGCTCGATGTCGTTGGACGCACCGGTGGTGACCTTGTCCGGCCCGAAGATCAGCTCTTCGGCGACGCGACCGCCATACAGCGAGCACAACTGCGAGTTGATCGCCACGCGGTTGATCGAGTACTTGTCGCCTTCCGGCAGGTACATGGTCACACCCAGCGCACGGCCGCGCGGAATGATGGTGACCTTGTAGACCGGATCGTGCTCGGGCACCAGGCGGCCGACAATGGCGTGACCAGCTTCGTGGTAGGCGGTGAGGGTCTTCTCCTCCTCGCTCATGGCCATCGAACGGCGCTCGGCACCCATCAGGATCTTGTCGCGGGCACGATCGAAGTGGTCCATGCGGACCTCCTTCTCGTTGCCACGGGCGGCGAACAGGGCGGCCTCGTTGCAGAGGTTGGCCAGGTCGGCACCGGAGAAGCCCGGGGTACCACGCGCGATCACCATCGGCACGACGTCGTCGGCCAGCGGCAGCTTGCGCATGTGCACCTTGAGGATGTGCTCGCGGCCCTTCACGTCAGGCAGACCGACCACCACCTGGCGGTCGAAGCGGCCCGGACGCAGCAGCGCCGGGTCCAGCACGTCCGGACGGTTGGTGGCTGCGATCACGATCACGCCTTCGCCGCCCTCAAAACCATCCATCTCGACCAGCAGCTGGTTCAGGGTCTGCTCGCGCTCGTCATGACCGCCGCCCAGGCCGGCACCACGGTGACGGCCGACGGCGTCGATTTCATCGATGAAGATGATGCACGGCGCGTGCTTCTTGGCCTGCTCGAACATGTCGCGCACACGGCTGGCGCCGACGCCGACGAACATCTCCACGAAGTCCGAACCGGAGATCGAGAAGAACGGCACCTTGGCTTCGCCGGCGATGGCCTTGGCCAGCAGCGTCTTGCCGGTACCCGGCGGGCCAACCATCAGCACGCCGCGCGGAATCTTGCCGCCGAGCTTGGTGAACTTGGACGGGTCACGCAGGAAGTCGACCAGTTCGCCGACTTCTTCCTTGGCCTCGTCGCAACCGGCAACGTCGGCGAAGGTGACCTTGATCTGGTCTTCGCCCTGCAGCTTGGCGCGCGACTTGCCGAAGGACATCGCGCCCTTGGCGCCGCCGCCACCGCCCTGCATCTGCCGCATGATGAACAACCAGAAGCCGATGATCAGGATGACCGGCAGGAAATTCATCAGGATCGCGCCGAGGGAGATGCCGCTGGACGGCTCTTCCTGCACGATCTCGACATTCTTGGTGCGCAGCACGTTGATCAGGTCGCGATCGAACGGCGCGGTGATGGTGGACGACTGTCCACCACGGGTGGTGTAGGTGATCTGGCTGGTACCACCGCGCGTATCGCCGCCGAAGGCGACCTTCTGCACGTTGCCGGTGTCCACCTGGTCCAGGAACTGCGAGTACGAAGCGCCCTGCGCCCCGGCCCCTGAGGTCTTGGGTGAGAAGCTCTGGAAGACCACCATCAGCACGACGGCGACGACCACCCATAGCAGGAGGTTCTTGGTCAAGTCGTTCATCCTCATTGGCTCCGGTGTTCCTCTTAGTGCTGGCGTTGCGTTGGGGTCGAACTTACGGGGTCGAGCTTACTTCATGTGGGCGCGTTTTCCCTGACCCAAGGCATACACCTCGGGAGAGCGCTTGCGCGAGGCTTCCGGCTTGCGGATGGAGACCTTGTCGTACCGGCGGCGCATATCACGCACGTAGTCGTCAAAGCCTTCGCCCTGGAACAGCTTGATCAGGAATGCCCCACCGGTCTTGAGGTGGTTGTCGGCAAAATCCATGGCCAGCTCCGCCAGGTGCATCATCCGCGGCTGGTCGACCGCGCCCACACCACTCTTATTGGGGGCCATGTCCGACAGCACAAGGTCTACCGGCTGATCCCCGAGCATGGCTTCAAACTCCGATAGGACGGTTTCTTCCCTGAAGTCACCATGAAGGAACTCCACACCGGCCAGCGGCGGCATGTCCAGGATGTCCAGGGCAAGCACGCGGCCGGTATCGCCAATCTGTCTCCGAACCTGCTGAGACCAGCCGCCCGGGGCCGCGCCAAGGTCAACCACCACCATATGCGGCTTCAGCAGCCGGTCACGTTCGAGCAGCTCTTCAAGCTTGTAGGCCGCACGGGAGCGCATGCCTTCGGCCTGGGCCTTCTTCACGAAGGGGTCGGAGAAGTGTTCCTTGAGCCAGCGCTGGCTGCTTTTGCTGCGGGTAGCCATTGTAAATAGGGGCTGAGGGGGTCGCCATGATACCCTGATCGTCCCATTCAACCGTGTTTTCTGCATGCCCACTGCCTTGACCCCTTCCCAGACCCGTTTCCTGCGCGGCCAAGCCCACGACCTGAAGGCCCTGCTGCAGACCGGCGGCAAGGGCGTCACGCCGGCCTTCCTGACCGAGCTGAACGAAGTGCTGGAGCGCCACGAACTGGTCAAGGTGAAGGTTGCCGCCGAAGACCGTGACGCCCGCGACGTGATGATCGGCGAGATCGTGCAGGCCACCGACAGTGCGCTGGTGCAGCGTATCGGCCATGTGGCCGTGCTGTATCGCCCGAGCAAGGAACACCGCCAGATCGTGCTGCCGCGCGGCTGATCGGTCCCTGCCATGCAGCTGAACCACGAACTGCCCGACTACGCCTACAGCCTGCGCGCCGCTGACGGTCGCTCGGCACGGGTGAATGATCGCGTTCTGGGCCGCAGCTTCTTCCTGACGCCAGACCAGCTGGTCGAGCTGTGGCCGGTGACCGACGTCACGGCGCTGCAGGTGGCTGACCTGGAGCCGATCCTGGCACTGAAGCCGGCGTTGATACTGCTCGGCACCGGCGAGCGCCAGGCGTTCCCGCCGGCGGTTGTGATGGCCGCCTGCCTGTCGCGTGGTATCGGCTTGGAAGTGATGAACAATCCGGCTGCCGCGCGCACCTTCAACATCCTTGCCGGCGAAGGCCGCAAGGTGGCGGCCGCCTTCATTCTGGAAGGCTGAGGCCTGAAGCCGCCGGGCATGGCCCGGCGCTCGCCTGGATCACGCCCCATTCGTAGCGCCCGAGCCGATACTCGCGCGGCGCCGTGCAGCGACGGAAAGGCAGCCGAGCATTGGCTCGGCTCTACAGATCAGCATGCCGGGCATGGCCCGGCGCGCTGCGCCGGGCCGGGCATCCGCCCGGAAGGCGAATGTCCGATTACTTCGCCGGCAGATACTGCTGCGGGTCGACCGGCTTGCCGTTGTAGCGGATCTCGAAGTGCAGCATGTCCCGGTTGGCACCGGTACGGCCCATCTCGGCGATCTGCTCGCCGGCCTTCACGCTCTGCCCTTCATTGACCAGGCGCTTGCGGTTGTGGCCATAGGCCGACAGCCACTGGTCGCTGTGCTTGATGATGATCAGCTCGCCATAGCCGACCAGGCCGGCGCCGGAATACACCACAACGCCATTAGCGGTGGCTTTCACCGGTGCGCCGCTGGTGCCGGCGATGTCCACACCCTGCTTGGTCGCGTCGCCGGCCACGTAGCGGCCCACGACTGCGCCATCGGCCGGCCAGCGCCAGGCAATGTTGCTCTTGACCGGACCGGCCGGACCCGGCGTCGGCGCGGTACTGCCGCCGGACGTGCTGCCACCCGGACGCGGCGCGGTGACCACGGTGGTCGGCGCACGGCCGCCGCCGGAGCCAGCCGGATACAGGCGGATCACCTGTCCCGGGTAAATGGTCGACGGGTTGTCCAGGTTGTTCCAGGCGATCAGGTCGGCCGGGGTGATGTCGTGGATGCGGGCCAGTGCGTAGATGGTGTCGCCCTTGCGCACAACCACGTTCTGCCCCGGCTTGGGCACCGACGTCTTCGGCGTGCTGACGCCACTGCCGCCACTGCCACTGGGCCGGACCACGGTGGCGGTGCCACAGGCGGCCAGGGTGGATACCAGCAACGCCAGTGCGCCGATGCGCACTCCCTTGCTCAGACGATCTGCACTCATGCGAACTTCGACCTCCATACAAGCCAGGCGATCAGCACCACCACCAACGCGGTGGCGATCCAGCCCAGCGGTTCAATCCATCGGCGCAGCACTGCTTCGGCGCGCGCACCACCGATACGGATGACCGCGGCCAGCACGAACACGCGCTTGCCACGACCGATCAACATGCTCAACAGGTACTGCGGCATCGGCACGCCGACGATACCCGATGCCCACGTGAAGACCTTCATCGGAATCGGCATGAAGCCGCCGAGCACCAGGAAGGTGAACACCGCCCACGGCGACTCCACCATCTTGGCCTGCACGGTAGCGATGCCCTGCTCGATCGCCGGCAGCATGCCCAGCGCCTCGAACAGCGGCTTGACCGCCTCGAACGCGTAGTGGCCCAGCGCGTAACCGACCACCGCGCCAACCATCGAGCCGGCCAGGCTGAGGGTGGCGAACCACCAGCCGCGCTTGGGCTGGGCCACGCACATCGGCGCCAGCATCACTTCCGGCATCACCGGGAAGATGATGGCTTCGAAAAAGCTCAGCACCATCAGATAGGTCGGCGCGCGCTCGTGCGCGGCCCACTTCATCGCCCGCTCGTACAGCGGCCCGAAAATCTTCATGCGACCCTGCTCCGTGGATTCAATCGAGCATGCCAGACAGCAGCGGCACGAAGGTGACCGGCGCCAGCACGCGTTGTTCGATGCTGCCGTCGTCCTTGCGGTCAAGCTGCACCAGCGACTGTGCGCCCGCGCCACCGACCGGGGCGACCAGACGGCCCCCTTCGGCCAGCTGCTCGACCAGGGCATCGACCAGCGCCGGTGCGGCGGCGGTGACCACGATGGCGTCGAACGGGCCATGCTCGGCCCAGCCAACGCGGCCGTCGTCGTGCTTGGTGCGGATGTTCATGCCCAGCGCGCGGAAGCGCTTGCGCGCCTGCCGCAGCAGGTCGCCGATGCGCTCGACGGTATAGACCTCCAGCCCCAGCGCGCCGAGCACCGCCGCCTGGTAGCCAGAACCGGTACCCACTTCGAGCACCTTCTTGGGTGTCACCTGCAGCACGGCCTCGGTCATCCGCGCGACCACCCACGGCTGCGAAATGGTCTGGCCGTGGCCGATCGGCAGCGCGGTGTCTTCATACGCGCGCGAGGCCAGGGCCTCGTCGATGAACAGATGACGTGGCACCACCCGGATCGCGTTCAGCGTCGACTCGTCGACGATGCCGGCCTCGCGCAGGCGGTCGACCAGGCGGTCACGCACGCGCTGCGAGGTCATGCCGATGCCGACCGCTTCCGGCTGCAGGCGCAGGCGTGGGCTCATGCCGGCTGGTCCAGCGCGGCGGTAAGGCCGCCGACCCAGCTGGCGACCTTTTCCAGCGCCTGGTAGCGGGTCAGGTCGACCTGGATCGGGGTGATCGAAATGTGGCCGGTGCGCACCGCATGGAAATCAGTGCCCGGGCCGGAGTCCTGCTCGCGGCCGGCCGGACCGATCCAGTACACCTCGTTGCCGCGCGGGTCTTTCTGCGCGATGCAGCCTTCGGCGCGATGGCGATTGCCCAAGCGGGTGACTTCGAAGCCCTTGACCTCGCTCCACGGCAGGTCCGGCACATTGACGTTGAGGATGGTGTCGGCCGGCAGCGGATCGGCCTTCAGCCGGGCAACGATCTCCACCGCGGCACGCGCCGCCGTCTCGAAATGCTTCGGGTCGTGGTTGCGGGTCACCAGCGACACTGCGACAGCGGGCAGGCCGAGGAAACGACCTTCCATCGCCGCCGACACGGTGCCGGAATAGATCACGTCGTCGCCGAGGTTGGCGGCGTTGTTGATACCGGACACGACAATGTCAGGCTCGAACTCCAGCAGGCCGGTCAGCGCAAGATGCACGCAATCGGTAGGCGTGCCGGCCACCGACACGGTGTAGTGGTCGATGCGCTTGAGCCGGATCGGCAGATCCAGGGTCAGCGAATTGCTGGCGCCGGAGCGATCGCGGTCGGGTGCGACCACCGTGACTTCGTGCCCGGCCTCGCGCAGCACGGACGCAAGCATCCGGATGCCTGCCGCGTCGACACCGTCATCATTGCTGACCAGGATGCGCATCTTCGATTTAACCGCTTGATTTTCCAAGAATTCGATCCCGTCACCTTGCATCGTGGGCGAAGCCGACCCGTCTCCTCCAAGGAGGAGGCAGCTCCGCAAGTGCGCCGACTATTGTGCCGCAAGCGGGCGCTGGGTCCTACCCTGTCTGCGGTCACGGCCGACATCAAACGGTCATAGGCAGACCCGCGCAGCCGGTTTAACCTGTGCGCATGTCGCACCCTGAAGACGAAGATCCGGCTGCATTGTTCCGTGCAGCCATCGGCGAAGTGACGCCACTGCGCAAGGAAGTGGAGCCCGCGCCTGCCGCGCCGCGCCCCAAGCCGCGCGCGCGCATGGCCGAGCGCGACGACGCCGAAGCGGCCGGTGAGTTCGCCCGGCTGCTGCGCGACAACACTCCCCTCGAAGCGGGCGACGTTGCCAGCTATCGGCGCGACAACCTGCCGCCACGCCTGTTCCAGCGCTTGAAGCGCGGGCAGTACTCGGTGCAGGACGAACTGGACCTGCATGGCGCCACTGCCGCGCAGGCCGAGACGATGCTGCGCCAGTTCCTGCTGGAGGCGCACGCCCACGAGTACGGCTGCGTGCGCATCATCCACGGCAAGGGCCTGCAGTCCGATGGCAGTGCGCCCGTGTTGAAGAACCTGGTGGACCGGCTGTTGCGCCTGCGCAACGACGTGCTGGCGTTCCATTCGGCCCCGACCGGGCAAGGCGGCACCGGTGCAGTGCTGGTGCTGCTGGCGCGGCGCTGACGTTTTGCCGGTGGGATTCATCCACGCATGGCGTGGATCTACTGACAGCCCATCCACGCATGGCGTGGATCTACTGACAGCCCATCCACGCATGGCGTGGATCTACTGACGGCCCATCCACGCATGGCGTGGATCTACTGGCGGCCCAGCCACGCATGGCGTGGATCTACTGGCGATTCATCCACGCATGGCGTGGATCTACTGGCGGCCCATCCACGCATGGCGTGGATCTACTGGCGATTCATCCACGCATGGCGTGGATCTACTGGCGGCCCATCCACGCATGGCGTGGATCTACTGACGGCCCATCCACGCATGGCGTGGATCTACTGGCGGCCCATCCACGCATGGCGTGGATCTACTGACGGCTCAGCCACGCATGGCGTGGATCTACTGGCGGCCCATCCACGCATGGCGTGGATCTACTGGCGATTCAGCCACGCATGGCGTGGATCTACTGGCGGCCCATCCACGCATGGCGTGGATCTACTGACGGCTCAGCCACGCATGGCGTGGATCTACTGACGGCTCAGCCACGCATGGCGTGGATCTACTGACGGCTCAGCCACGCATGGCGTGGATCTACTGACGGCCCATCCACGCATGGCGTGGATCTACGGCGGCGAGCGGAGGCAAGTAGATCCACGCCATGCGTGGATGCTCTTCGCCTCCGCCACCATTTCCGTCAGACCTGCGACGCGTCTTCGACCGGCCCGAGCTCGTGCAGGACGGCCGTGGCGTAGCAGCCCGGCGGCAGTGCGAAGGACAGCTCCAGCACGTCAGCGGCCAACCACTGGTGCTGCAGCAGTGCCGGACGCAGCCGCAGCGCGCGTCGCTCCTGCTTCAGCCGCGCCTCTTCCAGGCCGACACGCAGTGCCTTGGATTCGTCATCATCCAGCGCTGCCAGTTCCAGCTCACGGGCGGCGTCAGTGCTGCGCAGCTCACCCTCGCCCCACAGCGGGGCGCTGGGGTGGATGTCGAAGCGCGCCAGGCGCTCGGCCAGCACGTCGCTGTACGGCTCGGGACCGAACACGCTGCGGCTGCCGTCCAGCATCCACACTTCACCCTGCAGCGGCTGGTCCCAGCTGCCGTGCTCCACGCGCGCGGCCAGCACCCGGTTGAACAGCGCCGAACGGGCGGCCGACAACAGCAGCGAACGCTGGTCCTTGCGCATGCGGCGGCCCCCGAACATCGCCAGCGCGGCCGGTACATTGCCGCCATCACGACCGAAGCGCTGCTCGCCGAACCAGTTCGGCAGGCCGCGCGTGGCAATCTGCTGCAGGCGCTCGTCGATTGCCGCGGCGTCACCCTGCACATCGCGCAGCACCAGCTTGAAGCGGTTGCCCGCCAGCGCACCGCGCTGCAACTTGCGGTTGTGCCAGGTGGACTCGATCACCTCGATCTCGTCACTGGCCAGTTCGGCCAGGTCCGGCGCGACGCGCTTGGGCAGATGCACACTGAAGCGCTGGGTGGTGACCGCATTGCGATCCTTCATGCCGGCATAGCTGACCGCCATTTCCGGCAGACCCGCCCACTTGGCCAGCACCTTGGCCACGTGCATCGTGTTCACACCACGCTTGCGGATATGCAGCAGCAGATGCTCGCCTTCACCGGTGGCCTCGAAGGCCGGCAGTTCATCGACCTGGAAGTCTTCCGGCGTGGTGCGGATGCGCGCCTGCAGCAGCGGCGCGCCGAACGCGAGCGGCAACGGGATCATGCGGCCACCAGCAGGACGACCGCCTGCGCGGCGATGCCTTCGCCGCGGCCGGTGAAGCCCAGCTTCTCGGACGTGGTGGCCTTGACGCTGACCGCATCCAACGGCAGCTGCAGCAGTTCACCGATGCGCTCACGCATGGCCAGGGCATGCGGGCCGACCTTGGGCCGCTCGCAGATCACGGTGATGTCGGTGTTGCCGACACGCCAGCCGCGCTCGCGCAGCAGGCTGTCGCAGTGGCGCACGAACTCGCTGCTGTCCGCGCCCTTCCAGCGGTCGTCGCTGGGCGGGAAGTGCTGGCCGATGTCACCCAGCGCGATCGCGCCGAGCATGGCGTCGCACAGCGCGTGCAGAATCACGTCGCCATCGCTGTGCGCGAGCACGCCGCAGCTGTGCGGTACCGCAACGCCGCCGAGCATGATGTGGTCGCCTTCACCGAAGGCATGGACGTCGTAGCCCTGGCCGATACGGACGGGCGGGAACGGGGAGGTGCTCATGGATGCAGCCCTTGCAGCAGGGCCGCGCGGGCGATCAGCCGGCGCGGCGGGAGAGTACGAATTCGAAACGATCGAGATCGGCCGGGGTGGTGACCTTGAAGTTGTCCTCGCTGCCTTCCACCAGCAGCGGGCGCTGGCCCTGGCGCTCCATGGCCATGGCGTCGTCGGTGACGTCGATACCGGCGGCGGCCGCTTCGGACAAGGCGCGGATCAGCTGGTGACGGCGGAACAGCTGCGGCGTCAGTGCACGCCACAGGCGCTCACGCGGTTCGGTGCCATCGATGCCGCCATCGTCGCCAGCACGCTTGAGCGTGTCGCGCACCGGCGCGGCCAGAATGGCGCCGACCGGGTCGTTACGCCCCACTTCCAGCAGGCGGCCAAGATCGGCCTGCGACAGGTTCGGACGCGCCGCGTCGTGCACCAGCACGAATTCATCGGCACGCACACTGTCCGGCAGCGCCTGCAGCCCGGCCAGCACCGAAGCGGCGCGGGTGGCGCCACCGGTGCAGGTCAGCACCGGCTTGCCGGCCCATTCGGTCCAGCCAGGCCAATCGGCATCGTCCGCACCGATCACCACCATGGCCCCGGCCACGGCCGGGTGTGCCAGCAGCGTGTCCAGGGTATGGGCGAGCAGGGTCTGCCCGCCAGCCTGCAGGTACTGCTTGGGCAACGGCGCACCAAAACGCGTGCCGCGCCCTGCGGCCGGAACAACCACCCAGATCGCCGCGCTCATGGCACGTCCGCCGGATGGTCACCGGCCTGGGCCGTGACCGGCGCAGGCTGCGCCGGACGCGTTGGTGCATCTTCCACGACGCGATAGAACTTCTCGCCGGGCTTGATCATGCCCAGCTCGCTGCGCGCGCGTTCTTCGATGGCGGACTGGCCTTCCTTGAGGTCCTTCACTTCAGCAGCAAGCGCATCGTTGCGCTGCCGCAGACCGTCATTGTCCCGCTCCTGGTTGGCGACCTGGGCTTCGAGCATCATCACTTCACCCGAATTGCCCGGGCCGAACCAGAAACGGTACTGCAGCCATGCCAGCAGCAGGGCCAGCAACAACAGCAGCCAGCGCCAGTCGCGCATCGGCTCAGCGCTTCAGCGACACGAACGCGTCACGACCCGCGTAACGCGCGCCGGCACCGAGAGCTTCCTCGATGCGCAGCAGCTGGTTGTACTTGGCCACGCGATCGCTGCGGCACAGCGAGCCGGTCTTGATCTGGGTGGCAGTGGTGGCCACCGAGATATCGGCGATGGTGGTGTCTTCGGTTTCACCCGAACGGTGCGAGACCACGGCGGCGTAACCGGCACGGTCGGCCATGGCGATCGCTTCGAGGGTTTCGCTGAGGGTGCCGATCTGGTTGACCTTGATCAGGATCGCGTTGGCGGTGCCCGAATCGATGCCTTCCTGGAAGATCTTCGGATTGGTGACGAACAGATCGTCGCCGACCAGCTGCACCTTCTTGCCGATGCGATCGGTCAGCAGCTTCCAGCCCGCCCAGTCGTTCTCGGCCAGGCCGTCTTCGATGGTGATGATCGGGTACTGCGCGGCCCAGTCGGCGAGGAAGTCGACGAACTGCTCGGAGGTCAGGCGCTTGTTCTCGCCGACCAGGTTGTACTTGCCGTTCTCGAAGAACTCGCTGGAGGCCACGTCCAGGCCCAGCAGCACGTCTTCACCGGCGGTGTAGCCGGCCTTGCCGATGGCTTCAAGGATGGTGTCCAGCGCTTCGACGTTGCTGCGGAAGTCCGGCGCGAAGCCGCCTTCGTCGCCCACCGCCGTGCTCAGGCCGTGGCCCTTCAGCACCGACTTCAGCGAATGGAAGATTTCGGTGCCGGCACGCAGCGCTTCGGAGAACGAGGTGAAGCCGACCGGCAGCACCATGAATTCCTGGAAATCGACGTTGTTGTCGGCGTGCGCGCCGCCGTTGATGATGTTCATCATCGGCACCGGCAGCGACGGGGTCGCGCCGGTCTTGCTGGCCAGGTACTGCCACAGTGCCTGCTTGCTGGAGGCAGCAGCGGCATGCGCGGCGGCCATGGAAACACCCAGCAGTGCGTTGGCGCCCAGGCGGCCCTTGTTCTCGGTGCCATCCAGATCGATCAGGCGACGGTCCAGGCCGGCCTGGTCGGTGGCCTCGAAGCCCTTCAGTGCGTTGGCGATGGCGCCGTTGACGTTGTCGACGGCCTTGCGCACGCCCTTGCCGAGGTAACGGGTCTTGTCGCCGTCACGCAGCTCCACCGCTTCCTTGGTGCCGGTCGATGCGCCGGAGGGAACCGCGGCGCGACCGAACGAACCGTCCTCCAGGGTGACTTCGGCTTCCAGCGTGGGGTTGCCACGGCTGTCGAGGATTTCACGGGCATGGATGCTGCGGATCGTACTCATGGTCGGGCCGGTTACCTGTATGGAGAGGGGGCGACAAAAACGAATGCCGCGTGATTATCCCCGGCTACCCCTCACTTGCCAAATGGCCTGAGCGGCATCAGCCCCAGCTGGACCCGATCACGATCATCACCAGCGACACCAGCAGCACCAGCAGCGCACCGGCAATGGCCGCGCACACCGGTCCGCGCCGCCGTCGCCAGGCCATCACCATCGCGCCCAGGCTGCCTGCGAAAGACAGCACCAGCGTAACCAACGCGCCCAGCATCCAGTACTGCACAGCCTGCACGCCGTTGTTGCCATCCCCCGGCGGCCGGAAGCTGGCGGCGAAGGCCAGCACGCCCAGCAGCAACGCGCCCCAGGCGAGCACCGACAGCAACAGGGCGATCAGGCCCCAGGGGCGACTGCGCGAGGGTTCAGGTGTCGTATTCATCAAAGCAGATCGTGCAGCAGGATGCCCACCCACAGCGACAGCAGGACCATCGCCAGTGCAGCGGTGACCCTGCCCCGGTTCAGGCGCCAGCCGAGCACCGCGGCGAAAAGCCCTGCGGAAATGGTCAGCACTTCGGCCACCGCCAGCGCGATGACGAAAGGCAGCAGGTTCACTACCGGGCCGCCCGCACTGGACGGACGCATACCGGCACCGAACAGCATGCCGATGGCGAATACGCCGGATACCGAAAGCAAGGCCAGACCGAGTGCAATCGGGCCCCACGGCCACTGCCGCCAGTGCCGGCGACGACGCTGGATCTCCAGCGCCGCCTGCGGGTGCTGACTCACGCGAAGCGCGAGAAGCCGTGCTTCTTGGTCACCGCGTCAAGCTCCATCAGGGTCTCGAGCAGGGCTTCCATCTGATCCAGCGGCCACGCATTGGGGCCATCGGACAACGCCTTGGACGGGTCCGGATGGGTCTCGGCGAACAGGCCGGAGATGCCCACGGCAACCGCGGCGCGAGCCAGTACCGGCACATGCTCGCGCTGGCCGCCGGAACTGGTGCCCTGCCCGCCCGGCAGCTGTACCGAATGGGTGGCATCGAACACCACCGGGCAGCCGGTATCGCGCATCACCGCCAGCGAACGCATGTCGCTGACCAGGTTGTTGTAGCCGAAGCTGGCGCCACGCTCGCAGACCATGATCTGCTCGTTGCCGGTGGCCTTGGCCTTCTCGACAACGGGCTTCATGTCCCACGGCGCCAGGAACTGGCCCTTCTTGATGTTGACCGGCTTGCCGGCCGAGCACACCTTGCGGATGAAGTCGGTCTGGCGGACCAGGAACGCCGGGGTCTGCAGCACGTCCACCACCGAGGCCACTTCGTCCATCGGGGTGTACTCGTGCACGTCGGTCAGCACCGGTACGCCGATCTGCTTCTTGACCTCGGCCAGCACCTTCAGGCCCTCTTCCATGCCCGGGCCACGGAAGGCCGTGCCGGAGGTACGGTTGGCCTTGTCGAAGCTGGACTTGAAGATGAAGTTCACACCGAGCTTGTCGGTCACTTCCTTCAGCTTGCCGGCGGTATCCAGCTGCAGCTGCATCGACTCGATCACGCAGGGGCCGGCGATCAGGAACAGGGGCTGGTCCAGCCCGACCTCGAATCCACACAGTTTCATGGCGTTTCCTTGTTGTCCGCTACACCGGCAGTGCCGGTGCGCTGGGGTTGAAGCGAGCAAGATGGGGGCCGGCGGCCCCCATGACAAGTCAGGCGCGCACTTCCTGCAGCAGCTTGCCACCGGCCTTGCGCTCGCGCGCGGCACGGATGAAGCCGATGAACAGCGGGTGGCCATCACGCGGGGTGGACAGGAATTCCGGGTGCGCCTGGCAGGCCAGGAACCACGGATGCTGGTCGCGCGGCAGCTCAACCACTTCCACCAGAGTGTCATCCATCGACTTGCCGGCGATCACCAGGCCCGCGTCTTCCAGCTGGGTGCGGTAGCGGTTGTTGAACTCGTAACGGTGGCGGTGGCGCTCGGCGACTACGTCCTTGCCGTACAGCTCGCGGGCCAGCGTGCCCGGCTTCAGGCGCTGCTCCTGCAGGCCCAGGCGCATGGTGCCGCCCAGGTCGCTCTTGTCGTCACGCTTTTCCACGTCGCCGGTGGCGGTGCGCCATTCGGTGATCAGGCCGATCACCGGGTTCGGCGACTGGCGATCGTTCTCGGTGCTGTTGGCGTCTTCCAGGCCCACCACGTGGCGCGCGTAGTCGACCACGGCAGCCTGCATGCCGTAGCAGATGCCGAAGTACGGCACCTTCTGCTCACGGGCGTACTGCGAGGTGAGGACCTTGCCTTCGAAGCCACGGTCGCCGAAACCACCCGGCACCAGGATGCCGTCGACATCGGCCAGCGCGGACATGTCGCTGCCTTCCAGGTCCTGCGCTTCCAGCCACTTCAGGGTGACCTTGGTGCGCTGGCGCAGGCCACCGTGCTTGAGCGCCTCGCCGACCGACTTGTAGGCGTCCTGGTGGTCGATGTACTTGCCGACCACCGCGATGGTCACCGCATCCAGCGGATGCAGGGTGGCATCGACGGCGTCTTCCCACATCGAAAGGTCGGCCGGGCCGGCCTTGTCGGCCAGCTTCAGCTGGTTGATGACGATCTCGTCCAGGCCCTGTGCGTGCAGGCCCATCGGAATGCGGTACAGCACATCGACGTCGGGCACGCTGATCACGGCGCGCTCGGAGACGTTGGTGAACTGGGCGATCTTGCGACGCTCCGAATCCGGCACCGGCTGTTCCGAGCGGCACAGCAGCACGTCCGGCTGGATGCCGATCGAGCGCAGTTCCTTCACCGAGTGCTGGGTCGGCTTGGTCTTCAGTTCACCCGCGGCGGCGATGTACGGCACCAGGGTGAGGTGCATGAACAGTGCCTTTTCCGGGCCACGCTCGGTGCGCACCTGGCGGATCGCCTCCAGGAACGGCAGCGACTCGATGTCACCGACGGTGCCGCCGATCTCCACCAGGGCCACGTCGAAGCCCTCGGTGGCTTCGTCCATGCAGCGACGGATCTCATCGGTGATGTGCGGAATGACCTGCACGGTCGCGCCCAGGTAGTCGCCGCGGCGCTCCTTGCGGATCACTTCTTCGTAGATGCGACCGGTGGTGACCGAGTTCTTGCGGCTCAGGCGGGTGCGCACGAAGCGCTCGTAGTGGCCCAGGTCGAGATCGGTCTCGGCGCCGTCGTCGGTGACATACACCTCACCGTGCTGGAACGGGCTCATGGTGCCCGGGTCGACGTTGATGTACGGATCGAGCTTCATCATCGTGACCTTCAGGCCACGCGCTTCGAGAATGGCGGCCAGTGACGCGGCGGCAATACCTTTGCCGAGCGAGGACACCACGCCGCCGGTTACGAAAATCAAGGGAGTCATGGCTGCAAGCATCCTGTCTGGAAATGGAAAACGGCAGCGCCACGCCTGCCCGGGGGGCGGGCGTGGAGCAGAAGGGGGGTTTTCCGGTTCGCTGGAGCAGCGAGGGAGGTGCGGGCCCGGCCGGCGCCAGGCGCCAACGGGGAACCACCCTGCGAGTTCGGGGCGGCCGTGCCGGTCACTTCGACCGTCACCTGCGACCCGCTTTGCTGGAGGCCACGCTTGGCCGTGCCAGCCCATTCGCAAATGGTGGACACGCACTTACTCCCGGAAAGCCATAGTTTACAGATAGATGGCCGCCAACCCAAGGGGCAGATGGCGCGATCGGCAAAAAGAAACGCCCCGCTGGGCGGGGCGTTCAACGCTGAAACCCTTGTGGCAAGGGCTTCGGAGGGGCAGAAGAATTACTTCTTCTTGCGTGCCTCTTCCTCTTCTTCCTGCTGCGGCACCGGCTGGCCCTTGGCCTTCATCTCGGCATTGGCCTGCGCGCGGCGCTTGGCCTTGGCGTCGGCTTCGGACTGTGCCTTGTCGGCCTGGTCACCCTGCTGCGGAGCAGGCTGGCCGGCGTTCTGCGCCAGCACCATCGGCACTGCAACAGCGGCGGCAGCCAGGATCGCAATGGTCAGCAACTTCTTCATGGAGTCCTCCTCGCGGTATGGCTCGGATATGGGGGGCGCCGGTGTTCGGTTCCAGCGGCTGCCATTTTACCCCCTCCCCGCCAACGAGGCTGAACCGCAGGCGTGCAAATTCCCGGTCCAGACCGCACACTTGCCCGTCGCTCCACGCTTTCGAAGACAGATGAACGCCCGCTATAACGCCGCCGATATTGAAGTCCTGTCCGGCCTTGACCCGGTCAAGCGCCGCCCCGGCATGTATACCGACACCGCGCGCCCGAACCACCTGGCGCAGGAAGTGATCGACAACTCGGTGGACGAGGCCCTCGCCGGCCATGCCCGCTCGATCGAGATCACCCTGTTCAAGGACGGCAGCGTGGAGGTCAGCGATGACGGCCGCGGCATGCCGGTGGACATCCATCCGGAAGAGAAGATCCCGGGCGTCGAGCTGATCCTTACCCGCCTGCATGCCGGCGGCAAGTTCAACAACAACAACTACACCTTCTCCGGCGGCCTGCATGGCGTCGGCGTCAGCGTGGTCAATGCGCTGTCGACCCTGGTGGAAATCCACATCAAGCGCGAAGGTGCCGAACATCGCATCACCTTCCGCAACGGCGACCGCGCCTCGCCGCTGGAAGTGGTCGGCACCGTCGGCAAGAAGAACACCGGTACCCGCCTGCGCTTCTGGCCGGACCCGAAGTACTTCGATACGCCCAAGTTCGCCGTGCGTGCGCTCAAGCACCTGCTGCGCGCCAAGGCCGTGCTGTGCCCCGGCCTGACCGTCAAGCTGACCGACGAAGCCACCGGTGAAGTCGATACCTGGTACTACGAAGACGGCCTGCGCGACTACCTGAAGATGGAGCTGGGCGATCGCGAATCGCTGCCGGCCGATCTGTTCGTCGGCAACCTGAAGAAAGACACCGAGATCGTGGACTGGGCCGTGGCCTGGCTGCCGGAAGGCGAACTGGTGCAGGAAAGCTACGTCAACCTGATCCCGACCGCGCAGCACGGCACCCACGCCAACGGCCTGCGCACCGGCCTGACCGAAGCGCTGCGCGAGTTCTGCGACTTCCGCAACCTGTTGCCGCGCGGCGTCAAGCTGGCCCCGGAAGACGTGTGGGACCGCGTGTCGTTCGTGCTGTCGCTGAAGATGACCGACCCGCAGTTCAGCGGCCAGACCAAGGAACGCCTGTCTTCGCGCCAGGCCGCAGGTTTCGTCGAAGGCGCCGCGCACGATGCGTTCAGCCTGCTGCTGAACCAGAACGTGGAGCTGGGCGAGAAGATCGCGCAGATCGCCATCGAACGCGCCAGCGCGCGCCTGAAGACCGAGAAGCTGGTTGTCCGCAAGAAGGTCACCCAGGGCCCTGCCCTGCCCGGCAAGCTGGCCGACTGCATCAGCCAGGACCTGTCGCGCACCGAATTGTTCCTGGTCGAGGGCGACTCGGCAGGCGGCAGCGCCAAGCAGGCCCGCGACAAGGACTTCCAGGCGATCCTGCCGCTGCGCGGCAAGATCCTCAACACCTGGGAAGTGTCCTCCAACAGCGTGCTGGCCTCGGAGGAAGTGCACAACCTGGCGGTGGCCATCGGCTGCGACCCGGGCAAGGAGGACATCAGTGGCCTGCGCTACGGCAAGGTGATCATCCTCGCCGATGCCGACTCGGACGGTCTGCATATCGCCACCCTGCTGACCGCACTGTTCCTGAAGCACTTCCCGGCGCTGGTCGATGCCGGCCACGTGTTCGTGGCGATGCCGCCGCTGTTCCGCATCGACGTGGGCAAGCAGGTGTTCTACGCCCTGGATGAGGAAGAGAAGCGCTCGATGCTGGACAAGATCGAACGCGAGAAGATCAAGGGCGCCATCAACGTGACCCGCTTCAAGGGCCTGGGCGAGATGAATCCGCCGCAGCTGCGTGAATCCACCATCCACCCGGACACCCGTCGCCTGGTGCAGCTGACCGTCGACGATCGCGAGCAGACAAGCTCGCTGATGGACATGCTGCTGGCCAAGAAGCGTGCATCGGATCGCAAGGGCTGGCTGGAGAGCAAGGGCGATCTGGCTTCGCTGGAAGCCTGACGCTCGCGGCCCTCCTGTAGAGCCGAGCCCACGCTCGGCTGCATTTCGCGCCGTGCCGGGCAGCCGAGCATCGGCTCGGCTCTACAGACATCACGCCCCCATCGGCAAACCCTGCGGGTCCATAATGCGCGCTCATCCGCGTGGACGACCCCATTGCCCGCCAACTCGCTGCTGTTTCCCGGGCTGCCGCTGCACAGCGCGCGCCTGGTGCTGAGCCCCATCCGCCGCGATGACGCCGCGGCCCTGTTCGCCCTGCAGTCCGACCCGGACGTGATGCACTGGTGGAACCACCCGGCGTGGACGCGTCCCGCCGAAGCACGCGCGCAGATCGACGACGACCTCGCCGCACAGGCGACCGGCACGCAATTGAAGCTGGCCCTGCGCGAATCGGTGGACGGCCCGCTGCTGGGCATCTGCGTGGTGTTTGCCCTGGATCGCGACGCCGCCCGCGCCGAAATAGGCTATCTGCTGGCACCTGGGAGGCAGGGCCATGGCTACATGCATGAAGCGCTGCAGCGGGTGCTGGCCTATCTGTTCAACACCCTGCAACTGCATCGGGTGGAAGCCGAGATCGATCCACGCAACGAGGCCTCGGCACATGTGCTCGAACGCCTGGGTTTCCACCGCGAAGGCCTGCTGCGGCAGCGCTGGCGTATCCGCGGTGAACTGTCGGACTCGGCCGTGTATGGGCTGCTGGCCGACGACGCTGCGCCAGCTGCCACCTCGGCTTGACCGGATCAGGCCGCAACGCTGGCCCATGCCTTTGGACACATACGGTAGGCGGCGCCCCGTCCTAGCATCGGGGTCCCTTCCGCTGCCGTTCCGGTGCCATGAAGTTCCTGCTGCACTCTGCCGCGCTCTGCGTCGGCCTGCTGATCGCCCCTGTCTGCGTACTGGCCGCTCCTGCTGCTGACAGCGCCTCCGAAACGAAAGAAGAAAAGACCGAGGCCGCTCCGCTGCCGGCCGATGCGTCGGCTCGGCAGAGCATGCGCCTGGCGGGCCGCACCCTCGACTACACCGCCACCGTCGGCACGCTGCCGGTACGCGATGCGAAGGGCAAGGTGATCGCCGATGTGGTGTTCACCGCATACACCATGCCGGGCAAGGACCGGCCGGTGACCTTCGCGCTCAATGGCGGCCCCGGCGCGTCGTCGGTGTACCTCAACCTGGGCGCCATCGGCCCGAAGGTGGTGACCTTCGGTTCGGAAGGCGACAGCGCATCGGCGCCGGCGAAGCTGCACGACAACCCCGGCACCTGGCTGGACTTCACCGACCTGGTGTTCATCGACCCGGTCGGCACCGGCTTCAGCCGCGCCCGCATCGGCGATGACGAAGCGAAGAAGCAGCTGTACAACCCCAGCGCCGACATCGAGTACCTGTCGCGCTCGATCTACGACTGGCTGCTGCGCAACCAGCGCATGGGCGCGCGCAAGTACCTGACCGGCGAGAGCTATGGCGGCTATCGTGGCCCGCGCATCACCCACTTCCTGCAGACCCGCCTGGGCGTGGCGATGAACGGCCTGGTGCTGGTGTCGCCGTACCTGAGCCCGACCCTGGAAGACAACGCCGATGTTTCGCCGATGGCGTGGATGCAGACCCTGCCCTCGATCGCGGCGGCGCACCTGGAGCGCCAGGGCAAGCTGACCGACGCGGCGATGCGCGAGGTGGTCGAGTACACCCGCGGCGACTACGCCACTGCGTTGATGAAGGGCCGCAGTGATCCGCAGGCGACCGAGGCGATGCTGCGCCGTGTGGCCGAGTTGACCGGCCTGGACCCGCAGTTCGTGCGCCGCGCTGGCGGTCGCCTGGAAACCCAGGCCTACCTGCGCGAGGTGTTCCGCGACAAGGGCACGCTGGGAAGCCGCTACGACTCCAACGTCACGGCATTCGATCCGTTCCCGAACGATCCAGAGCAGCGCGCCAACGATCCGCTGCTGGACAGCATCATCGCGCCGACCACCACGGCGATGGTCGACTTCGTCACCCGCGAGGTCGGCTGGAAGGTGGATGCGCGCTACCAGGCGCTGAACTACGACGTGAACCGCCTGTGGGATCGCAATGGCGACCTGCGCGAGGGTGCAGTGACCCAGCTGCGCCAGGCGGTGGCGATCGACCCGCATCTGCAGGTGCTGATCGTGCATGGCTGGAATGACCTGTCGTGCCCGTTCATGGGCTCGATCCTGACGGTGGACCAGATGCCGACGATGGGCAGCAATCCGGACCGCGTGCAGGTGCGCAGCTATCCAGGCGGGCACATGTTCTACAGCAGGGCTGACAGCCAGGCGGCGTTCCGCAGGGATGTGCAGGCGCTGTTCCAGCGTAATTGAGGGGTGTGTGGGCCGGGCCTGCGGCCCGGCACCCGCAGAGGCCAGAGCAACGGCAAAGGCTCGGCCTCTGGAGGGCGGCGGGATGGGGTGGGTGTGCAGGACACGCCGTGAACCCGTCCTTGGGGGCTCGATGGCGCCATCCATGGCGCCAACGGTCCTGCACACCCACCCCACCCCGTCGCTGACAGGTTCACGCGACCTGCAGTAGATCCACGCCATGCGTGGATACGGGGAAATGATCTGCCATGAAAAAAGCCCGCCGGAATCCGGCGGGCTTTTTTTTGCCGCGTTGGCGTGGAACTCAGGCCCAGCCGAACAGCTCGAACAGCTTCAGGATCAGGTAGGCGCAGCCGCCTGCCGCCGGGATGGTCAGGATCCAGGCCCAGACGATGCGCTCGATCACGCCCAGGCGCAGCGAACGCGGGTTCTTGGCGAAGCCGACGCCCATGATCGCGGTCGAGATGCTGTGGGTGGTCGACACCGGCATGCCGAAGTGGGCAGCCACGGTCAGCACGGTGGCCGAGCTCGTTTCTGCGGCGAAGCCGTGGATCGGATGCAGCTTGACCATCTTGTGGCCCAGGGTCTTGATGATCTTCCAGCCGCCCGAGGCGGTACCGGCGGCCATCACCACGGCACAGGTCAGCACGATCCACATGGCGATGCCATCACCGGCGTGCGCGTCCGGATGCATGAAGGCAAGCCACGACGGCAGGTCGTTCAACGCGCCGGTCGCTTCGGCGCCGATCAGGGTCATGGCGATGATGCCCATGGTCTTCTGCGCATCGTTGTGGCCGTGGGCGAAGCCCATGTAGGCCGCCGAGGCGATCTGCGCCTTGCCGAAGAACGCATTGACGATGCGCGGGCGTGCCAGTCGGCCGATCGCGCCGCCGATCTTGGCCAGGCCGGCGATCAATGCCCACAGCAGCACCATCACCACGATGCCGAGCAGGAAGCCGGCAATCGGCGAGGTGATCATCGGCACGAACACCTTCCACAGCAGGCCCTTGTTCTGCGCCCAGCTGCCGAAGCGTTCCGACCAGATTAGCGCATCCCAGTTGTTGTGGGCTGCGGCCAGGCCGGCACCACACAGGCCGCCGATCAGCGCGTGCGAGGACGAGGACGGCAGGCCCTTCCACCACGTGATCAGGTTCCAGATGATGCCGCCGAGCAGCGCGCACAGGATCACCTGCGGGGTCACATCGACCACGTTGGTGTTGAGCAGGCCCGACGCGATGGTCAGGGCCACGGCGGTGCCGGTCAGCGCACCCAGCAGGTTCATGAACGCGGCGAGCATCACCGCCCAGCCGGGCGAGAGCACCTTGGTCGCCACCACGGTGGCGATGGAGTTGGCGGTGTCGTGGAAGCCGTTGATGAACTCGAAAACGAGCGCGGCCAGGATCACCACCAGAACGAGGGTCAGCATGCTGTGGCGTCCGTCAGCTGTTCTTCAACACGATCTGGTAGGCCACCACGCCGGCTTCGCGGCAGCGGTCGATGGCCTTCTCCAGGATCTCGAAGAATTCCTTCAGCAGGAACATCTGCAGGTTGTCCAAGCGACCGGAGTAGATGTCGCGGTACAGCTCGAGCATCAGGCGGTCGGCCTCGTTTTCCAGCGAACGCAGACGCTCGTTGAGCGCGGTCATCCGGTCCAGGTTCATGTGGCGCAGGTCGGCGACCATCTCCACCACCACGCCAGCGGCCTGCTCGAGCATCGCCGCGCGGGGCGCGAAGTCGATGTGCTCCAGGTGGGTCGTGGCCAGCGAATAGCGATCGGCGAACTTCTCGATCTGCTTGGGAATCTTGTACAGGGCCGAGCCCAGCGCTTCGATGTCTTCGCGCTCGATCGGGGTCATGAAGCTGTCCACCAGCGCCTGGCTGATCTTGTCCGAGGCCGCGCGTTCGCGCAGTCGGGCCAGCTTGAAGGCATCCAGGGCGGGCTGGCGATCGGCGTCGCGCAGCATCGAATGCAGTGCCTTGGCGGCATCGGAAGCCGCGACGGCAGCCTCATCAAGCAGGGTGTAGAACTGTTTGCCGGAACCGAAAATGGTCTGCAGAGAGAACATTGAGAAACCTGTCAGCCGTCGCGGGAAGGACGGCACCAGTGCGAATTATGACGGCTAGATGACCATCACGGGTATCCCTGCCCCCTTTTCGGGGCCGGGAGGCCCAAAACTGAACAGGCATTTGCCACCCAGCCACGGCCCTTTGCTAAGATGCCAGCGCGCCTTCGGGCGCACCTTATGGACGACGACCCTTATCCCCCAGCGCCGCGCCGGACCCTGTTCCTGAGCGCCTGCCGCCATCGCAAGCACCCGCCCTCCCTGTCACCAACCGGGGACGATGCCCGTGTTTGAAATGATCCTGATTGTCTTCGCGCTCGTTCTGTTGAACGGCTTCTTTGCCATGTCCGAGATGTCGGTCATGACCTCGCGCAAGAGCCGGCTGAAGCAGCTGGCCGGCACCTCCAAGCGCGCGGCCAAGGCGCTGGAGCTGTCGGAGAAGCCGGAAGCGTTCCTGTCCACCGTACAGATCGGCATCACCGTGATCGGCGTGCTGACCGGCTTCCTCGGCGGCGAAGCACTGGGCGAGGCCATCGGCGGCTGGATCCAGGGGCTGATGCCGGGCTTCGCCTATGCCGGTGCCGTTGGCAAGGCGCTGGCGGTCACCTTCATCACCTTCATCACGCTGATCTTCGGCGAACTGGTACCCAAGCGCCTGGCCCTGACCCGTTCAGAGGACATCGCCGGACTGGTGGCGCTGCCGATGAGCTGGCTGGCCAAGCTGGCCTTCCCCTTCGTCTGGCTGCTGTCAAAGACCACCCAGCTGGTGCTGCGCCTGTTCGGCCTGGGCAAGGACGAGGTCGCGTCGGTCACCGAAGAGGAGATCCGCATGCTGGTGGCCGAGAGCCACGAGGCCGGCGTGATCGACAGCCACGAACGCGACATGATGAACCGCGTGATGCGCTTGGGCGACCGTACCGCCGACAGCCTGATGACCCCGCGCAACCGGATCGCCTGGCTGGACACACTGGGTGGCCTGGACAAGAACCTGGAGATCATGGCCGAGCACGAGTTCTCGCGGTACCCGGTGTACCGCGACAACGACATGGACGTGGTCGGCGTGCTTGAGCTGAAATCGCTGGCCACGCGCATGGCGCGCGGCGACAACGCGCTGTTCCAGACCCTGCGCGAGCCGCTGTACGTCTCTGAATCCACCCATGCGATGAAGCTGCTGGAGATCTTCCGCGAAGAACAGCAGTCGATGGCGCTGGTGGTGGACGAGTACGGCGAGATCCAGGGCCTGGTGACCATCAGTGACCTGATGGGCGCAGTGGTCGGCCGCCTGCAGGCGACGGAGAATGCCGACGAAGACGCGCTGGTGGTGACCCGTGAAGACGGTTCGCTGCTGGTGGACGGCTCGCTGCCGATCGAGGATCTGCGCGAGCTGATCGGCAGCAACGACCTGCCCGACGCCGAGGATGGCGACTACTACACCCTGGCCGGCATGTGCATCCACTTCTTCGGCCGCATCCCGCACGCGGGCGAGTACTTCGACTGGGCCGGCTGGCGCTTCGAGGTGGTCGATCTGGACGGTGCGCGCGTGGACAAGCTGCTGCTTCGCACCCTGTCCGACGAGCAGGCCGATGAGCTCACCGCCTGAGTCCGGCCCCGGCGCTGCGCCGCCGGAGTACCGCAACGAGGGCATCCGCACCCTACTGGCGATGTTCGCCTTCGGTGACCCGGCCCAGCACATGAAGCTGGGGCAGATCCTGCAGGATCTGCAGCAGAGTGCCTTCGGTGTGTTCCTGTTCGTCGCCATCCTGCCCGCCTTCATCCCCATCCCGGGGCTGGGCGGTGCGGTCAGCGGGCCGCTGGTGATCCTGATCGGCCTGCAGATGCTGTTCTGCATGCGCCGGCCCTGGATGCCCGGGTTCATCGCCCGTCGCGGGCCCAAGCGCGGCACCATGCACCGGTTCCTGGACCGCATTGATGGTGCCCTGCGCAGGCTCGACCGCATGCTCAAGCCGCGCATGCCACAGCTGCTGACGCCTGCACCGGCCCACGCCTTCAGCGGCCTGCTGCTGGTGCTGCTGGGCCTGCTGCTGTCGCTGCCGATTCCGTTCACCAACTATCTGTTCGGCTTCCAGCTGCTGTTGTTCGCGCTGGCTCTGCTGGAGCGCGACGGTGCGCTGATGTTGTTCAACTGGGTGGCTGCAGCGGTGGCGATCGCGTTCTTTGGATTCAGTTCCGGGCAGCTGGTGGGCTACACCGTCGAACTGCTCCAGCGCTGGTTCTGAGCGCAGGCAATTTCCGGGCGATTCCCATCCACGCATGGCGTGGATCTACTTCGGATCACCTGCATCCACGCGTGGCGCGAATCTACCTTGAACCCAGTAGATCCACGCCATGCGTGGATGCGGCACCTCAACGCAGGTCGATGAAGCCGTTGTCACCCAACTGGGCCGGCTCATCCTGCACGGCCGACAACACGAAACTGAGGGCCGAGCCCAGCAGCGTGCCCGGCCCGTCCCAGTATTCGGCGGTCTCCGCACGCACGTGGATCAACCGCAATTTCGGATCATCGGGACCACCGGGAAAGAACAGCTTCATCGCCGGCGACCACAGCTCTTCGATCTTGGCGCGGTCATCGACGATGCGCGCCACACCCGCCACCGAGACATACGTATTCTTTGACGGTGAGGCATAGGCCACGTTGACCCGCGGGTCGAGCGCGATCTCGGCCACTTTCGGGCTGTCGGCAGCGGTGGCGAACCACAGGTCACCATCGAAGGCGACCTGCTGGGTGCCGAGCGGGCGGCTGTAGAGGCGCCCGTCAACACCGCGGGTGGTGAACATCGCCACCTCCACGTCCTTGATCAGTTCGGCCAGCTGGGCAATGTGTTCGGTACGGGACTGGTCCATGGGGGACTCCGGAGGTGTGAGTCCCCATCAGACGCGCCTGCGCCGCAAATTGCCGTGACGCAATTGTTCAGCCCGCGTGGCGGGCGTGCCAGGCGTGCATCGCCAGCTCGAACGAGCGCAGACGCGCGCGGTGGTCGTACAGGTTGGCGGTAAGCATCAGTTCGTCGGGCTGGTGGCGTTCGACGAACGCTGCAATGCCGTCGGCCACCTGCTGCGGATCACCCAGCACGGTGCACGCCAGCGCCCGCTCCACGCCCAGCTTCTCGTGCGGTTCCCAGAACGGTTCGATGTCATCGATCGGCGCCGGGATCTTGCCCGGACGGCCGCGCCGCAGATTGACGAAGCTCTGCTGCTGGCTGGTGAACAGCCGGCGCGATTCGGCCTCACTGTCACTGGCCACCACGTTCAATGCCAGCATCGCGTGCGGTTGCTTGAGCGTGGCCGAAGGGCGGAATTCGCGGCGATACACCGCCAGCGCTTCATCCATGGAATCGGGGGCGAAGTGCGAGGCGAAGGCGTACGGCAGGCCCATCGAGGCGGCCATGCGCGCGCCGAACAGGCTGGAACCCAGGATCCAAGTCGGCACCCGAAGGCCGCCACCCGGTACGGCCTGCACCGCCTGACCGGGCTGCACCGGCTCGAAGTAGTGCAGCAGCTCACGCACGTCCTGCGGAAACTGGTCGGCGCTGTCGAAATAACGGCGCAGGGCGCGCGCCGTCGGCTGGTCGGTACCCGGTGCACGGCCCAGGCCCAGGTCGATGCGATCCGGGTACAGCGAGGCCAGGGTGCCGAACTGCTCGGCCACCTGCAGCGGCGCGTGGTTGGGCAGCATGATGCCGCCGGCGCCGACACGGATACGTTTCGTACCACCGGCCACATGGCCGATCAGCACCGCGGTAGCGGCACTGGCGATGCCAGGCATGTTGTGGTGTTCGGCCAACCAATAGCGGCGGTAGCCCAGCGCATCGGCATGCTGGGCCAGCTCGAGCATGTTGGCGAAGGCGGCAGTGGTATCGCTGCCCTCGCAGACCGGGGCCAGGTCGAGGATCGACAACGGGATCATCAGGCGGTTTTCCGTTACAGGATCCCCTGTTGATGGGGTCGCCCCGCCCCGGCGGCCAGTGCCGGTAGCGGGACGCTGATTCCTGTGGGACGGATTCAGCGCCACAGGCCTGTGTAGAGCCGAGCCCACGCTCGGCTGCATTTCCCCGGTGCACAGCAGCCGAGCGTGGGCTCGGCTCTACACAAGGCGGGTCAGAACGCGCTGGGGCGGGGTTCCGGCAACGGTTCGTCCACCAGCGGCTTCAGTTCGGCGTCCAGCGCAACGCGTTCGTCGAACACGAAGCAGCGGCCTTCGTAACCCTCGCCACCCACTTCCTCGAAGTAACCGAGGATGCCGCCATCGAGCTGCAGCACGTTGTCCATGCCGTCGTTGAGCATCCACAGCGCTGCCTTCTCGCAGCGGATGCCACCGGTGCAGAAACTGACCACGGTGCTGTCCTTCAGCGCCTCGCGATGGGGTGCCAAGGCTTCGGGCAGATCGGTGAACTTGTGGATGGGCAGTACCAGCGCGTCCTTGAAGGTGCCGTACTCGATCTCCTGCAGGTTGCGCGTATCGAGCATCACTACCGGCTTGCCGGCATCATCGTGCCCCTGCCGCAGCCAACGCTGCACGGTGGCGGGATCGATCGCCGGCGCGCGCGGGTAGTCCAGCGGCTGGCCATCGTCACGGCGGAAGCTGATGATCTCGTCCTTGACCTTGGCCTTCAGCCGCGCGAACGGCTGGTGCTCGCTGAAGCTGGTCTTGACCCGCATGTCGGCGAAGCGCGCATCTGCACGCAGTTCCGCGTAGAAGCCATCGATAGCAGACGGTGCCCCCGCCAGGAACAGGTTCAGCCCCTCGCCCGCCACCAGGATCGTGCCCTGCAGGCCGGACGCCTCGGCACGCGCCTGCAGCTGGTCACACAGGGCCTGCGGAGCGTCGATGACGGCGAAATGATAAGCAGCGGTATTGGCGATCATCCCGCCATTTTACCGCCTGACCGCCCCCGTATCAGCCTCCACCGTTCATCCACGCATGGCGTGGATCTACAGACGCCGGAAACTGTCGAAGGCGGGGCAGTGTGGGTTTGCGGGGTGTGAGCCGCATGGATGCGGCGACCAAGCCCCCATGGACGGGTTCACGGCGGCCCCGCAAGCCCACACTGCCCCGCCATCCCACGGAAAGCCGCTTGTGATGTTGCTTGAATGCCTCTGCGGGTGCCGGGTGCAACCCGGCCGAACACCCTTACCCCCGCAGCAGCATGAACGGCAACAGCACCAATGCCGCCGCCACCGCCATGCCCAGCAGCACCAGCACCACGAACCCAGGGCGACGCCGGAACAGGCTGCCAAAGGTCTCGGCGGTGCCATCGCGCAGGGCCTGCTCGCGCTCGGCGCGCACCCGCACGCCGCGGGCCGCCTGGTACTCGGCCATCAGCGCCTTGGCACGCGGCTGGTCGGTATCCTCGCGCAGCCACAGGCCACCATTGGAGATGCCCCAGGGGCTGGGTTCGGTGCGGTACCAGGCGATGCCATGCTGGTCGAGCAGCGTGCAGACATCGGCATATTCGTCGTTATCGACATTGCGCAGATTGAGCAGGAGTTTTGCCATGTGCCCATGATACCCGGCGCCGATGCGCTAACCTTGCCGCCCTTGACTCATCACCCACGGAGACGCCGATGCGCCGCCTGCTGCTTCCCCTGCTGCTGTCCCTCGCCGCCGTTGGTTGCTCGACGGAACCGCCTGGCCCGCCCCCGGGAGGCACCATCGCCGCTTTCGAGCGCATCGATACCCAGCCCGGCACCGGCGCCGAGGCCGTGCCGGGCCAGAAGGTCAGCGTGCATTACACCGGCTGGATCTACGACGAGCGCGCCGACAACAAGCACGGCAAGACCTTCGACAGTTCGGTCGAACGCGGCGAGCCGTTCACCTTCACGCTGGGCGCCGGCCAGGTCATCCGCGGTTGGGATGAAGGCGTGGCCGGCATGAAGGTCGGAGGCAAGCGCACGCTGATGATTCCGCCGGAATTCGGCTATGGCGATCGCCAGGTCGGCCCGATCCCGGCGGGTTCATCGCTGGTGTTCGATGTCGAGCTGCTCAATGTCCAGCAGTGAAGTACGCCCGCCGCGCCGCGTCGCCGTCATCGGCGGCGGCCCGGCGGGGTTGTTTGCCGCTGAGAGGCTGCGCGCGGCCGGGCTCGACGTTGATCTGTACGAGGCCAAGGGCTCGCCGGGCCGCAAGTTCCTGATCGCCGGCAAGGGGGGGCTCAACCTCACCCATTCCGACCCGCGTCCGCTGTTCGACAGCCGCTACCGCGAGCAGGCCGCCAGCGTCGGCCAATGGCTGGACGGCTTCGACGCACAGGCGCTGCGCGACTGGGCCGCAGGCTTCGGTGTGGAAACCTACGTCGGCAGTTCCGGCCGCGTGTTCCCGGTTGACCGCAAGGCCGCACCGCTGCTGCGCGGCTGGGTTCGCCGGCTGAAGGAACAGGGCGTGCGCCTGCACGTCAACCAGCGCTGGCTGGGCTGGAGCGAAGACGGCGCACTGCGCTTTGCCACCGAGACGGGTGTGCTGGACGTGCGCGCCGACGCGACCGTGTTGGCGCTGGGTGGCGGAAGCTGGCCGCAGCTCGGCAGCGACGGCGCATGGGTTCCGGTGTTGCAGGCCCGCGCCGTGGATATCGCGCCGCTGCAATCGGCCAACTGCGGATTCGACGTGGCGTGGACACCGTTCTTCGCGCAGCGCCATGCGGGCGCGCCGCTGAAGCCGGTCGTCGCACATTGGCATGGCCTGGACGGTGAGCCCCGCTCGCTGCAGGGAGAATGCGTGGCCAGCGAGTACGGTATCGAAGGCAGCCTGATCTACGCCCTGTCGGCCGACCTGCGCGACACCATCAACCGCGACGGCCACGCCACGCTGTGGCTGGATCTGGTTCCGGGCCGCGACGAGGCACGCCTGCAGTCCGATCTCTCGCAGCCGCGCAAGGGCCGCAGCTTCGGCGAGCACCTGCGTCGCCAGGCTGGGCTGGACGCCGTGAAGACCGCACTGGTATTCGAAACGCTGGGCAAGGATGCCGGCAACGATCTGTCCGCCGTAGTCACCACATTGAAGCGGTTGCCGCTGCGCCTGTTGCGCCCGCGGCCGATGGCCGAGGTGATAAGTACGGCAGGCGGCGTGCGCCTGGATGCGCTGGACGATGGATTGATGCTGCGTGCCGTGCCGGGCGTGTTCTGCGCGGGAGAAATGCTGGACTGGGAAGCCCCGACCGGTGGCTACCTGTTGACGGCGTGCTATGCCAGCGGACTGCGTGCGGCAGAGGGCGTAACGGCGTGGTTGGCCACGCGTTGATCAACGTGCGGTAGCGCCGGGCACATCAGGCTGGCCGGCGCATTTTCACCGAAGCCAACGCTACGCCACTGGGGTGCGGATACAGTTCCTCGCGTTCGGCCACAAAGCCCTGCCGCTGGTAGAACGGCACGGCATTGAGCGAAGCCGACAACACCACCTCGCGTGTTGGATCGGCCATCGCCAGCAGCCGCTGCATCAGCGCCTGGCCAACCCCCTGCCCGCCCTGAGCCGGATCAACGAACAGCGCGTCGATCTCATTACCCTCGGCATCGAGCACACCGAACCCCAGCACCTCGCCCCGATCATCCTCGGCGACGACACAGCCGCCCTGCCCCAGCAACCGCGAGTACTGCACCGGCGGTGGCGATGCCGACCACGGCGCGATCACTTCCGGCGGATAGTGGCTGCTGCACAGCTCGCGTACGCAACGCGTTCGCAAGGCCCACAGCGTGCTTACATCATCGTTGGTGCCGGTCCTGAACTGCATGCAATCTCCGTATGCGTCTGCTTTTCATGTCCTGCAACGCGGCTCATCGCGATTTGCTGGCCCGCAGCGCCTGGATCTTCGGCGGCGGCTGGAAGGAATCACTGCGCGCATCGGCCCAGAACGAATGGAACACCGCGTGGTCGGGCACCTTGTGCAGCAGTTCGCCCGGCTCCAGGTAGCGGTACAGCGAGGCCAGCGAACGGATCTCGACCGGCGACACCCGGCGCAGGATGTGTTCCGGACCGAGCTCGGCCGGATCGTTCAAGCCCGCCGCACACAGCAACTCCTTCAGCGCATGCAGGGTGTGCTCGTGGAAGCTGTACACGCGCGTGGCCTTGTCCGGTGCATCCAGATGCTTCCAGCGCGCCGGATCCTGGGTAGCGATGCCGGTCGGGCACTTGTCGGTATGGCAGCTGAGCGACTGGATGCAGCCCAGCGCGAACATGAAACCGCGCCCGGCATTGCACCAGTCGGCGCCCATCGCAATGGTGCGGGCGATATCGAACGCGCTGGTTATCTTGCCGGCCGCGCCGATGCGGATGTGCTCGCGCAGGTCCAGGCCCACCAGGGTGTTGTGCACCAGCAGCAACGCCTCGTGCATCGGCACACCCACGTGATCGACGAACTCGGCGGGTGCCGCACCGGTGCCGCCTTCGGCGCCATCGACGACGATGAAGTCAGGCAGCAGACCGGTCTCGTGCATCGCCTTGGCGATGCCGAACCACTCCCATGGGTGGCCGATGGCCAGCTTGAAGCCGACCGGCTTGCCACCGGACAGCTCGCGCAGGCGGGCGACGAACTGCAGCAGTTCAACCGGCGTGGAGAACGCCGAATGGCGTGACGGAGAAACACAGTCCACGCCCATCGGCACGCCACGCGTCACCGAGATCTCGGCCGTCACCTTCGGCGCCGGCAACACGCCGCCGTGGCCGGGTTTGGCGCCCTGCGACAGCTTGATCTCGATCATCTTGACCTGCTCGAGCGCGGCATTGATGGCGAAGCGTTCCTCGCTGAAGCCGCCCTTCTCGTCGCGGCAACCGAAGTAACCCGAGCCGATTTCCCAGACCAGGTCGCCGCCCATCTCACGGTGATAGGGCGAAATCGAGCCTTCGCCGGTGTCATGGTAGAAACCACCCCGGCGCGCGCCTTCGTTCAACGCACGGATCGCGTTGGCCGACAGCGAGCCGAAACTCATCGCCGAGATGTTGAACACGCTGGCCGAATAGGGTTTGGCACAGTTCGCACCGATCAGCACGCGGAAATCGTGCTTGGCGATGGTGGTCGGCGCCAGTGAATGGTTGATCCATTCGTAGTCCACCGCATAGGTGCTGCGCAGGGTGCCGAAGGGCACCGTATCCATCTGGTTCTTGGCACGCTGGTAGATCAGCGCGCGCTGCTGCCGCGAGAACGGCACATCCTCCAGATCGCTCTGCACGAAGTACTGGCGGATCTCCGGGCCGATGGATTCCAGGCCGTAGCGGAAGTGCGCCATCACCGGATAGTTGCGGCGCAGGGTGCTGCGCTTCTGCAGCAGGTCCCAGGTCCCCAGCGCCACCATCGCAGCTGTAAGGCCGACGCCCCAATACCAGGCCGGCCAGATCGTGGCCAGCCACAGGCAGATCGGAAACATCAGGATGGCGAGCAGGTAGACGATATACCGGTGCATGGCGTTCCTCGGTTGCAACTGCCCCCGAGTCTACCGCGCAAGCACCTACAGGCGATCGTCGACCACGCTGCGCGGCCAGGCAGACTTCACGTCGTAGACCAATCCACCGGGCGCCAGCAGGCTGCGGATATGGGCATCGTCCATCGCCTTGAAGCTCTCATGAGCCACCGCCAGCACCACTGCGTCGTAGCTCCCCGCCGTCGGCTCAGCCAGCCAGTTCACACCCTCGTCCGCCAGTGCGGCCGGCCCCACCCACGGATCGCTGACGTCCACCTGCGCGCCGCCGTCGGCCAGCCGCTGGGCCAGTTCCAGCGCGCGACTGTTGCGCAGGTCCGGGCAGTCCTCCTTGAAGGTCACGCCCAGCACCAGGATGCGCGAGTGCGCCGGTGAGCGACCGCGTTCGGCCAGCATCGCCAACACACGATTGGCCACATGTTCGCCCACCCGGTTGTTGACCTGCCGCGCAGTATGGATGAGGTCGGGGTGGTAGCCCACGCTTTCGGACTTGTGCAACAGGTAGTACGGGTCCACGCCGATGCAGTGGCCTCCCACCAGCCCCGGACGGAACGGCAGGAAATTCCATTTGCTGCCTGCCGCGTCGAGCACATCCTGGGTGTCGATGCCGAGGCGGTCAAAGATCAATGCCAGCTCGTTGACCAGCGCGATGTTGACGTCGCGCTGGATGTTCTCCACCACCTTGGCCGCTTCGGCGACCCGCATCGACGGCACCGGGAAGGTGCCAGCGGTGATGATCCGCTGGTACAGGCCATCGACCACCGCAGCCACCTGTGGCGTTGAACCGGACGTGATCTTGCGGATGTCGGCCAGGCGCCGTTGACGATCGCCAGGGCTGACCCGCTCTGGGCTGTAGCCGCAGTAGAAATCCTCGTTGAAGCGAAGGCCCGAGCCCTGCTCCAGCAGTGGTACGCAGACTTCTTCGGTGGTGCCGGGGTAGACGGTGGATTCGTAGATCACCAGGTCACCGGCGCGAAGATGGCTGGCGATCAGTCGCGTCGCCGAGCGCAATGGCTCCAGATCGGGCTGCTCGTAGGCATCGATCGGCGTGGGCACGGTGACGATGTACACGTTGCAGGCGTCCAGCTGCGCCGGATCGCTGCTGTAGCGCAGCAGCGACGCGCTGGCCAGTTCGTCCGGCTCCATCTCCAGCGTGTGGTCCTGCCCGCCAGCCAGTTCGGCGATGCGCGCAGCGTCGATGTCGTACCCCAGCGTGGGCAGCTGCCGGCCGAAAGCCACCGCCAACGGCAGCCCGACATACCCCAGGCCGATGATGGCCGGGGACGGCATCTGTGCTGCGCCGATCGGCGCGCTCACGCGCGGCGTCCAGCAGCTGGCGACGGTGTCCAGTGGGTCATGCGAGGGTCCGGGTGCAGGCAAACATGCCGACAAGATTAACCGCGGCAGCGCCGCCAGACCACGCCGGACTCAGGATCCGAGGCTGACGGCAGCCGGCTCGAGCTCGCCGTGGCCCCCGGTCCAGGCCCGCAGCAACAGGCAGAAGCCGTGGTCCAGATGGTTCTGTTCCAGACTGAAACCATGCCACGGGGCCGCCACGATGCTGGCCAGCGTCGCCGGATCCACATGCCGGTTGGCCATCGTCCAGCGCGGGAACCAGCGGGTCGCGATCGGGCCTGCGGCAAGCTGGACGACGCTGCCGTGGCGCCGCGCGTTGCTGATGCGCGCGTGCACCGAGGCCAGACCATCCCGCGGACCTTCGATGTACTGCAGGAAACGGCTGCCATCGAACATCAGCACTCCGGTCACTCCGGCCATGCGATTGAACGCGGTCGCATCGGCCAGCAGCGCATCGAGCTCAGGCACGTCCAGTCCCTCCCTGGCCGTGCTGACATAGGCGTACGCATGCAACGGCATGTCCATCACTCCCCTCCTGAGTGCAGAGGAATATGACAGGAAGCACGAGGACTTCAAGCGTTGGCTATTCCGGCGGCGCCTCGACCTGGTAGCCGCGCTGCACCAGCGCATCCAGATAGCCTTCGCCCAGCAGCAGGCTGACCGGCACCGTCGCGAACGTGCCAGCGTGATGGGTCAGCGCCGCATCCACGCCCTGCAGCCAGCGTGTGCGCACCTGCTGTGGCATGTCGCTCCAGCCACGCCTGCGCACGAAGGCCGAATCCTGCAGCAGTTCGCGGCAGGTCTGGGCCATCGCCGAGCCCGACAGCCGACGCAGTGCGGCGACATCGCCGAGTGCCCAGGCATTGGCCCGCTCACGCAACACCGGCGCCTGGAATTCCACGGTGTCGAGCGTGCGTTCGAAGCACGCACGGTCATCGACTTCGGTGGCCTGCAGTTCCTTCAACGTGCCACGGATGTCGTCGACCTTCAGCTTCACCTGCACATCTTCCGGCGTCAGATCGCGGGCCTTGTAGGCGCGCCCGAGCGCTTCCTTCACCTGCTTGCCGTCACGCAGGCCGTTGCGCTTGAGGAACGCCTGGTACAGGCGACCGGAGGCCACCAGCGGACGGTCCTTTTCCACGCCACGGTCATTGCCCATGTAGGTCTGTTTCAGCCCCAGCCAGCGTGCGTACGTTGCCGCCGGCAGGATCTGATCCAGCGTGCGCCCCTGCGGATCGCGAGCGGTCTTCATCGCCAGCGGAAGCAGGGTCAGGCCCTTGAACACACCGATCTTCGCATCGAGGCTGAAACCCGGATCGCCCAGCACATGGTCGACACCGGCGATGGTCCGTTCGACTTCATCCGAGCGCCATTGCACGCCGCTTGGCAACGGCGAGACCGTTCCCAGGATCCACAGCACATGCCCCTGTGGAGCGGTCACCTTCCAGAGCCCGGGGCCGGGTTGTTCACCGGTCACCTGCACCGTGTCCATGTCCACCACCGGGCCAGTGGACGCTGGTGCCTGCTGCGCGGCGGCCGGGCCTATCGCCAGCATCAGCCCCAGCACGGCACTGCATCCGATCCATCGCTTGCCACGTGCACGCATATCGCCATTCCCGGAAACGTTGGCGGACTGTACCCAGCCCCGCGCCCGACTGCGTAAAAGCAGCGTTAGCCGGCGGCAGCGGCGGCGATTCCGTTACAATCGGCGCGCGCTGCAGGCCCGGATGGCGAAACTGGTAGACGCATCGGACTTAAAATCCGCCGGGGGAAACCCCATGCCGGTTCGATTCCGGCTCCGGGCACCACTGCATGTTTTGGGGAGCCTACGCGCCCACAACGATTCGCCACGAATCGACACAAAATCAGCCATTTAGACGCGTCAAAGAATCCGCACTCACCCCGATACGCCCGGACTTGCCCGGCTACTCTCCCCAAAATTTCCCCATATGATGCGGCCATGGCCAGCATCCAACGATCAGGGAACAAGTGGCGCGAACAGGTGTACGTGGCCGGCGTTCGCGACTCCACTACCAAACAAACGAAGCAGGAAGCTGCGAAGTGGGCTCTTGAGCGCGAGGCTGAGTTGCAAGGCGGGAAGCTGCCTGACAAGTCGCTCCGTGAAGCCATGGGTCGCTGCGTCAAGGAAGAGGCGCCCAAGCGAGCTGGGGAGCGGTGGGAGTCTGTACGCATTGCTGCTTGGGAACGATCGTTACCACTCATGGATCGGCGTATTGCCGCAATTGATGCCTCGGACATCATCGCTTGGCGGAATGGAAGGCTTAAGCAGGTCAAACCTGGAACGGTTGCCCGGGATATGAACCTGATGCGGTCCGTGTTTGAGACAGCGCGCCGCGAGTGGAAGTGGATCAAGCAGAATCCGATGTCTGATGTTCGTTGGCCCCAGCAGCCCAAGGGTCGGGCGCGACGTGTGTCCCCCACCGAGGAGGCCGACTTGGTCACAGCGTTTGGCCTACATAAGGGCCTATTTGGGGAGACTGCAACCCAACGGACGGGTTTGGCCTTCTTGCTCGCCCTCGAAACCGCTATGCGATCAGGCGAAATTCTGTCGCTTACATGGCCGAACGTGCATCTATCTGAGCAGTATGTGCACTTGCCGAAGACTAAGAACGGTGGCGCACGGGACGTTCCGCTTAGCCGGCGAGCATGCGAAATCCTGAGGGCACTCCCCTTGAGATTCGGACCAGTGTTTCAGCTTAAGGCAAGCATACGGGACGCACTTTGGCGGAAGATCCGCGACAGGACCGGGCACCGAGAGGTCCATTTCCACGACAGTCGAGCGGAAGCCATATAGCGGCTATCCAAGAAACTCGGCGAGAACTCTTTCAGGCCCAGCGTCTTCCTGTACGAGTCGTAGTAGCGGCGCAGCAGCTGGTAGCGGCCGGCGGCTGTGGACTGGATATCCAGCTTGGGCAGGGCCACCAAGACTCGCGGATGATCGGCGTAGCCCTCGAACAGCTGGCCGCCAACGATCACGTCATAGCCGCGGTCCTTGGTGGGCTACTTATCGTTGTCCGTACCTTCGGACCAGGCCAGCATATCGAGGAAGGCCACGACGTTCACGCCGCCAGCCTGCTGGGGAGTGATCTGTGCCATGACTTTTCATCCAGCATATTGGCTAGTACAGGAAAATTAACCGGCAAGAACACATGGAGACCGACCTTCCTAAGGCCCGCTCCATGAGCGAAACTACTTGCACAAAAGGGGGAACAATATGAACAAGTATTACCCGCCAGTCTTCAGACAAGGGCAGTACCACTGTCCACACTGCGAAGTCTTTGCTCGGCAGGAATTTCACCACCTGCCTTTAGGCCCGAACTGGGCATCTGTCTCCGAAATCTGGAGATCGCGCTGCGAGCATTGTGACAAGGACTGCTATTGGCATGACAACCACGCAGTGCATGGCCGTCTTCTCATCCCGTCTTCCTATGGCACGCCGCCACCCAACGAGTTCATGCCCGATGACGTGCGGGCTGACTACGTCGAAGCTGCCTCAATACTCGCACTTTCGGCAAGAGGTGCAGCTGCCCTGTTACGCCTCGCGGTACAGAAATTAATGAAGCATCTCGGCATGCCAGGTGAGAACATAAATGTCGATATCAAGGCCTTAGTCGCAGCGGGACTTCCCGAAATCGTTCAACAGGCGCTGGACTACTGCAGGGTAGTGGGCAACAACGCTGTGCATCCGGGTGAACTAGACTTGGGCGATACGCCAGATATGGCTTGGACGATGTTCGAGATGATCAACACCATCGTTCAACTCAGAATCGCTGCTCCGAAGCAGCTGGAGGAGCTTTACACACAACTTCCTCAGGGCGCACGCGACGCTATTGCGAAGCGAGATACCCCGAAGTAGGTAGCAAGCTACGCCGGTGGTCTGCTTAGACACCGGCAAAGCCACTCCTATTACGCATGGTCACAGCTCATAACGAAACGGCCCACCGATTGGCGAGCCGTTTTGATGGGACTCTCCCCACCTTGCCGAGAACTGCACCACCAGATTGGCAACCGTCAAGAAGATTCTGTGGGACGGCCAAACTGCAAGCCACGGAAACTCGTCCGCATTAGGATTACCTTTGGCTCATCTGAGGATTTGTAACATGACGCAGCAAGATTACCGCTGGAACTTCGTTGACCGTGTCGGTCGTCAGGCAGCGCTGGAAGCCGCCGCATTCGTTCTCATTGGGCATCCCGGCGAAAGCAAGGTGAAGCTGACCGAGCTGCTGATCGCCCAATTTTCGAGCAGCAAAAGTAACCTTCCTCAACGGCTCCGAGAACTCGGCCTTGGCGAAGCCGATTTTGTTGTCCACGCAGGTAGCGGGTTCTCGGAGGCGGCAACGGAAGTCCTGAGTGGTGTCGCGATCGCACACTACGTCCCCACTTCACCCTGATATTACGCCCGTCTGAAGGATGGACGTCGTATATCTTACTGCGCGTGCCGGCCGGCAAAGCCGGTGCGTGATCTGAGTAGACGAATTGCATTGGGCCCAAGCTTCTCCCACTTGGCGCACCTACGCACGGTGTCGAGGAATGCCTGGTTGAGACCATCCCGGAAGGCGGCACCCTCCGCCGCGTAGTCGAAGCTATAGCCCTCTCCGACGACGTGGCGCGCTACCCACTGGCGGCGGAGCCGGCGCACCACCAACTTTGCCCTCGACTCGCTACCGACCCACGCCCACTGCGCTGCAACCACGTTGGGCCAGCGACGGATGCTGCCCTCCGGGCTTCGGGTCACACTGATTCGGACTACCCCATCGGCGCCGCAGGCGGCGCACAGGTACACCGCATCGCGTGCGGCCTGTGCCAAGGTCAGACTCCTCATGCGCGCCGCGCCTCCATGAACGCCAAACCCTTGTCCAGCTCCTTCCGGTACTGCCACTTGGTGAACGCTCCGCCCAGCTTCTTTGCCACCGCCTCCGCTCGCCTGGCCTGGCTACCGCGGCCGGTGAACTCCTCGATCATGACCAGCGCCCGCACCATGTTTTGCCGGTAGAGGTCGGACAGCGCGCGATCAATCCACCGATACTCCTCCGGCGATCCGTTCGCCGGCGCGGATGTTTCGCCCCTTCCCAAAGTGCATCTCCACGATGCCCCGCAAATGGGTCTGCTGCTCAGGCGTGTCGTAGTAGTCCTCACGATGCAGGAGCACCACTACGTCGGCCTTCTGTTCCAGCTCCCCGGATTCACGGAGGTCAGACAGGGTTGGGCGCCTGTCGGTCCGACCGGCGACGCTTCGATTCAACTGCGCCAGAGCAACGAGCGGAATTTTCCACTCCTTGGCCAGGTCCTTGCCCTTCTGCAGGATTCGACCGTACTCAAAGCGGGCCATGCGCGGATCGACGTCGAAGTCGTGGATGTGGTCGATCACCAGCAGCTGCAGCGGTCTGAGCTGGTGCATTCGCCGGGCACGGGCCTCGAATTGCCGGACGTTCAAGGAGGCGGTGTCATCGATGTACAGAGGTGCCGCCTTGAGGTCGCGAATCGCCGGCGTAATCCGACTTTGGCAGATCTCGCTGTCCTCACCGGAATGCCTTGGCCTGGTGACCCATTCGTGCGGAATCTTGCCGACGCACGCGACATTGCGGTCGTGGCAGTCATCGATGCTCATCTCGAGGCTGAACAGCCCGACGGTAATTCCGTTGAGCGCGCAGAACACCGCAACGTTCAGCGCCGCGATACTCTTGCCCATACTCGGCCGGCCGGCGATGAGGTAGGCCGTGGACGGCTGCAGGCCATGCGTTACCCGGTTGAATTCAGCCCAGGGCGTTTCCAGCCCCGTTAGGCCTCCGCCGGAGTGATAGCGGTCTTCCCACCGCTTGTACCACCCGTACATGGTTTCCCCGGCCTGCCGGAGCCCACCGCGCTGGGTTGGCTGCAGCCCTGCGATGTCCTGCGTCAGCTCCGCCAAGATCTCGGGGAATTCGCGCCCGTCCTGTTGGTGGGCCGAGTCCACTGCCTTTCGGCCCACGTCAGCTAACCGCCGCCGGCCCGCGTACTGAACCACGATCTCGGCATACGCGGCTACATTCGCGGCCGATGGCGTAGTGCTGGCCAGTTCGGTGATGTAGTACCCATCGCCGACGAGGTCCAGCTTGCCGCGCGACTCGAACCACTCGCCGATGGTGACGGCATCGAAGGGGCGCTGTTTCTCGGCCAAGGTGCGGATCGATTCGAAGATCAGACGATGGTCATGGCGGTAGAAGTCCTCGGCTGACAGTGTGTCCGACACTAGTGGCCACGCCTCGGGGGATAGCATCAGCCCACCTAGTACGGCCTGCTCCGCCTCGACGCTGTGCGGCGGCAGGTTGGGGGCAAAGCGCATCAGCCCTGCCCCTCTTTGCGGTTGTTGTGGTACGTGCCTTCGATCACCTTCAGCAGGTTCTCTTCGGACTTGATCAGCCACGGCAGCGAAACCTGGAAGCTGTTGACCTTCCCCATGAGGTAGTCACTGTCTTTCATCCACTCGAACAGACCACGTCACCACTCGACGGTCTGCCTTTCTGGATCAGCCTTCCAGCGCGCGCGCAGGTGGGTCTTCCGGCTATCGCTCCATGCCTGGACGACCGGACAGTTCGGCAGCTCCTTGTGGTATGCCGCAATGATTGTTTCATGGGGGCAGCCGACAGGAGCCTTGCCGCCGAGCAGAGGGGAACGCGTTCCTGCCGTCCTTGTCGGCATAGTTGGCCAGGCACAAAAGTACGTGCCGCGAGATGGACTCCGTCGCAATTTGCTGGTCCAGCACCCACTTCATTGCCTGGACGCTCATACCGACGCTCCCGACACTTCCGGGAAAGCAGTCAGCATCAACGTCGCGAAGGCGCCAAGGTGCTCGGTGGTGATCCAGCGCTTGCCGGACATTTGCTGGATCCATTCCAGCGCTTGCTGGGGACCTGAGCAGTAGAAGTCGTAGGTGGGCTCGTCACCGGGGCGCGAGCGATCATAGATCTCGACGGCGATTCTCCCGCCGGAAAGGCGCTCCTGCAGGCGCACAAGGGGCCTAGCGTGGCGCTCCTGTATGCTCTGCAGGGCGTCCTGCATGACTTCGGCGTAGGCGCGCAGCCCCCGCTTATGCAGGTTTGCATCGGATTCGTGGTGTGGCATAGTGGCCTCGCTCTGAACGAAGCCTCCGCAACTGTCTGCCCGACAGCGGGGGCTTCGTCGACAGCGGGGGCTTCGTCGTATCTGGACGATGGACGCCATAAGGGCGTCCGCTGATCGCGCCAGACACCACCGCGGCCACTACCTCGCGGTGGATGTACGCCTGCTCCCTGCCCTCTCGACCGGCCTCCTGCCAGTTCGTTTGCCGCGCTGTACTGCTAGCTTCTTCGGCTCGAGAAGATGTCCGGCCGTAGTTCTTGGCGCGTCACCTCTCCCGCAGTCAGTTGCTCGATCGTCCGCCATCTTGCTGGCGGGACAATGACCTCGCCGGTCTCCCACTTGGAGATCAGCGCCTTGGGTGCGGGCGACCCAGATTCCGTCAAGAGCCTCGCAAGGCCCGCTTGGGTCAATCCCTTCGATTGGCGGTAGGTAGCAATGTCCATGCCGCAATATTAGTGCCACTAATAGCGGATGGCAATAGGGCCCCTACTTGATAGTCTATAGACCATTAAGTAGCGTTGCTTATATGAAGACGACCCGAAGTGCCAAGCCGACTCCTGAAGATGTGGCAGCCGCCATGCGGCTTCAGGAGTCTTGGAAACAAAGTGCGCCTGGTCTAGGCCTGACGCAAACCAAGATGGCTGAGGAGCTTGGCATCACTCAGGGCGCAATAAGCCAGTACCTCAATGGCCGTATCCCGATGAACTATCGAACGCTGAAGGCGTTCTGCCTTGCCTTGGGAATCGAGGACACGGACATCAGGGGCGATCTACCAGAGCAGCAATTCAACCCACCTTCGACATCGACCGACGAGTACGTGGAGGTTCTAGCCCTACCGCAGACTGTTGGGCTGCAGGACGGCCCGGAAGCCGACGAGTACGCCCAGGCAAACGCCATGAAGTTCCGGAAGTCTTTACTGCGACGGAGGGGACTTCTTACGCGGCCCCTTGCGGTCTTTTACGCCCAAGGCCGCTCGATGGAGCCACTCATATCCGATGGGGACTCTGTCCTGCTGGACACCTCAGATACTGAGGCCGTCGATGGCGGCATGTACGTGGTCAGCTGGCTAGACAGTAGAAGCCAAGCGCAAGGGGTGAGGCGTGCCATGACGCTAGAGGGCAAGGTATTCTTCACAAGCGACAACCCCAAGGGCGATCAAAACTGGCAGAAGCCACGGCGGATGGACTCGAAGCGGGAACCGATCACGGTCTTGGGCCGTGTCCACTGGATTGGCAGATGGGCTGACTAATGAGCCGTTTCAAGAGGTACAAAAAAGATTCGAGCGTGCACTATCGCAATCTCAAGATAAGTCGCACCGTGGTTCAAGAGTTCCTAGAGGACGTGACAGATACTCCACCATGTCCAGAGTGCGGGCATGACTTCTGGCGTGTGGTTCTTTCGCCAGGCAACGGCGAGTTCATGGTGATCCCTGCGATCTCACCTGATGTTCGGGAAGATGACGAGGATGAGGTGTCCAGCTACTTGGCCATTGCTGTCGTCAACTGCGACAACTGCGGGTATGTAAAGAGCTTTACGCTTCGTGCAATTAGCATTTGGATGGAAAAGCGCCAAGCTGAATCAGAGGACGATGATGCATAAGGGCAACTCTCTTCGATCTGTAACCGCAGATAACGCTGGCGACTTTGACCAAGTTGCGAGCGGAGGCGGTCCACCCCATGATGGTGGTATGGAAGCACGTGTCGCCAAACTTGAAGCCACTGTCGAATACATCCAACGGGATGTGTCTGAGATCAAGTCTGAGCTCAAGTCGATCAACGAAGCACTTCGGGTCTTCGGAAATGATGTGAATGGCGAATTCCGCAGAGTGTCTGGCGATGTCGCTACTGTCAAAGAGCGACAGACCCACACGCCTACCACCCTTCAGATGTGGGTTGCGGTTGCCGGGGTTTTGATCCCAACTGGGGGGGCGCTTTGGTGGATTGTCCAGCAATACCTCGGGCCGATCCTCGCCAAGGCAGCTGGCCTCTAAGAGTCGCAAACAGCCTACACGAACCCCGCTCCGGCGGGGTTTTTTCTGTGGTCACGCGCGGCCGCCCCGTGTTTGCCGCACCGTCAGGCTATGGCTGAAACCAGATGGAGTTGATGGCGTTGATCGGCGGCCGATCCCAATCACTGACGATGCCTGCCTGCGCGTCGATGACGGCGAGCCTATCGTTCGCATCCATCTTTGCCTGCACCAGGGCATACGCCATTTCCGGGGTGTGCTCAGTGTTCACGTAGAAGAGTGAGTACTGGAACTGATGCCAACGTCCGAGTGACTTTATTGCGTCGCGAACTGCGTCGTAGCTTTGACCTGGCCGCATGAGGTCGTACGCGATGAAGAGGTTATAACTCATTCCAAGCGTCTCCTTTGGTGGTCGTTTAATTTCCGATCGTCTCGATGCGACTTGCACAGACAATTTCAGAAACTATGCCAGATCAAGAGCCTTCACTCTGCGCCATTCAGACTTCAGCACTGGCTGCAGAAGCGCGATCACACGCGAGTTCTCCTGCTTGGGATTCTTCTTCTCCGTGAGTGCACGCATCGAGTCATCCATAGCAGCTAGCAGCTCTTTTGAGGCATCCTCATTTGGATTTAAAAGAAGAGCAACTTTGGCCCTACTTCTCTCCATTGCCGTTAGCACGATGCCGTAGCGGATAGACCACTGACCAAGTTCTTCCATAGCAAATGCAGAGTCCCCCATGGCTTGGAGCACCTCTGCGCGTCCAATCTTCTGCAGATGGAGATCCCACATCCCATACGTTTCCGCAATGAAATTAGACGTTTCGTCACGGAGATTGTTGATCCATACGCGTCGACTAGCGGCAATCGCCTCCGCGCGGAGCTTCTCTTGCTCGCGGGCCGCTGCTTCATGCGCAAGTGTGATCTGCCGCTGCCCTGCCTCATCCGCGAGTTGGATCTGGCGCCTACCTGCGTCCTCAGCAATCTTGAGCTGACTGGCTGTGGCTCGATTCTGATATCTAATCGTCAAATACGTCGAAGCAACAACGGTCAAGAACACGAATGCGAACGCCGACAAGGTCGGCCAATCAAGTGAGCACAGCTTTTCCATTAGTATTCCTGCGTCCTTTTCGTCAACTATGGACCACCCAGAAGAATCGTAGAAGCCCGGAAAATCCTGACAAACCGTTCCAGCCGGTTGACACGGCACGGAGAGGCTACAACAGCGCGGCTCGTAGAAGCGGTAGCGCGCGGTGCCAGTTGCCCATGCCGACGTCAGGGACCCTCAGCACTAGGTGTTTCGTTGCTGTCCCCCAATACACCTTCGACGACGAAAGCGCGCTTAGAATGGAACTATGTCAACAACCGCTTCGATCAACTGATCGCGAGTTAGGCCGATCAAGACCGGTTGGTCAGCAGCCTCAAGCAGAAGAGGCTTGAGCTTCTCCCATTCCCGATTGACCAGCAGCATGTCGAGCTGCTTCCTTTTGCTAAATGCATCTAGAAGCTCCGTTGTCTCAATAAGTACTCGCCACAGTCTTGATTCCTCATAGGTCATCAGTTCCGGGAACTTGGACGCAAGCTTCTCGAGCCTTTCCGCCTCATTGGGACTCCAGGTTGCGGTGACGGCTTGGGCAAAAGTGGAACTGTATTCCTCTAGCGGATCAACCCGCTCCGTTCTCAGAGCGCTCTCGATTGCCCACTCGACCACCCATGAAGTGGATATGGCTCGCATCATCGCATGCACTGGTCACGCTGCTCGCCCAGGCCACCGCACCCGCATTGGCGCAGAGCCGTTCGAACAGCCACCACAACCTCGACGGAAGCCGGGATATCCGCAACAGCGACGGATCGTCCAGCCGCATCAAGCGCGATCTGTCCGGCCGCGTGATCGCCGAGCACAGCAACGGCAGCCGTTCGACCACCACCACCGATCTGAGTGGCCGCAAGCGCACCACCCACAGTGATGGCAGCTATTCCAACAGCAGCACGGACCTCAACGGCAACATCCGCACCCAGTACAGCAACGGCGCCTACTCGGTCAGCAAGCGTGACCTGAGCGGCAGGTGGCGCACCGAGTACAGCGATGGCTCCTACTCGACCAGCGTGCGCGATCTCAACGGCAACTGGACCACCACCTCCAGCGGCGGCATGGCCGCGCGCATCCCGAACGCGGCGTCGGCAAGCGCTGAGGCCTGCGCTCAGATCGCCCGCGAGTAGCGAGGCTGCTCCTGGGCGACACGCAGATAGGGATCGAAGCACATCGCCAGCAGGCGCAGCAACGGCCGTCCGGGCTCGCTGGTGCGCACCACGCCGTCGCGGTACTCGGCCAGGCCATCCTGCTGCAGACGCTGCACGGCCTGCAGGTCTTCGGCGAAGTAGGCCTCGAAGTCGATGCCATGGCGCTGCGCCAGTGACGTTCCGTCCACTTCACCCTGGCACATCAACTGCTGGATCAGCTCGGCACGCAGCTCGTCGTCGGCACTGAGCGCGACGCCGCGCCAGACCGGCAGTTGCCCCTGGTCCACTGCGCTCTCCCACGACGGCAGGTCGCGCGGATTCTGGCTGTAGGTGGCACCGATGTGGCTGATCGCGCTCACGCCGAGGCCAAGCAGATCGGTGTCGGCATGGGTCGTATAGCCCATGAAGTTGCGATGCAGCTGGCCGGCGCGCTGGGCACGCGACAGATCCTCTTCCGGCAATGCGAAGTGGTCCATGCCGATGTACTGGTAGCCGGCTGCGGACAGGCGCTCCACCGCCAGGCCCAGCAGCGCGAGCTTGTCTTCCGGCGAAGGCATGCGGCTTTCGTCGATCTGCCGCTGCGCGCGGAACAGGTGTGGCAGATGCGCATAGCCGTACACCGCCAGTCGATCCGGACGCAGCGCCAGCACCAGTTCCAGGGTACGGCCGAAGCCCTCCAAGCTCTGCCCAGGCAGGCCGTAGATCAGATCGACGTTGACCGAACGCATGCCGCTGTCGCGGCACGCGCGCAGGATGTCCAGTGTCTGCCGCACGCCCTGCACGCGGTTGATCGATTCCTGCACCTGCGGGTCGAAATCCTGCACACCCAGGCTGGCGCGGTTGAAGCCGAGCCGGGCCAGCATCGCCACGTCACTGGTATCGATGAAACGCGGGTCCAGTTCGATGGAAAAATCACGCTGCGATGAATCGCTGAAATCGAAGCGCCGGCGCAGGCCTTCGACCAGCGCAGTCATCGCATCGGCATCCAGGAAATTCGGTGTGCCACCGCCGAGGTGCAGCTGGATCACTTCACGGCCGTCGGCGAACTGCGGTGCCAGAAGGTCTGCCTCGGCCAGCACGCGTGACACGTAACTGTGGCCACGCCCGCGGTCGCGGGTGATCACCCGGTTGCAGCCGCAGTAGAAGCAGGGGCTGGAGCAGAACGGCACATGGACGTACAACGACAACGCACGCGCCAGCGGGTTGCTGTCGGCGATCGCCTGGCGCAGCGCGGGTGCATCAAAGCCGTCGTGGAAGTGCGGTGCGGTGGGATAGGAGGTGTAGCGCGGGCCGGGCCGGTCATGCCGGCGCAGCAGATCGGGATCGAAGGTCCAGGCCAGGCCACCGGCAGCGGGAGAGAACGTGTCCATGGCGCCAGCATCGCGCCAAGCCAGGCGGTGCGCCTTGACCCAGATCAATCCTTGGCGGGGGCGCCCAGCACCGGCAGCATGACCTGCGGCCAGCGCAGCATCTGGTAGCGGCGCCAGAAGGTTTCGGCGATGCGGGCGGCCACATCGTCGGCCAGCGCCTGCATCGGCGGGTTGTTGCATTCCGCCGTGGTGATGTGGAACAGCACCAGCCAGCGGTCGAACAGATCCTTTTCCAGATCGATCGCCATGTGCTTGGACATCGGCGAACCCTTGAACCGGCGCGTCCCGCGCAGCATCGCCGACCAGAAATCCACGAGCTGGGCGAGGTGTTCCGGCCAGTCTTTCACGTGACCTTCGAACACCGGCCCCAGTCGCTCCTCGTCACGCACGCGCGCGTAGAAATCGTGAACCAGCCGGGTCACTTCCTCCTCGCTGCACAGCTCTGGTGAAGCAACGGGAATATCGGTCTTGGGCGTTGCGTTCATCAGGGCACCAAATGCGGATCGGCAGTGTGCCGCAGGCCGCCACCACTACTGTTGATCCAGATCAATGTCAGCGCACGGGGGCGCACCTAGGCTGGCACGCTTGCAGGAAGCATGCCCTGCGGATGCTGCGCCAACCACGGCGAAGTATACGCGCCGCCCTCTTCTTCAACCCGAACCCGCATGAACACACCGTTTTCCAGCCGCCAGCGGCGTATCCAGCAGTGGGGCGCAGTCCTGTGGCCCAGCTTCATCGCCGCCGGCCTGGCCTGCGTGGTGCTCTTCGCCTTCGTCGATCCACTGCGGCTGCAGGCAATCAGCTTCCCGGGTACGGCCATCAGCCGTGAGCTGGGCTACACCGCAGGGTTCTTCATGTTCTGGGCCGTCACCGCACTTTCCAGCGCGGTGACCGGCTACCTGCTGCGGCCGATGCCGAGCGAAGAGGATGAGGAGCCACTGGGATGAGCGTCGCCACTAGCCCGCCACCGCACCCATGGCGTTGGCGCCGTGCGCTGGGCCTGGCACTGCTGATCCTGTTCCATGCCCTGCCGTGGCTGCAATGGAATGGGCGGCAGGCCCTGCTGCTGGACCTCAACGCGCGCCGCTTCGACCTGTTCGCGTGGACCCTGTGGCCGGATGACATCGGCGTGCTGCTGGGCCTGCTGGCGGTGATGGCGGTGGGTCTGGCCCTGCTCACCCATCTGGCCGGCCGCGTGTGGTGCGGGCATGCCTGCCCACAGACACTGTGGACACGGGCCTTCGATGGGATCGCGCAGGCCCTGGCCCGCGTCCTGCCCGCGCAGGCAGCGCGGCCGCTCACCCACGTGGTCTGGTTGCTGCTGTCGCTGTGGACCGGAATCACCTTCGTAGGACTGTTCAGTCCGATCCGCGAACTGGTCGCCGGCGCGTTCGATGGCAGCTGGAGCGGCTGGGAGACCTTCTGGGTGCTGTTCTATGCCGGCGCCACCTGGGGCAACGCCGGGTTCCTGCGCGAACAGGTGTGCCGATCGCTCTGTCCGTTCGCGCGCATGCAGCCGTTGCTGACCGACCCGCACACCCCGCGCATGCTGTATGACCCACGCCGTGGCGAGCCACGCGGCGCCCGCCCGCCGGCATTGGGCGGTGTGCTCGGGCGCGGTCGTGGCCTGCTCGACCCGACCACCGCGCAGGACTACGTTTTCCGTGCCGCACATCCACTGCTGGCCGGACCGATGCCGACCTTCAGTGCGGATCGGCTGGGCGACTGCATCGATTGCATGGCCTGCGTACGCGCCTGCCCGATGCAACTGGACATCCGCCATGGTCCACAGGCCGATTGCCTGGCCTGCGGCGCCTGTCTGGAAGCCTGCACCCGGCAGCAGCATCAGGCGGGCTTCGGTCCCGGCCTGGTGCGCTATTGCAGCCCGCAGGTGATGGCAGGCCAGCCGCGCCGGTGGTGGCGCCCCCGCACCACTGTCCTCGCATCGATGCTGCTGGCGCTGTTGGCCTGTGGCGTCTGGCGCCTGTTCTGAGTCAGCCCGGGTCGCCCGGGCGCGGCGGTACCAGCTGGGCGCGACGGACGATGCCCAGTTGTTCGATGATCAGCGCCATTTCGTTGGTGACATCGGTCCGCCCGGTCCCCTGCGGAACCAGACGATCAAGCACCTGCTGGTAGGTATCCCAGAACGCCGGACCGCATCCGTGTTTGTGATAACTGGCTTCCAGTTCGCGGCGTACCCGTTCAGCCAAGCCATGCATGCCGTATTCCATACGACCTCCGTTTGACTTGTTCTGCATCGTTGACGGTCGACCAATTCACTTGCGAGCTACTGAAAGACTCCCGGCCTTCACAACCGGTTGATGCCAATTAGTCATAGATTTCACGACACGTCAATTACATGGCACGACTTTCGCGATTGAAATTATTAATCGTTCATGAAAGGCCGTGACGAAGGGGATCGGGAATCTCCGTGCCGATGTCGACACTGCTCGCCAACGAACCCGGGTGCCCATCACAGATCAGGCCATCGCTGCGAGCGGGGGCGATCGATTCTGCCTATATTGCTAAGCATGCTTAGCAAATTGACCTTAGCGGTCTGTCTGCGACAGCCTTGGACGCATCTCATGCGGTTTCATCGTTCGGGTCCTTATCCAGAGGGAACAGCGCCGGGTACCGCTGCTGCAGGATGTAGCGCCTCAGCGGCGGAATGGGAAAGCCTCTGGGCCATTGCGAGACAGCGGATCTGCTGATTCCAAACAGCTTGGCGAGCTCTGCGTCGGTGGAAAAGCCCAGCCGCGTGCGGACCTGCCGCTTGCTCCAGAATTCGTCCATTTTCGATCCCTTTCATCATCAAACTTATTCTTGCGCCAAGGCCTCTTTCGATTCCACGCGTTAAGCTGGCTTGCATAGATGAATACTCTTGGACAACGACTCGCGGTCGCCATGAAGGACGCCGGGCATGCACGCCCGGCCGACCTGGCGCGTGCCGCCGAAACGACGACGGCAACGGTCAGCAACTGGCTCAACGACCACGTCAAAGCCAACCACGTGAAAGCCGAACAGCTGTTCCGCATCGCCGATGCGGTGAAGCTGGACCCGCGGGAGCTGCTGTTCGGCCCGTTGGGACGGGGTGTCGGCGAACGCGGCACGGCCTACATGCACATGCCCAGCGAAGCCCATCTGGATGTCTGGCAAGCGGCCTATGAGCTGGTCGCCCACATCCTTGCCGAGCGAGGCCTGGAGGTCGGCTACCGGCGTGAGGCCACGCTGGGGCTGATGGCCCATGACCTGCTGATGGAGGGCGTCAGCCGCGGCAAGGTCGCACGCGTGGTGATGACTGCCCTGCCCTGACCCATCGCGCGCTGGTAGCATGGCTGCCGATGGGGATGGGGCTCCCCCGATAACCGCCTGAGATGGCTGATGGCTCCTGCTGCGACGAACCCGGCGTTCGTCGATGGCAGGCATTGCCCGCCATTGCGTACGCCGTCGAACCTGCGAACACGCACTCGAGGCAAGCAATGCAGACGTTGAACAACTATGTGCTGGTATTCCTGGGCGGCGGTGTCGGCGCCTGTCTACGTCACGCCTGCAATCTGATCGGCGCCCGCGTCGCCGTCGGCAGTTCGTGGCCCTGGTCGACCTTTCTGGTCAACATCAGCGGCGCCTTGCTGATGGGTGTGGTGGTGGAGGCATTTGCCCTGCGCAACGGCGCCTCGCCGCAACTGCGCCTGCTGCTGGCCACCGGCATTCTTGGCGGCTACACCACGTTCTCCACCTTTTCCCTGGAAACCGGCCTGCTGCTGCAGCGGGGCCAGCATGGCCTGGCCGCACTCTACGCGGGCGGCTCGGTAGCCCTGGGCCTGGCCGGGCTGTTCGCCGGCATGAAGCTGACCCGGCTCGCGCTGGGGTGACACTCAACCGGCAGCGACGCGCGCCTGCCCCCGCCACTGCCGTGGCGATTGCCCGGTGTGCGCCTTGAACGCTCGCGACAACGCCGCCTCGCTGCCATAGCCGACCTCGTCGGCGATCCGTTTCAACGGTCGGCCCTGGCGCAACGCCTGCTGCGCCAGGCCGACCCGCCACCCCTGCAGATAATGCCCGGGGGTGGTTCCCATGGCCTCGCGGAAACTGGCGGCGAACACGCTGCGTGACATGCCTGCAACGTCAGCCAGATCCTCCAGTGTCCAGGCCTGGGCCGGTGCCTCATGCATCGCCACCAGCGCCAACCGCAGGCGTGGGTGGCCGAGCCCGGCGAACAGGCCGCCGCGCATCTCGCCCCCCTCCATCAGCTGCCGCAGCACCTGGATCATCACCACCTCGAACAGGCGGTTGACCATCACCGCTCGACCGCAACGTTGCTCGAATGCCTCCTCGAACAGCAGCTCCAGGGCGGCATGGCCGCCGTACAGATCGGCCAAGGGCAGGCAGATGAAATCGGGCAGCGCCGCACTGATCGGGTTGAGCCTGCCACCTTCGAAATGGAGATTGGCGCAGGCCATGTCGGCGCCGTGCTGGGGATCGGTATGGAAGCGGTGCGGCATCGGGCGCGGATACAGCAGCAGGCTGGGAACATCGACCTGCACCGTCTGCCCGCCATGGCTGACCTGCAATGGACCGCGCCGCACCAGATGCAGCTGGCCGGCCTCGCCCTCTCCTTCGAGACTGTTGATGCCACACAGCGCGCCGGCATGGAACACCGAGGCGGTGACTGCGAAGCGTTCGAGCAGGATGGCGAGACGATCGGCCATGACGGGACTCCAGGTCAAACGAAAGGAGACAGATATGCCAGATCGTATCGGATTCGACCCTGCTGTGCGCGGCACTGGCCGCCGTGCCGGGGCGGCGCTATACAAGCGACACATCCTGCCGGCAAGCCGGCAATTGATCGCACCGAGGGGCAAAGCCAATGCCAACCACACCCGCCCCAGCGATGCCCAGGACACGCACGCTCCACCGACTCGCCCTGGCATTTGCCCTGCTGCTGCCGCACCCCCTGCTGTCTGCCGCGCCCGCAGCCACGCCGCGCACCTCCAGCGGCGAACTGCAGGGCGCACGCTGGCGCCTGGACGTGCCCGCCGGCTGGAACGGTGAACTGGTGATGCTGGCGCATGGCTATGAGCCAGTCGGCTCGCCGCAGCCTTCACCGATGCCGGCCAACGACAGCACCGCCGGCCTGCTTGCAGCGGGCTACGCCGTTGCCCAGAGCGCCTATGGCAGCCAGGGCTGGGCAGTGGCAGATGCGATCGACGACATGGAACGCCTGCGCGTGCAGGCCCTGTCCGAATTGAAGGACGTACATCGCACCTGGATCCTCGGCTTTTCGATGGGTGGCGCAGTAGCCATCGCCACCCTCGAACGCCTGCCGCAGCACTACAGCGGCGGCGTGTCGCTGTGCGGCGCCAACCTGCCCGGCGAGCAGTTGGCCAATGACCTGCTGACCACACTGGTGGCGTTCGATTATTTCTTCCCCGAGGCCGAAGGGCTGCCCCGCCAGGGGCTGGCATCGGCAGAAGCGGCGGCGCTATCGCAGATGCCGCTGTATCAAGGCATCGCTGCCGCGCTTCAGACTCGACCGGCCGTCGCTGCGCAACTGGCCACACGGCTGCAGGTAAGCGCCGAGGCATTGCCGGGCACGATCAGCCTGCACGCGATGATCCTGCACGAACTGGCGAAGCGCGCTGGCGGCATGCCGGTCGGCAACCTTGCGACGGTCTACCGCGGATTCGGTGACGACAACGCGTTCAACGCAGGCGTGCAGCGGCGCGCGGCGGTCACGCTGGCACAGCGATATGTGCGCGGCAAGCTGGCATTGACCGGCGCGGTCAAGCGACCGCTGGTGATCCAGTTCAACAACAATGACCCGAGCATCGTGCCGCGCATGCAGACGGTGTATCCGCAACTGGCCAGGCGCGCAGGTGCGACGCCATTGTTGCGCGTCCTGCCTGTACTTGGCGAAGGCCACTGCGGCTTTACGGATTCACAGGTAGTCGAGGCGCTGAGGGCAGCAAGAACGTCGTTGTGATCCGCACCTTGCCGCAGCGCACCAGGCGTGCCGGGCAACCACTGCTATTGTTGCCTCGCCCATTGAAGGGCAGACAAAGGACTGACGTGATGATCAAGACGACCTTGAAGACCATGATGTTCCTTGCTGTAGCAGTTTCAGGTTTCGCATTCGCTGCCGGCACCTGCGAATTCTGCGACCTGAAGTATCAGCAGTGCCTGCGTGCCACCCATAATCCCGGTGGCCCCACTTCTGCACAGTGCGACCTCCAGTATCGCCTCTGCAGGGAAACGGATTGCCCGTCGCCCTGACCTGCACTCCGGCCGGCTCCCAGCCCGGGAGCCGGTTCGCGCCTTCCGTTGCTGTCGGTGCCGTCCGCACCGGCGACAGATCCAAGCGTGGCAATGGCCGAACGGATCAGTGGCCGAGCGTACCCATGGTGAAGGTATACCCGGAGCGCATGAGGAAGTCGCGCATGCGCAGCTCGGCGCGGCGGGGCGACGGAAGATCCGGCGGGCCATACAGCGCATAGACCACGCCAGCGCCCTCGATGCGCTCGCGGCGCACATCACAATGACGGCTCTCCGAGGCGAGGACCCAGCCGTCCTTCAGTTGATCGGGGCCGATGGACTGCCCGTTCTTCAACCGGAATGTAAGCCAGCGCACATCTGCGGTGGATCTGCTCATTGCCCGCCAGCTGCATCGTGCATGCAGCCCCTCATGTCCTTGCCTGCCATTGCTGCTCCCGAAGACCAGAACTCGACCATACCCCGTCGCCATGTCGTGGCCGGCTGAGACTGACAGGGGCACATGGTGGGTCTCAGGTGCTTAGCTCGAACAGCCTACGGAACGCTTCCTGCCCGGCGGGTGTGAGCCGCAGTTCGCGACGCCCCTCGAGGCAATGCAGCCAGCGGTTCTGCAGGAAGCTCTCCAACAGGGCTTCGCCGACCATGCCGGCCATGTGCGGGCGACGTTCGGTGCAGTCCAGGCACCCTCGGCAGTAGCGCTCGGGCTTCACCTGCGGTGATCGCGCGATCAGCTCTGCCAGCGGCTCGCCCACGGCGCGCAGGACGTCGGCGCCATGAGCCGAGATCTGCCAGTGGTCTGCCGCCGCGGTGATCGCTCCGGTGCTCAGCAGGTGGTCGGAGATGGCGACGGCGTATTCACCGGCCAGGTGCCGATAGCAGGTACGCGCCCGGCGGAAGCCGGCATCGACCCGCACGCTTCGTGGAGAGAGCGGCGGCCGTTGATCGCTGAAACGCAGGATGCCTTCCAGCATGTCGGCGACTTCGGTCGAGGCGAGCCGGTGATAACGGTGGCGTCCCTGCACCGCCACGGCCAGGATGCCGCCATCGAGCAACCGCCGCAGATGACTGCTTGCCGTCTGCGGCGAGATGCCGGCCACGCCAGCCAGCTCGGATGCCGTGTGTGCGCGGCCATCCATCAACGTCAACAGCATGGCCGCGCGTGCGTGGTCACCGACCAATGTGCCGACATTGATGAAAGCGCGGGAGGTCTGGACCATGGCCGCATTGTGGCATGCGTCCTGCCACGCATCATTCGACCTGGATCGAAGCTTCCGCGCGCTTGCACAGGGCACAGTGATCGCCCGCAACCCACAACTTCCAGCATGCGAGCAGAAGACATCCAACGCCGCTGTATCACTCCCTCCGTGCTCTATCCGGGAACGCCGGTGGTGCTGATGACCACGCTGAACGAAGACGGCAGCGCGAACATCAGCCCGCTTTCTTCATTCTGGGCGTTGGCCGACCGCGTGGTGCTCGGCATCGGCGAACAGGGCCAGGGTTGCAGCAATCTTCTTGCACGCGGCGAATGCGTCCTGAACTTTGCCGAGGCCACCCAGGCGACGCAGGTTGAAGCCATCGCCCGCGCCACCGCGCGCACCCCTGTGCCGGATTCGAAGCGTGATAGGGGCTACGTGCATGTGCGTGACAAGTTCGCACTGGGCGGCTTCACCCGCGTCGACTCGGTGCAGGTTGCACCACCGGCGATCGCCGAATGCCCGCTGCAGGTGGAGGTCGCGCTGCTTGCCTCGCATCGACCCAGCGGAACGCAGGATCAGGGCTTCATGATCGTCGAAGGACGGATCTGCCGGGTACATGCACACGAGGCGATCACCATTGCAGGTACCCAGCATATCGACGTGCAGCGCTGGGCACCGCTGATCTACCTGTTCCGCCACTATGTGGGCACCACCATTCCGGTGGCGCGCAATTTCCGTGCTGACGCTCCTTCGCAGCTGACTGCATAACAGCTGCGATCAGGAAGAAGACGCTGGCGCGTTCGAGTACTTCTCGTGCACCTCTTTTTCGCGGTCGCGACGCGCGCTCGAACAACGCTCGCGCGCTGTCGACATCTGGCTGTCGGCCGAGGTCCGTTCCGAGCTCAACGACTGCTGCAGACTGGAAATCTGCGCGCGGATGCCAGATTCGCTGGTGGCGCCGGCCAGATTGCTGCTGGCAGCAGCCAGTTGCCGGTTCAGATCGGCCACCTGCCGATTGACCGCCTGGCTGCGCGATTCGAACGGGCCATAGATGCGCGACTGCTCGCTCTGCAGGCAGTTGCGCTCGGCAATGCCGGCGTCATTCATTTCGGCAGTGCGGTAGACCGCGGTGCGGTTGGCAAGCTCGCCAACCGATTCCGATGCGGCGCGGTTGGAGCGCAGCTTCATCGGCTCCGCGCCCGCGGCACAGGCGTTCTGCGAGTAGGTGGTCTCACCGGACGCACCCTTGCACTTGTAGACCTGCGCCGATGCCAGCGGCGCGACCAGCAGCAACGCCAGCGCGATGCCAGGTTTCATGTTCATGCCAAGACCTCCTGTCCCGGGCCCTGCGGCCCGTTTGGCCATACGCTACGACTGATCGTGTGTCCGGGCAAATGCCCTCACGCCCGGCGAATCAGCGCCGGAATGAACGCAGCTCCAGCGCCGCCAGGGTGTACCAGCCGAACGCCGGCAGCAGCGCAAGGCGCTGGGTGAGGCCGCGATAGGGCTCCGGATCGAAGCCGGACATCATCAGCCACAGATAGGCCATGCCCAGCAGCGAGCTGGCGCGCGCAAACCATGCCATCCGCGTTGACGCCTGTGGGCCCAGCTCTGCGAGGAACAGCAGCGGGGTCAGGATCGAGAAGATGCCGATGCCATAGAGGCCATGCATGGGGCTGCCGATGGTGAAGACGCCATTGCTGACCATGGACACCCCGAACAGGGTGGAGGTGAGCGCAGTGAGCGCGAAACGGCGGCCCTGGGCGAGCAACGCAAGGCTGAAGAGGATGATGGCCGAGCCACTAGCCACCGGGCCGGCCTGCACCGCCTTGGCTTGCAGCCCCGGCAGCAGGCCAAGTTCGCTGAGGTGCTGCGAGAGCGAGTGGTAGCCGGGCACGGTGAATGCAAAAGCGATCAGTGCCAGCATCGCGCCGAGGGGGATGTACACGGCCTGCTGGATCGCCAGGTTTCGCACTGCGGTCACCACTGCTGAAGAGAAGTGCGGCGACGTTAGCAGCCGCCCCCGCCGGGTCGCATGTGCATTTTGGTACAGCCTGCCGGCGCCGGATTGCGCGCAAAGAAAAAGCCCTGATCGAAATCAGGGCTTTTCAATTGGAGGCCTCAAGCGGAATCGAACCGCTGTAAACGGATTTGCAATCCGGTGCATAGCCACTCTGCCATGAGGCCAACGTACTGCGATCAGGAACGACGCCCCTGACATGACAAAACCCCGCGATGGGGCCTGTCGGAACATGGAGCGGGAAACGAGACTCGAACTCGCGACCTCAACCTTGGCAAGGTTGCGCTCTACCAACTGAGCTATTCCCGCATAAGCCGTCATGGTACCGGAAGCCCGGGACACACACCAGCCATTTCACAACACTTTTCACTTTTCTGACTGCGCGCAAAGCCTTGTGGCTCAACGTGCCCCGCCTTGCCGTGGCGGGAGAAAAACAAGGCCCCAACCGGGGCCCTGTGTAATCTGGAGCGGGAAACGAGACTCGAACTCGCGACCTCAACCTTGGCAAGGTTGCGCTCTACCAACTGAGCTATTCCCGCAGATTCTCCGACCTGCGTCGAAGGAGCGCTATTGTGTCGAAATTCCTTCACGCCGTCAACAGCCAGCCTACCCGATGAACCCGGCCACGAGACCTCGCCATGTCCGCCTGTTCTGGCTCCTTGTCGCCCTCACCTGGCTGGCGGTGATCGCTGCACTGGTCAATGCAGGCTTCACGCCGGACTACTGGATGTTGCGGCACTTCAATGGCGGAACCCTGCCCTACCCCACCAGCAGCGTTGTCGTGTTCGCGCTGTTGAGTACGGTCGAGCTGGTGATCGCTGCGCTGATCGTGCGCCCCTGGAAGTTCGATCGCTTGTGGCTGCGACTGCTGATCGCCGTCGTGCTGCTGCTGGCGTGGACCTTCCCGTGGCTGGCATCGATGATGCACCAGCCCCCGGTACAGGGAATGCACCTGCTGTGGTTGCTGCTTCTGGACGTGGGGTTGCTGCTGGCGCTGTGCGTGGTGTCGCTGGTCAGTGCGTGGCGGGCATTGGCCAGAAGGAAGCAGGCAGCCCGCGCGCGCTCATAGAGACTCATAGAGAGCGGCGCAGTTACTTCCGGAACTCCACCCGCACGTGCTGGCCGACGCGCGCCTTTGCCGCACTCTCGAACTCCAGCACGCACTCCACCACCTTGGCCACGCCGCGCCCTGCATCCTCCGGCAGCCGTGCCGGTGCGAACACCGGGCTGATGCGGACCACGCGTGCCACCGGCAGCGGCTTGCCCTCGGTGCCATCGCTATCGATCACCACCGTCGCGCGCATGCCCACCTGCACTGCATCGGCATAGGCGGCGCTCAACTCAGCGCGCACCTGCAGGGGCCGCGCCGGCAGCAATGAAATCGCCGGCTTGCCGGCCTGCACGAATGCCCCGACGCCCGGCACCTGGCCAATCACGGTGCCGGAATCCGGCGCGGTCAGCGACATCTGCCGCAGCTTGAGCCTGGCGTGCTCCAGCTTGTGCTGGGCCATCTCGACCTGCGCCCCAGCCACATCGACATCGGCGCGAACGCCAGCCAGCTGCTGCTTTGCCGCGTCGGCCTGCTGGTTGGAAGAGACGCCTTCGCTGGCGCCGGTGGCAAGACGCGTGGCGTTGCGCTCCAGCTCGCGCAGCTGTGCCTGGCTGCCCTTCAGTCGGTCGGTAGCCAGCGCGAGATCGGCGTTGGCCATGCCTACTTCCTGTTCAAGCAGTGCGCCATCCACGGTGAGCAGGACATCGCCCTTGCGGACCACCGCCCCTTCCTTCACCGGCGCGGTGCTGACCGAACCATCCATTGCTGGGACCAGTGCAATCAGGCCGCCTTCCACATCGATGATGCCGCGGGCGACGGCCACCTTGTCCACGCTGGTGGACGTGGATGCGGCCGGCTGTGCGGGTACGGGTGCGTCCTTGCTGCAGGCACCCAGCAGCAATGCCGCGCCCAAGGAGATGCTGAGGGAGAACAACGGCGGCATTCTGGTCATCGGTTGGGCTCTACGGTTTCGTTCTGGCGGCGGTCATCGCGGACCGTGCCGTCTTCCATGGCGATCACCCGATCCGCATGGCGGATCAGGCGTGGATCGTGGCTTACGCACAACACCGTGGCCTGATGTGCGCGTGCATAGCGGTGCAGGATGTCGATCACGCGCTGGCCGTTCTCGGCGTCCAGTGCACTGGTGGGCTCATCGGCGAAGATCAGCGTTGGTGACTTGGCGAACGCACGGGCAACCGCCACGCGCTGCTTTTCGCCGCCGGACAGCTGCGCCGGGCGCATGTGGCTGCGATGCGAGAGACCGACCTCGTCCAGCGCCTGCCGCGCCAGCGGCTCGCTGTCACGGTTGCGCATGCCGCGATAGCCCAACGGCAGCTGCACCTGCTCCAGCGCGGTCAGCGCCGGGAACAGATTGAAGCCCTGGAACACGAAACCAACATGATGCAGGCGGAAGCGCTCCACCTCACTGCGGGTCATATGGCTGACGTCCTGGCCAAGCGCATGCACGCGGCCGCCATCGGGCGTGGAGAGTCCGGACATCAGCGACAGCAGCGTGCTCTTGCCGCAGCCGGAGGGACCCGACACCAGGGTCAGTTCGCCAGGATAGATGTCCAGTGACAGGCCACGCAGCACGGGAACGTGCACATCGCCGGACACGAAGCCCTTTTCCAGTGCGTCGGCACGCAGGGTCGGGGACGTGATGGAGGTGTTTTTCATCGGTCGCCCCTCAACGCAACAGCAACGATGGATCGGAACGGACGACGCTGCGCACCGCCATGATGCTCGACAGCATGGCCATCACCGCGACCAGCGCCACGCAGCCGAGAACCACCATCGGCGTGAGCTGTACCGGCACGCGCTGGGTCTGCGCCGCCAACAGCACCACCGTGCTGAAGGCTGCGGCCAGCAGCATGCCGACGCCGCCGATCAGTACGGCCTGTTCGAACACCACCCGCGCCAGCGCGTAGCGGCCTGCACCGAGCGCGTTGAGCGTGGCGTACTCGCGTACCGACCCGGCCACCACCGCCGCGAAGGACTGGTTGGTGATCACCGCGCCGACGAAGCAGACGATGACCGCCATGAACAGCACCGCGATGCCGGCACCGGTATCGAACAGCCAGTACTGCTGCGAGCGGCTGGCAAACTCCGGCGCCGTCCAGAATTCGACAGGCGTAGCGCGGCCCGTTGAAGCCTTGAGGCGTTCGCGCACGCGACCGGCCAATTCCGGTGATCGCGTGCCCGCTACGAAATAGGTACTGCCTTCATGTGGGTCGGTTCCGGCGATGGCACGCGCGGTATCCAGTGATGCCAGCACGTTGACGCCGCCAAGACCACGCAGGCCGGGTTGCGCGGCGACCACACGCACGGCCTTGCCGTTGATCCAGGCCTGGTTGCTGCGCAGATCAACGCCCAGCGTGTCCAGGTCGGCGCTGTCGACGATCACCGCCCCGGGTTCGCGCAACTGCGCACGCAGGTCAGGCGAAAGGATGCGCGAGAACATCATCGCGTCGTTCGCCGTCGAGATGCCGGACAGGTACACCGACACGTTGCCGGTACCCTGCGCGCTGGAGCGCCACTCGCCATCGACCCATTCGTACGGCTCGACGCGGATGACATCCGGGTCCATGCGCAGCCGGCTTTCAACATCCGCGCTGATCGCATGGCCGTAGTTCACGCTCTGCGTACCGGCAAAGCCAGCCCAGACATCGGCGGTCGATGCCTTCACGTAGATCGCAGCGGTGCCGAAGATGCCCAGCACCAGCGCTGCCTGCACGATCAGCAGCACACCGGCGAAACACATGGCCAGCACCACCGGCAGGAACCTGCGCCACTCGTAAACCAGCGTTTTGCGGGCAAGCGCGATCATTGCGCGTCGCCTTCTGGCTCGACCGGCAAGGGTGCGCCGCCCACGGCGCGATACAGCGATGCGAAGGCGAGCACGCGCGCACCCTGCGCGCCGATAAGATCGGCATGCGCGGACAACGCCGCACGCTGGCTTTCCAGCCCGTCGAACTCACTGGAGAGGCCAAGCTGCACCTGCCGGGCCTGTCGCGCGACCTGCTGCCGGGCAGTTTCGTCGGCCACCTGCAGCGATTGGATGCTGCTGTCCTGACGGGCCAGGCTGCCCAATGCACCTTCCACTTCAGCCACGCCCTGAAGCACGGCCTTGCGGTAGCCCAGCAACGCCGCATCCAGTTGCTTGTCGTCGGACTGGTAGCGCGCGCGCCGCTGGCCCCAATCCCACAGCGGAATATCGATGTAGGGACCGATCGATGGGCTGGAATCGGAGTTGGAGCGCGCGTTCTGGGTGAGGTTGTAGGCGTACAGGATGGAGCCGCCCAGGCTCAGTTTCGGGAACATCGCCGCGCGTGCGCTGCCCTTTTCGGCGGTGGCCTGCAGCACATCGGCCTCGGCCAGCAGGATCTGCGGGCGATGGCGCAGCAGATCAGCCGGCACCTGCTGCAGGGTGAAGGTGCTCAACTGCGGTGGCGTGCGGTAGGCATTCCAGGCCGGATCCGGCCCATCGCGCCCCAGCAGCAGCGCCAGCGCACGCGCGGCGTTGCCTGCGTTTTCATCCGCCTGCGCAATGGCAGCGCGTGTGGCAGCCTGCCGCGCACGCAGACGATCCAGTTCGCCAGGCTCGTCCAGATGCAGGCGCTGCCGCACCAGCCCCAGTTGCTCGCCGCGTGCGTCAACGGCCTGTTGCTTGCCCAACAGATCCGACTGCGCCTGCGCGACGGAAAGATCCAGATAGCTGCGCACCACATCTGCGATCACCGCCACCTGCGCGGCATCGCGCAGTGCTTCAGCATTTCCGTTGGCCGCCTGCGCGCTCAATCGGGCACTTTCCGCTGCGCCAAACAAGCCAAGATCCCAGATCGCTTCGACACCGGCGTGGAAGTAAGTGTCGACCGCGGCGGCGTCCTGCACCTGCTTTGCACTGGCCGTTATCTCCGGACGGAAGCGCGCATCGGCGGTACCCGACACCAGGCGTACCGCCTGCAGCCGCAGCGTGGCCTGCTGCAGGTCCAGATTGCCGGCGATCGCCTCTTCCACCAGTGCGTTCAAGCGCGCATCGGCCAGCACCTTCCACCACTGCCGCGCATCGACCGCGATGCCCTGCGCAGGCGCGGCTTGATTCCAGACCACTGGAGTGCGATCGGGCAGATCGGGAACCGGCACCGACATGCAACCTGCCAGCATCGTGCTGGTCAGCACCGCCCCGGCAGCTACGATGATGCGCGGGAGCGCGGCATACCGTTTGACGGACGCCGCGGTGAAAGTGAAACAACTGGCCACCCGCCCACCTTCGTGGAGAGAGAAGCCGGGGAGGCTACGCCGCGATTGTGGAGTGGACATGGAGAATCAGTCGGAGCTGCGTTACAGCGCGTATGCGGTGCCTGCATTGCGAACCCTCGGCCTTTCCCCAGCCTTTCATGAGCGCCGCCAAGCTGAACGCTGGACTGTTCGCGGGCGCTGCGGCACATTGGCCTGAACGCTCCTACCGGCAGGCTATACGCTTGAAATTAAGTCCTTGCCGCGCGCTCGGCATCTTCATGGCCGTGCTTGTCGTGGGCACGATGGCGATCTGCCTGGCGACGCCACTGGCATCGAACGCGACCATGCTGCTGATGGACCGCAGCAACTTCATTCCCGCGCAGTCGTCGATCTTTTCCTTCGAGCCCTACGTGATCAACAACGGCTCGTCGAACTACTGGCTGTATGGCCAGGACCGGACCTACTACTACCACTTCACCTACCAGGCCGACGCGCCTTACCTGTACATCCCGCGCAAGAACGCCTGCGTCGGCTTCGACCGTGCGGACGTGCGTACCTGGTGCAGCGCGAGCCGGGGCATTCCGCGCTAGCGAGGCTGCATCTGGATGGCGGCGTGCAAACGAAAAACGCCCCCTTGCGGGAGCGTTCTTCTTGAATCTGGAGCGGGAAACGAGACTCGAACTCGCGACCTCAACCTTGGCAAGGTTGCGCTCTACCAACTGAGCTATTCCCGCAGATTCCGTTCGACCTGCGTCGAAGGAGCGCTATTGTGTCGGGATTGCTGCACGGCGTCAACAGGATTCTGCAGCCTTTTCGCCGGCCAGCGTTCAGCTTCCGGATCAGGCCCGAACGCCCCGTCGGTGGAAGTAGATCTGTTCGGCCAGCCGGCGTGCCGGGCCGGTACCCAGCAGCGCGTCGACCGGCCAGTCCCGCTGCAGATGGTCCATGGCCCAGCGCAGTACGCGCTTGCGGTGAAAGGTGGGCGCCGCCTGTCGCGCCACCTGCTCGGCGGCTGGCCCCTTGCCGCGCCGATGCAGGCCGATTGCATCTCCGACTGCCCAGCCATGCCGCCATGACGAGTGGATGCCGCCGGCCGACAGCGGCGAGACAACACCCGCCGCATCACCGGTAAGGATCACGCCCGGCGCAGTGATCGGGCCATCCGGCAACCCGCAGGGCACCAGCCCCGCGCGGGTGCCGGCAGCCTCGGCCGAGCGAGGAAGGCCTACCACGTCGCGCACATGTTCAAGGAAACCCTCGATATCCGGCGAACGGACATGTTCGGGATCGTGGCGCAGCGCCAGCCCCACCTGCACACCGGTAGGATTCTGCGCGGCCCAGCCGATGTAGCCGGGTGCGAAGCGGCGGCTGACGAAGCAGTGCAAGGCGTCGCCTTCCGGCAGCTGCACGCCGGCAAACTCGCGCTCGACGCCGTACAGGTTGTCGCGCACCTGGCCCAGGCCGATGCGCTGCGCGACACGCGATCGTGCACCGTCAGCGCCGACCAGATACGCGGTGCGCCCCACCCCTTCAACCTGCCATGCGTCGCCGTCGCGGCAAGCTCCGGTAAACGACTGCTGGAGCCGCAGGTCCACGCCGCTGGCGCGCAGTTCGCTGGCCAGCCAGCGCATCAGGTTCGGTGTATCGGTGGTGAGGAAGTAGTAGCCCGGTGCGGCCAGCAACACATTGCGCAGGTTCGGTGCGTACAGGCGCACGCGCGCCACGCGCTGCACCAGCTGTTCGGGCATGCGACCAAGCCAGGTGTGCTGCATGGCCTCCTTCACCACGATGCCGGTGGTATGCAGGCGCTCGCCGGGGTCAGCTTTGCGTTCGAGCACGCAGACGCGCAGGCCGTACTGGGCGGCGGCGAGTGCGCAGGCAGCACCTGCAAAACTGGCGCCGACGATGATCACGTCGTAGTCGTAGGCAGCGGGAGTGTGAGGCATCGCGGCATCACCACTTGAGAAGGGAGATGCAGCATCGAGCCTCCGAATGGTGAGGCGATGGAGTGGCGGTGAAGTGGGTATGAAGCGCGCTGGACGCAAACGAAAAACGCCCCCTTTCGGGAGCGCTTTTCTTGAATCTGGAGCGGGAAACGAGACTCGAACTCGCGACCTCAACCTTGGCAAGGTTGCGCTCTACCAACTGAGCTATTCCCGCTTGGGAGGCGAAATTTTACCTATTCCAAGGATTGCGTCAAGCGCTTTTTTTCAGGAATTTGCGGGGCGGCCGACATTGCGTATCCACGCATGGCGTGGATCTACCGCAAACCCACATTCCCGTAGATCCACGCCACGCGTGGATGAGGGATCCCGCGTAGAACGCATACCCAGTAGATCCACGCCATGAGTGGATGAGGGATCCCGCGTAGAACGCATACCCAGTAGATCCACGCCATGCGTGGATGGAGGTGTCCCTGGTGTCAGAGCCCTTTCCTGCGGAAAGGGAGCCGACACCGGTAGTTCCTCAGCCGTTGCCCAGCTTCTTCTGCCGCGAACGCTCGCGCGCAGCGCGCTCGTCGTCACGCAGGCTCGGCCAGGCGGCGTGCAGGTACTGCAGGCCCGACCACAGGGTCAGGACCGCGGCAATGGCCAGGGTCCAGTCACCGATATGGAATACCGGCGGGCCCATCCAGATGTCGTTGATCGGCACGTTGGGCGCCACCGAATACAGCAGGCACAGCAGCGCGACCATCTGCGCAGTGGTCTTGACCTTGCCGATCATCGCCACGCGCACTTTGGCGCGCTGGCCGAGTTCGGCCATCCACTCGCGCAGCGCCGACACCGCGATCTCGCGGCCGACGATCACCGCCGCCCAGAACGCCATCCACGGGGTAGGATGCCCCTGCACGATCAGGAACAACGCCACTGCCACCATCAGCTTGTCCGCGACCGGGTCGAGGAAGGCGCCGAACGCAGACTCCAGGCCGTAGCGACGCGCGATCCAGCCATCGAGCCAGTCGGTGATCGCGGCCAGGCCGAAGATCGCCGCCGATGCGAAGTTGGTCCAGGTGTAGGGCAGGTAGAACACCAGCACCAGCACCGGGATCATCACGATCCGCAACAGGGTCAGCCAGGTGGGCAGGGTCAACTTCATGCTGCTTTATTCTCTCTCTACTCGGCCGGATCCGGCGCGGCCAACCCGTGCAGGTTAGCGTAGATGCGCGCCGCGAGGGCGTCATTGATGCCTTCCACCTTGGCGATTTCCGCTTCTCCGGCGGCTTTCAGGCCGACCAGGCCACCGAAATGCTTCAGCAGGCTGGCGCGCCGGCGCGGCCCGATGCCGGGAATGTCCTCCAGTTTGCTGGTCATCCGGGCCTTCTGCCGGCGCCCGCGATGGCCGGTGATGGCGAAGCGGTGCGCTTCATCGCGCACCTGCTGGATGAACTGCAGAGCAGGATCGGCCGCACCCGGGCGCAGTTCGCGGCCATCGGGCATCACCAGGGCTTCATGGCCGGCACGGCGTTCCACGCCCTTGGCCACACCCACCAGCAGCACGCCTTCCACGCCCAGATCGGCCAGCGCCGCCTGCGCCTGTGCCAGCTGGCCGGCGCCACCATCGATCAGCAGCACGTCCGGCAGCACGCCCTGCTCTTCCACGGCGCGGCGGAAACGGCGGTCGATGGCCTGGCGCATCGCGGCGTAGTCATCGCCCGGCTCGATGCCGCTGATGTTGAAACGGCGGTACTGCGCGCGCACCGGGCCGGCGGCGTCGAACACCACGCACGAGGCCACGGTAGCCTCACCCATGGTGTGACTGATGTCGAAACATTCCACCCGTTTCACCGGTTCGGCCAACCCCAGCATCACCCGCAGTGCTTCGCTGCGCGCGTGCTGCGCGGTGCGGCTGTTGATCTCGGTCGCCAGGGTCAACTGCGCGTTGCGGCTGGCCAGTTCCAGGTAGCCGGCGCGCTCGCCACGGACGTTCCACTTCAGCTGCACCTTGCGCTCGGCCGAGGCCGACAGCGCCGAACCGATCAGATCGGCATCGGGAATTTCGCGGTCGAGCAGGATCTCGCGCGGTGGCTCGAATTCGATGTAGTACTGCGAAACAAAGGCCGCCAGCACTTCGTCCGGACTTTCCTCGCCGTTGGTGCGGGGAAAGAACGGACGGGTGCCCAGGTTGCGACCATCACGGAAGGCCAGCAGCATCACGCAGGCCTGCGAGCCCTGCATGGCCACCGCCAGCACGTCCAGGTCGGCCGCACGGCCGTCCACGTACTGGCGGGTCTGCATGCTGCGCAACGACGTGATCAGATCACGCAGGCGCGCGGCCTGCTCGAATTCCAGCGCTTCGCTGGCGGCCTGCATCTGCTCGCCCAGCTCCCGGGTCAGCTCATCGCTCTTGCCTTCCAGGAACATCGCCGCGCGGCGCACCGACTCGGCGTAGTCCGCGGCCGGCACCAGCTCCACGCAGGGCGCGCTGCAGCGCCCGATCTGATACTGCAGGCAGGGCCGCGAGCGGTTGCGGAACACGCTGTCTTCGCAGCTGCGCAGCTTGAACAGCTTGTGCATCAGGTTCAGCGTCTCGCGCACCGCGGTGACGCCCGGATACGGCCCGAAATAGCGCCCGGGAATGGCGCGCGGGCCACGATGCAGGGCGATGCGCGGCCAGTCCTCGCGGGTCAGCAGCACATGCGGATAGGTCTTGTCGTCGCGCAGGGACACGTTGTAGCGCGGCGAAAGTGATTTGATCAGCTGGTTTTCCAGCAGCAGCGCTTCGGCTTCCGAGCGCGTCACGGTCACGTCCATGCGCACGATCTGCGAGAGCATCGACATGATGCGCGCGTTCTTCGGACTGCCGTTGAAGTAACTGCCCACGCGGTTGCGCAGCGCACGGGCCTTGCCGACGTACAACAGCGTGTCGTCGGCCGCATACATCCGGTACACGCCCGGGGCGGTACTCAGCTGGGCCGCGAATGCCTTGCCATCGAAGGACGGGACGGGAACAACGGTCATTCGCTGATCGGCACTTCGCTGAGTACGCCGCTGTCAGGGTCCAGACGCAGTACGGTGTGGGAATCTGTCTCGGCGATCCATACGGCACCGGCACCGACGGCCAGGCCGGCCGGGCCGTGCAGGCGCCGCGGCAACGGCTGGGTGGTCAGTTCGCCGCCGCCCAGGCGCAACGTGCGCAGGCGCCCATTGCCGGTATCGGCGATCCACAGCAACGGCGCATCCGGGCTCAACGCGATCGCCTGCGGGAACTGCAGGCTGGCCTGCGCGCGCGGGCCATCGTCTTCACCGAAACGCCAGGTGCCCTGCCCGACCAGGGTCTGCACCAGATCGCCGCGCAGCTGCAGCGAACGGACCGAAGACCCCAGCGCGTCGGCCACGTACAGCACCTGCTGGACCACGGCCACGGCCGTGGGCTGGGCGAACGCGGCCAGGTGGCCGCTGCCGTCGCGCTCGTCGATGGCGCCGCTGCCGGCGCGCCACTGCAGGCTGCGCTGGCCGAGGTGATAGCTCCAGATGCGGTTGTCGCCGGCCATGGCGATGTGCAGCTGGTTTTCGGCGATGGCCAGGCCAACCGGATGATCCAGCGACACCTGCCGAGGCTGCGCCACCGGCCCTTCCTCGGGAGCACCCGGACGACCGTTGCCGCACAGGGTGTCGACCAAGCCGGTCAGCAGGTTGATGCGGCGCACGGCGTGGTTGCCGGTGTCGGCCACGTACAGTGACTCGCGCTCCAGCGCCAGCGCCTGCGGCCGGTGGAAAGCGGCTTCGGCGAGATTGCCGTCCATGAAGTCGGCGGTGCCCAGGCCGAACTGACGCAGCACGCGGCCGCCATGACTGCATTCAAGGATGCGGTGGTGGCCGCTGTCGGCGATGTACAGCCGTTCCTGGTTCACAGCCAGCCCCATGGGGAATCGCAGCGCCTGCCGCGGCTCGGGGTGCAGTTCGCTGCCGCCGCGCGAAGGGGCCGACGGCGCACCCTCGCAAAGGGCATTCAAGGCCCGCTCCAACTCGCCGGGCACGCCCTGGCCGATCAATCGCTGCTGTTCGCGGCCCTGTGCGTCCAGCAGCACCATGGTCGGCCAGGCGGTGACACCGAAGCGGCGCCAACCATCCCAATCGGCATCGAGCAGCACCGGCATGGTCAGGCCCTGGCGGCGCAGCAGTTTCAACGCAGCCGTGGCATCACGCTCGAAATCGAAACGCGGTACCTGCAGCACCAGGGGTTGCAACTTGCCGGGGTGGCGTGACAGCCACTGGCTGAACTCGGCCAGCCGTTGCGCGCTCCACGCGGAAGCCGCGTTGACGAACAACAGCGCGACCGGCCGGCCACGCAGTTCGGTCAGGGTGCAGGGCGCGGCGTTGAGCCAGGCGGCGAACTCGGGCAGGTCCGGGACGGGCTGGATGTTCATGGCCCGATTATGCCGGAGTGGGCGTGATGCAACAGGCGTGCCACGGTACGTTCGGCAGCGGCGTCGACCAGCGACCAGACCTGCTCGAAATGATCACTGCCACCGGTATAGGGGTCGGGAATCGCGCGTTCGCCCTGCCCGCCCGACCACGGCAGGTACAGCGCCAGGCGCTCGCGCTGGGCGGCGGTGGCAAGGCGCGCGGCATCACGCAGATTGGCCTCGTCGGCGCACAGTATCCAGTCGAAGGCGTCGAAGTCCTGTGGCTGCAGCTGCCGCGCGCGCAAGCCGCCGAGGTCCACGCCATGCCCGGCTGCGCACGCAATCGCACGCCGGTCGGGTGGCTGGCCCACATGCCAGTCGCCGGTACCGGCCGAATCGACCTGCACCCGCCCGGCCAGCGCCGAGGCATCCAGGCGGGCGCGCAGCGCGCCTTCGGCCATCGGCGAGCGGCAGATGTTGCCGAGGCAGACGACCAGCAGCTTCATCGCGCCGCCATCGCCTGCAGCAGCGTTTCGGCGCGCTGCAGGTCTTCAGGGGTGTCGATGCCCGGCGGGAAGGGTTCAGGCGAGATCGCCACGGCGATCGGGTAGCCCGCTTCCAGCACGCGCAACTGCTCCAGCGATTCCACCTGTTCCAGCGTGCCCGGCGGCATCGAGGCGAACTGCTGCAGGAAGCCGGCTCGGTAGCCATAGATGCCTATGTGGCGTAGCCACTGGTGGCCCTCGGGCAGGGTCTCGCGGCTGCGGGCGAAGCCATCACGGTGCCAGGCGATCGGCGCACGGCTGAAGTACATGGCCTCGTTGCGCACGTTGCGCACCAGCTTGACCACGTTCGGGTCGAACAGCGTGTGCGCGTCCTCGACCGGCGTGGCCAGGGTCGACATCGGCGCGCGGCCTTCCACCAGTGCCGCTGCCACGGCGCGGATGCCGGCGGCGGGTGCGAACGGCTCATCGCCCTGCAGGTTGACCACGACGGTGTCATCCGCCCAGCCGGCGATGCGCGCGCATTCGGCCAGGCGATCGGTGCCGGAGGCATGCGAAGCCGCGGTCATCGCCACCTTCACTTCTTCCAGGCCGGACAAGGCGTCGGCAATGCGCTGGTCGTCAGTGGCGACCCAGACCTCACCCGCGCCGGCCTGCAGCGCGCGTCGGGCCACATGCAGCACCATGGGCTCTCCGCCCAGCAGGCGCAGCGGTTTGCCCGGCAGCCGCGAAGCGGCGTAGCGGGCCGGGATGGCAACAACGAAGTCGGTCATGCGGGCGGTACTCGGCAGGCGCGATACAGCAGGAATGCGGCCGGCGGCGTGCATTTGCAAGCGCCGCACGGCCCCTCAGTTCGGTCGCAGCTTGTCCAGGCGATCGGTCAACGCGATCCAGAAAGCAGCAGGCATCTCGGCACGCAGCGGCACGGCGTACTGCCAGTCGTTGGCGAACGCGCGGCACTTCACGGCATCCTTTTCGGTCATCAGCACCGGCAGCTGGCTGCCAAAGGACAGATCCTGCGGCTGGTAGGCGTGATGGTCGGCGAAGGCATGCGGCACCACGCCGATCGCACGCGCGCGCAGCATGTCGAAGAAGCGTTGTGGATGGGCGATGCCGGCCACGGCATGCACGCGCTGGCCCGCGAAGTACGAGAGCGGACGCGCCCGTCCACCAGCCAGTGGTTGTGCACTGTCGATGTGCAGGGCCATCGGCCATTGGCCGAAGCCGCAGGCCTGGGCAGCCGTCGCTTCATCCGCCTGGCCAAGATTGATCACACGGAAATCGCATTCGGCGGCGCGGCTGACCGGCTCGCGCAGTGGGCCGGCCGGAATCATCCGTCCATTGCCATAGCGACGCTGGGCATCGACCACCTCGATTTCGATGTCGCGCGCCAGCCGGTAGTGCTGCAGGCCGTCATCGCAGACGATCACGTCGCAGCCGGCGGCGATCAGCGCCTTGCCCGCCGCCACGCGATCGCTGTCCACGCGTACCGGCACGCCGGTCTTCCAGGCGATCAGCACCGGCTCGTCGCCACCAAGGGCGGTCGGCGTATCGGCTTCCACCCAACGTGCCTTGTCCGCTTCTTCGCGGCCATAGCCGCGACTGGCCACACCGGGCTTCCAACCCGCTGCGCGCAGGCGCTCGACCAGGGCGATGGTCAGCGGCGTCTTGCCGGTGCCACCGGCGGTGATGTTGCCGACCACGATGACAGGCACAGCCAGTGCATGGCGCTTGCGCCAGCCACGCCGGTACAGGCGCCGGCGCAGCGCGGTGACGCCCGCGTACAGCGGTGCCAGCAATCGCATCGGCCACGGAACCGGGCTGCCGTCATACCAGTACGGCGGGGTCTGGGTACCTTTGCCCGCCATCAGTCCTGCCTTTCGCGGAACTGCATGTTGTGCAGGTGCTGGTACAGGCCACCCATCGACAGCAGTTCCTGATGGGTGCCGCGTTCAACGATGCGGCCATGGTCCATCACCAGCACCTGGTCGGCATGCTCGATGGTCGACAGGCGATGCGCGATCACCAGCGTGGTTCGCTCGGGCATCAAGCGCTGCAGCGCATCCTGCACCAAGCGCTCGGATTCGTTGTCCAGCGCCGCGGTGGCCTCGTCCAGGATCAGGATCGGCGCATCGCGCAGGATCGCGCGGGCGATCGCCAGGCGCTGGCGCTGGCCGCCGGACAACAGCGCACCGTTTTCACCCACCGGCGTCTGCAGCTGCTGCGGCATGCGCGCGATGAACTCCCAGGCATTGGCCGCTTCGGCCGCCGCGCGGATCTGCTCGTCGGTTGCATCCATGCCGTAGGCGATGTTGGCCGCGATGGTGTCGTCGAACAGCATGACCTTCTGGCCGACGATGGCCACCTGCCTGCGCAGATCGGCCAACGGATAGTCATCCAGGGCGACGCCATCGAGCGTGATGCGGCCGCCGTTGGGTTCGTAGAAGCGCGGCACCAGCCGGATCAGGCTGGTCTTGCCGCTGCCGGAACGACCGACGATGGCGGTGACCGTACCCGGCCTGGCAACGAAGCTGATGTCGTCCAGAGCGATGCCGCTGTCTTCGCGGTAACGCAGCATGACGTGCTCGAACGCCAGTTCGCCGCGTACGCGCTGCACCGCATGCTTGCCGTCGTCGCGCTCGACCGGCATGTCGATGATGCCGAACAGGCGCTCGGCAGCGGCCACGCCGCGCGAGATCGAGGTCTGCACGCTGGTCAGCCGGCGCAGCGACGGAATGATGGCCATCATCGAGGTCATCAGGCCCATGAACTGGCCCGCATTGAGCTTGCCGGCCAGTGCCTCGCGGGTGGACACCCAGACGATGACTGCCAGCGCCAACGCCGCCAGGAACTGGACCACGCTGGAGGCCGCCGCGCGGGTCACTTCCACCTTCATGTTCAGCGCCAGCATGCGGTTGGCCAGGCGCGAGTAGCGCGAGATCTCGTGCTGCTGGGTGCCGTGCACCTTCACTTCCTGCTGCGCGGCCAGCGACTGCTCGGCGGTCTGCGCCATGGTGCCCATGCCGTCCTGGATGCCGCGGCTGATGCGCCGGTAGCGCTTGCCCACGTAGGAGACGATCACGCCGATCAGCGGCACCACCACCAGCATCGCCAGGGTCACCTTGACGCTCATCTGCAGCATCACCGCCAGCATGGCGATGATGGTCAGGGTATCGGCGACCACGGTCTTCAGCGCGTCGGCACTGGCCTGGGTGACCTGTTCGGTATCGAAGTTCAGGCGGCTGACCATCACCGGCGTCGCCTCGGCGTCGAAGTGCGAGGACGGCAGGTGCAGGTACTTCTGCAGCACCTGTTCGCGCAGGTCGCGGACCACGCTGCGGCCGGTCTTGGCCAGCGTGTAGTCGCTGACCCAGGTCGCCACGCTGCGCATCAGGAACAGGCCGAGGATGGTCAGCGGCAGGATCACCGCCATGCGCGGCTCAGGGTTGACGAAGCCGCGGTTGACCAGCGGTTCCATCAGCTTGGTGAAGTGATAGCCGGCCAGGGCTTCGACCACCATCGCGATGACCGCGCCGATCATGAACACCCAGTAGGTGCGGGTATAGCCCAGCAGACGTTTGTAGATCGGCCACACTGGCGCGTGATGGGAACTCATGGACGCACCTCTGGCGCTGTTGCAATGGCGATACGACGGAAGCCGAGCTGGCCCAGCGCATCCTGCGCGGTGACCACGGCCTGGTAAGGAGTGCGTGCGTCGGCACGCAGCAGCACGGTCTGTTCGCGATCGCTGCCAGCGACGGCCGCGATCGTCTGCTTGACCGACTCGACGTCGCTGCGCAGCACTTCCTGATCGTTGACGAAGTAGCGGCCGTCAGCGTTGATCAGCACGCTCAGCGAGCGCGGCGGCTCGTTGGTCTGCTGCTGGCTGGCGGTCGGCAGCTGCACCTGCAGGGTTGATCGCGCATCGAAGGTGGTGGTGACCACGAAGAAGATGATCAGCACCAGGATGACGTCGATCAGCGGGACCAGGTCGATATGCGGTTCATCCTGGGACCGGTCGTTGCCGATACGCATCGATCAGGCCTTTGCCGTGGCGGCGGAGGACGCGCGCGCGGCAGGAGCCGGGGTCATCACCCCGGGGCGACCATCCAGCGTATCCAGCAATGCACTGGCTTCCTGCTCCATCTCCACCACGTAGCCGTGGATGCGGCCTTTGAAGAAGCGATGGAACATCAGCGCCGGGATCGCCACGATCATGCCGGTGGCGGTGCACACCAGCGCCTTGCCGATACCGCCGGCAAGCTGGTTCACATCACCCACGCCGTGGTCGAGGATGCCCAGGAACATCTGGATCATGCCGACCACGGTGCCGAGCAGGCCCAGCAGCGGGCCGGCCGAGGCGATGGTGCCCAGCGCGTTGAGGAAACGCTCCATGCGGTGCACCAGGTGGCGACCGGTGTCTTCGATGCGCTCGCGGATCTGGTCGCGCGGCCGGTTGCGCGCTTCCAGTGCGGCGGCCAGCAGGGCGCCCAACGGTGAATTGGCCCGCAGGGTCTGCAGGTGCGCCGGATCGAGCTTGCCGCGCGCGGCCCAGTTGCGCACTTCCTGGCCCAGGCCAAGCGGCAGCACCTCGTTACGCCGCAGGGACCAGAAACGCTCCAGGACGATCGCCAAAGCCAGTACGCCCAACAGCAGCAGCGGCACCATCGGCCAGCCACCGGCCTTGACCAGTTCCCACACGTTTCAACCCTCCGGCCCAACGGCCGCTTGTTCGATCGGCGATAGGATAGCAGCCGACCGTGCCCGCCCAGCGGCATCCCACCACCGGGCTGCGTGGATACGCTGTTCACGCAGCTGCAGGCCTTGTGCGCCAAGCCATATGCGGATCGCGCCGGACTCGGCGGTGGACAGCACTTCGGCGCCGGCCGCCTGCCAGCGCTGCACCACGTCACGCTTCGGGTGGCCAAAACGGTTCTGGTGCCCGGCCGAGACCAGCGCCAGCTGCGGTGCCACCGCCTTCACCCAGCCCCCAGTGGAGCTGCCTCCGCTGCCGTGATGGGGCACCAGCACCACGTCCGCACGCAGCGCATTGGCAGCGCCCTGCAGCAGGGCCTGCTCGCCCTGCCGGCCGATGTCTCCGGGCAGCAGCACCACCCCGTGTGCGCTGGCGACCCGCAGCACGCAACTGGCTTCGTTGTCGGCGCCCTTGCCGGCGGCCGGGAAGGCGGCAGGCGGGTGCAGCACCTGAAAATCGACCCCGTCCCATTGCCAGCGCAGCCCCGCTTGGCAGGTGCCGGCACGGGCAATCGCACTGCCCCGTGGCGCCAGCACGTCCAGACCCGGCAGTTGCCGGCGCAACGCGGCGAGGTTGCCGCTGTGGTCCAGGTGGTCGTGACTGATCATCACCCGGGCCGGCGGCACCTGTCCCAACGCGCGCAACGTCGGCAGCAGCATCCGCTCCTCGCCTTCGCTGCCTGCGGGCGGCCCGACGTCGTACCAGAGTGCGTGGTGGGCGGTCCGCAGCAGCACCGCCGTGCCCTGGCCGACATCGTGCACCACCAGTTCCAGCTCGCCCTGCTGGGGCGCCGATCGTGCCGGCCACAGCAACGGCAGGCACAACAATGACCCGGCGAGCACCGCGCCAGCACCGCGTGGCAACAGCCACCAGAACACCCCCAGCAACGCCGCCGGCAGCGCCCATGCGGGTCCCTGCGCCAGCCACCAGATCGCCTGCGGGTGCTCGGCCAGCGGCTGCATCAGCTGCCAACTGGCATCGAACACCCAGGCTGCCGCGCGCCAAGGCCACTGCCCTGCTCCGCTGCGCAGGGCCTCCAGAGCGGTTCCCAGCAGAGCCAAAGGCACTACCAGCAGGCTCCACAGCGGAATGACCGGCAGGTTCACCAGCGGCCCCAGCCGTGCGGTGCCGCCAAACAGCGCCACTGCCAGCGGCAGCAGAGCGACGCTGGCCACCCCCTGTCCTGCCAGAGCGCCGCGCAGCATTGCGGCGAACCCCTTCGGCCGTCCCTGTGGCAGGCACCACAACAACCACAGGACGCCGCCGAAACTGAGCCAGAAGCCCGCAGACAGCACCGACAGCGGGGCCGGCAACAGCATCGCCAGCGCGGCAAGCGCCAGGCCCTGTGCCACCGTCACCGGACGGCGGACGACGCGCGCCAAGGCCACCACCGCGATCATCAACGCGGTGCGCACGGTCGGCAGCTCGCTGCCCGCAACAACGGCATAGCCGGCCGCTGCAACCGCTGCCGCACAGGCCGCCGCCTGCGGTCGTGGCCAGAACCCGGCAAGCCCCGGCCAGGATCGCCAGAGAACAGAACACAGCAATGCGGCGAAGCCTGCCGCCAGACCGACATGAAAGCCGGAAATGGCGATCAGATGGGTCAGGCCCAGCGCGCGCAGCTGCGCCCAGTCGATATCGGACAGGCCACGCGTATCGCCCAGCGCCAGAGCCTGGATGAACCGCGCCGAGGGATGTGCGATCTGCCTGGCGATGGCCGCACTGGTGCGCTCGCGCCAGGCGGGCAGACCATGTGCGGGACGCAGCAGCCGCGTAATGCGAGCATCACGCACGTTGCCACTCGCTGCCAGCCCACGCAGCAGCGCATGCCGTTCGCCATCGAAGCCACCCGGGTTGATGCGTGAGCGCGGCGGTCGCACGCGTAGTGACAACTGCCAGTCCGCGCCAGCGTGCAGGCGATGTCTCTGATCAGTCCCGGCGTCGGCCGGCCCGCGGCGGGGCGCGTGCCAGAGCACCTGCAGCCGCTTGCCACGCAGCATCGGCATCGCATCGGACGCATCGACCCGGAACTCGAACCGGGTGTATCCAGGCGCTTGCTTCGGCAGGTCGACAACCTGACCCCGGACCAGCACATCCTGCGCAGCAGCACCGGCCGGCAGCTGCGCCTGCAGTGCCCAATACCCATGGCAGCACGTCCAGGTCAGGCCGAACAGCAGCGCAGCCGCCGCGCGCCCGCGCCAGCGCAGCACCCAGCCCAGCGCAGCCACGGCGGCGGCCGGAACAGATGCCCATAGCGGTGGCAACGCCGGCAACAGCACGCAGGCCAGCGCGCCAATGACCAGAGCGGCAGCGCATGCGGGGCCCAGCAAGGGCGACGAGGTCCGGTCGACAACCATCGCCACAGCGTGCCGAGGAGCAGCCTCACGCAACCATCAGGCAACGCCGTGTGCTTCTGTCAGCGCCCCACTAGCGCCGCACGCTGCCGCGGTGGAAGTTGACCCTGAAACTGGCGCCGCCCCCGACCGCCTCGCCCACGCTCACCGTGCCGCCGTGGTGCTGCACGATTTCCTTGACCAGATGCAGGCCAAGGCCGCTGCCGCTGCCAGCGGCGCGCAGGCGGTGGAACGGCTCGAAGATCGCCTCGCGGTCACCGACCGGCACACCGGCGCCCTGATCGCTGACTTCCAGCAGGCCCTGCCGGTCCAGACGCACGCAGATGGTGCCGCGCCCGCCGCCGTGGACGATGGCGTTGTGCACAAGGTTGGCGATCACCCTGCCCAGGGCCAGGCCATCGCCATGGATCCATACCGGCGTTTCCGGCGCATCCACCTCGAAGCCATAGCCGGCGCCAACGACCAGCGGCGCGAGGTCGGCGGCCGCTTCACGCACGACATGCGCCAGGTCCAGCCGCTGCAACGCGGCGATGTTCCTGTCCAGGCGCTGCAGATCGAGCAGGTGCTCGGCGACGTTGCCGAGACGGGCGACATCGGTCAGCAACTGCGATTTCAGCTCCCCCTGCGGCAACTGCGACAAGCGCGCCTGCACCACTGCAATCGGTACCCGCAGTTCATGCGCGGCATCGGCCAAGAACTTGTCGCGTGCTGCGTAGCCCTGCTGCACCTTGTCGATCGCATCGTTGAACGCTTCGACCAGAGGCGCCACCTCGGTCGACACCAGCTGCGCGTCCAGGCGCGCTCCAGGCTGGCCGATATCCAGTTCCTTGGCCTGCTGCGCCGACCGGCGCACGCCACGCATGGCGCGATGGATCACCGTCGGCATCACCAGCAGCGTGACGACGATCAATGGCAGGAAGAACCACAGGCCGATCAACCGCAGCACCATCAAAGCGCCATCCAGCAGGCCGCCCTTCGGCGCCCCGCCCACCATCACCGTGATGCGGCGTCCGTCTTCATTGCGGATCATCACCCGGGCCACGTCCAGGTACGGCGGTACCAGCGACCCCAGCTCGGTGGCGCCCAGTGTCGGCAGGCGGGCCAGCAGCGGCGCGTGGATGGCAGGCAGCGTGCCGCGCTGCAGCCATGCGCCGCGATCGTCGACTGCCGCGAACCACAGGTTGCCACCGGCACGCGCGTCGAGCTTCTGCCAGCGCACCTCGTCCAGCACCAGCCGACCACCTTCGCTGTGCACGGCGTTGGCCGCGCTCTCGGCCATGAACATGTCCATGCCCCAGGTGTCCTTGTCACCCCAGGTCAGGATCAGCGCGACCACGGCAAACAACACGGTGAAGGCCTGCGCCAGGAACAACCGCCACGCCAGCCCCAGGGTGATCGAACGGATCGGTCGTGCCATCTCAGGCCTCCGCCAGCAGGTAGCCGACGCCGCGGATCACGTGGATCTCCACGCCCGCCCCGGCCTGCTGCAGCGCCTTGCGCAGCTTGGAGATATGCGCGTCGAGCGCATTGGACTGGATCTCATCATCGAACCCGTACACCGCCGCTTCCAGCGCACTACGGGTGACCGTGCGACCCTGCCGCATCGCCAGCGCCTGCAGCACCAGCACCTGTCGCCGCGGCAATGCGACCGGCTGTCCATCCACCTGCGCCTGCAGCGATTCGAAATCAAACTCCAGCCGGCCCAGCCGCAACCGGGGGGTCACCATCGCCGACGGTCGACGCGATACGGCGCGGATGCGCGCCATCAGCTCTTCGATCGCCACCGGCTTGACCAGGTAGTCGTCGGCGCCGACATCCAGCCCCTCCACCTTGTCCGACAGCCCGCCCTTGGCGGTGAGCATGATCACCGCCAGGTTCGGCCGCAGCGCACGGGCGGTCGCCACGAAGCCCACGCCATCACCGTCCGGCAGCTGCCGGTCAAGCAGCATCAGCTGGTGCACCGGCTCACGCAGGGCGAGCGCCGCCTCGGCCAGGCTGCCAACCACGTCGGCGACCACACCCTGGCGCTCAAGCCCGGACTGCAGGGCTCGCGAGAGATCGGGGTCATCTTCGACCAGGAGAATGCGCATCGGGGGCTCGGCAACCGGAAACGGTGCCGATCATAGTGCCTTCGGCGTGCAAGTGGCGCCGATGCAGCAGATTGCGCCTGCGCAATGTTCCGACAATGTTGTGCGCGCAGCATGCACCGCCATCCCCGCAAAGTAGTACGTTGATGACCTCGCTGCCCCCCGCCCTGCTGCGCCCCCTGCTGTGCACCGTCGCTCTCTCCACGCCGCTGCTGGCAAACGCGCAGGAACAGTCCCCGGGCGTACAGGCCGGCATCACCTTCGGCGCGACCACCGGCGCCTATGCGCACTATGACGACAAGCCGCTGGTGCTGCCGGCGCTGTCCTGGCAGGGCAAGCGCTTCTTCGCCAGCCCTGGCTCGCTCGGCATGAACCTCTACAAGGCCGATGGCCTGCGCGTGTCGGCCGTGGCTACGCCCTACACGTTGCGCTTCAAGACCGACGACGTGAACGATCCGCAGCTGCGCCGCCTGCACAGCCGGCAGATGTCGGCGATGGTCGGCATCAACGCCGACTACAGTGCGGACTGGGGTGCGGTGGCGGCCAGCGTGAAGCGCGAAGTGAGCGGGCATGGCGGCGGTGTTGAATCAAGCCTGCATTACAGCTATCCGATCCAGGCCGGTCGCTTCACCTGGGTGCCACGCGTGGGCGTGGTGCATTCCAGCGCCCGCCTGCTCGACTACTACTACGGCATCAGCGACGAGGAGGCCCTGCGCTCCGGGCTGGCAGTCTACAAACCCGGCAGTGCCACCTCGCCGAGCCTGCAGATCGCGGTCAGCACGCCACTGGGCACGAAATGGCGTGCGACCGGCGTGGTCGCCAACCAGTGGTTCGGTGATGCCGTCGAGGACAGCCCGATGGCACGACGCAGCAGCCAGACATCCGCTTTCATCTCGCTGATGCGCGCGTTCTGACCGAACCTGCATCCGCCCCACGGACAACAAGGATCCCGCATGGCCGCCGTCACCCCCACCGCCGATGCCAACGCGATCCTGCGCGCACCGGATCTGGACAGCGCCGAGCGCGCCTACCTCGGCCTGCTGCCGGACATGGATCATGTCGATGCACTGACCCGACGTGCACTTGGCCTGTCGCGCGCTGCCGATGCGGCGCGCGGCTATGCCCTGTCGATGACCCTGGTCGGCCTGCGCCTGCAGGAACTGGAGATGGGCGAGCCGTGTGCGGCCGAGTATCGGCAGGCAACGCTGCGCAGCCTGCGGCAGGCCTTCACTGCTGCCTGAGCATTCCGTCAGCGGAAGGTTGTCCAGGCCAGAACCGCAGACAAAAGTGCGACCCACACCACCGCTTTGAAGGTGCCTTCCAGCATGTTGCCGCCGAACAGCAGATCGATGATCGGGTTCGGCCGTGAAACGGGAGCATGGTCACTCATGGTGGCGTCCTGTGGTTTGGGAACTGCGTCACCGATGATACAAAAGCTTGACATTCCTGTTGCTGTTTCCGGTATGGTCGATGCAACGCGGCGTTCAAGGATGATCGATGCTCAAGCGTGCACTGTTTCCCGTAGTCGCCCTGCTGCTGGCCGCACTGGTCATCATGCTCTCCTGGCAGAACCGCCAGTTGCGGCAGGTCAACGAACAGATGGCGGCGCAACTGCAGCAGACCCAGCTGGATGCACATGGTCCTGCCATCGGCACCCGGCCTGAACTGCTGACGCTGCGGACGACGCAGCAGACCCATGTCGATATCGGTGGCGCCCGCGCCGTTCCGCAGATCCTCTACTTCTTCTCTACTGCCTGCCGCTACTGCCTGGCCTCGGTGCCACAGCTGCAGCAGATCGCCGCTGCACGCGGCAGCGCCGAACTGGTGGGTGTCGGCCTGCCACCGTATGACCAGCTTGCCGGGTACGCCGGCAAACACGCGCTGGCGTTTCCGATCGCCGTCGACGATCAGGGCGAAGTCTCCAAGCGCTACCGCGCCACGCTGACACCGATGCTGATGGTGCTCGCCGCGGATGGCAGTGTCGTCTACAAGCATGTCGGCCAGCTCGACACAGAGACGGTACAGGCCGTCGCCAAGGCAATGAATCCGGGAAGCCACACCAACTGAAGGAGATACACATGATCGGGAAGAAAACGCTGTTCTCGTCCGTCGCCGGTATCGTCATCGTTGCTGCAATGTCATTCGGTGCCGCACAGGCCTTCGCCACACCGGTGAAGACCGGCTTTGCGCCAGGCTGCGTGGATACCCCCGGGTGCATGTTCGGCGGCAATGGCCGCGCCGGCGGCACGCGCATCTGCTGCGTCGCCAACTGATTCCGCTTCGACACCGCCCCGCAAGCGGTGACCTCATGTTCCATCGCCATTCCAAGGAGATACACATGATCGGAAAGAAGAAACTGTTCTCGTCCATTGCCGGCATCGTCGTGGTTGCCGCCATGTCATTCGGTGCCGCTCAGGCCTTCGCCACTCCAGTGAAGACCGGCTTCGAACCGGGCTGCAAGGAACATCCCAGCTGCCCGTACGGCAATGCCGGCTCTCACGGCCTGCTGGTCTGCTGCGATCCCATGTGATCCACCTCGACGCTCTGCAAAGGAGATACAGATGATCGGAAAGAAGAAGCTGTTCTCGTCCATTGCCGGCATCGTCGTGGTTGCCGCCATGTCATTCGGTGCCGCGCAGGCCTTCGCCACGCCGGCCAAGGCCGGGTTCGCCCCGGGCTGTGAGTACACCCCCGGTTGCCCGTACGGCGGTTCAGGGCATTGGTCCGGCCCTCGCCTCTGCTGCGATCCGCTCTGAGCCTGCCTGAAGGTTCCAGCCATGTCGTGACCTGAGCCCAGGCTTCCCGGCCAACGGGGTCACTTCCGGGCAAATAGGCCGGACTGCCTTCACAGGCGGCCCGGCCTTTTTCATGGCAGTGACCTGCAGCTGCCCCGACCCAGCCCGGATTCATCCTTGCTGGCTCTCGTTGGCACGCACTTTTCCCGCCTTCGTCGGATACCGGTTTCACACCACAGGCCGCAGTGCAACGCTGGACTCCCTTCTCCGGAGCACCGTGCCATGCCGATGCTTGCCTTGCTGCTGTTGATGGCCGGTCTATGCAACCGTGACGCCGACAACGGAAGCGATTCGCTGCGATTGCAGATCCTGCAGGCCGATGCCCAGCGTGCCGCCAGCGAGCCAGACACGCACGGCCAGACGGACAGCCAGAGCGTGCAGATCCTGCGCTTGAGTGCGGACCGCGTACTGCAGGTGGCCCATGGTCGCGTGCACGCTGAAGCGCCTGCGGGACAGCGCGGGCAAACGCACTCCCGGGGCCTCATGCAGCTGTGGCAGCGCGTGGATGGTCATTGGCAGCTGCAGCGCAGCGCCAGTGTCGAGCAACGCGGTTGACGATGACAGCAACCGGCCAGGCGCAGACGAGCGCAAATTGCAGGCACAAAAAAACCGGCCCAAGGCCGGCTTTCATCGTGTCCACCGCTGCTCCGGCGATGCCGGGAACCGGTGGTGGGCGGTACAGGGTTCGAACCTGTGACCCCTACCATGTCAAGGTAGTGCTCTACCGCTGAGCTAACCGCCCAAAAATTCCGTACAGCCCGCAGGCTGGTGCTTCTACGTAAAAACCCGGCGCCAGGGCCGGGCTTTTCATGCTCACGACAGCCCCCTGGGGGACTTCGTGGTGGGCGGTACAGGGTTCGAACCTGTGACCCCTACCATGTCAAGGTAGTGCTCTACCGCTGAGCTAACCGCCCGTTTGTTGCTTCTGCAGCGCCGCGATTGCGTCGGTGCAGGCCGCGTATATTACGGACGACGACCGGCAAGCGCAATACTTTTGTGAAGAAAAGCCGCTTTACCGCGTTCAGCCCAGGCTGGCTTCCTTCAGCTGCCTGATCTGGTCGCGGACCCGGGCGGCATCCTCGAATTCCAGGTCCTTGGCATGCTGGTACATCCGCTGCTCTAGGGCCTTGAGGCGAGCGGCCAACTGCGCCGGGCTGAGCGAACGGTAGTCGGCCGTGTCTTCGGCCACACCCGCCCGCCCCTTGCCCTTGCCCTTCTTGGCTTCCTTCTCGGCAGCATCCGAACGCGCGCCTTCCAGCACGTCGACAATCGGCCGCAGGACCGAGCGCGGAATGATGCCGTGTTCCTGGTTGTACTCGACCTGCTTGGCGCGACGACGGTCGGTCTCGTCAATCGCCGCCTGCATCGAACGGGTGATCCTGTCCGCATACAGGATCGCCTTGCCGCGCACGTTGCGGGCCGCGCGGCCGATGGTCTGGATCAACGAACCAGTCGAGCGCAGGAAGCCCTCCTTGTCCGCATCCAGGATCGCCACCAGCGAGACCTCGGGCATGTCCAACCCCTCGCGCAGCAGGTTGATGCCGACCAGCACATCGAACTTGCCCAGGCGCAGGTCGCGGATGATCTCCACGCGCTCGACGGTATCGATGTCCGAGTGCAGGTAGCGCACGCGGATGCCGTGCTCGGTCAGATACTCGGTGAGGTTCTCGGCCATGCGCTTGGTCAGGGTAGTGACCAGCACGCGGTCACCGGCCTTGATCCGCTCGTTGGCCTCGCTCATCAGGTCATCGACCTGGGTGCCGACCGGGCGGATCTCCACCACCGGATCGATCAGGCCGGTCGGGCGCACCACCAGCTCGGCCATGTCCTCACCGGCCTCACGGAATTCGTAAGGGCCCGGCGTCGCCGAGACATAGATGCTGCGCGGGCAGCGCGCCTCCCATTCCTCGAAACGCAGCGGACGGTTGTCCAGCGCCGACGGCAGACGGAAGCCGAACTCGACCAGGGTTTCCTTGCGCGAACGGTCGCCCTTGAACATGGCGCCGATCTGCGGAATGGTCACGTGCGATTCGTCGATCACCAGCAACGCATCGGCCGGCAGGTAATCGAACAGGGTCGGCGGCGGCTCGCCCGCGTTCTTGCCGGTCAAGTGCCGCGAGTAGTTCTCGATGCCATTGCAGAAGCCCACTTCGGCCATCATTTCGAGGTCGAACTGGGTGCGCTGGGCCAGGCGCTGCGCCTCGACCAGCTTGTTCTGCGCGTACAGCTGTTCCAGCCGCTCCTTCAGCTCGACCTTGATGGTCTCCACCGCTGCCAGCACCCGTTCGCGCGTGGTGGCGTAGTGGGTCTTCGGGTACACCGTGAAGCGCATCAGGTTGCGCATGGTCTCGCCGGTGAGCGGATCGAACATCGTGATCTTCTCGACTTCGCCATCGAACAGTTCGATGCGCAGGGCTTCACTGTCCGATTCTGCCGGGAATACGTCGATCACTTCACCGCGCACGCGGAAGGTGCCGCGCTGCAGCTCGTATTCATTGCGCGTGTACTGCAGCTGGGTCAGGTGATTGATCAGGTCGCGCTGGTCGATGCGCTCGCCCTTGGACAGGATCAAGCGCAGCGACAGGTAGTCTTCCGGTGCGCCCAGACCGTAGATGGCCGAAACGGTCGCCACCACGATCGCATCCGGTCGCGACAGCAGGGTCTTGGTCGCCGCCAGCCGCATCTGCTCGATGTGCTCGTTGATCGAACTGTCCTTCTCGATGAAGGTGTCCGACGACGGCACGTAGGCTTCCGGCTGGTAGTAGTCGTAATAGCTGACGAAGTACTCCACCGCGTTGTGCGGGAAGAACGCCTTGAACTCACCGTACAGCTGCGCTGCCAGGGTCTTGTTCGGCGCCATGATCAGCGTCGGCTTCTGGATCTGCTGGATGACGTTGGCGATGGTGTAGGTCTTGCCCGAGCCGGTCACGCCCAGCAGGGTCTGCTTGGCCACGCCAGCCTCGAAATTGCTGGTCAGCTTGGCGATGGCATCGGGCTGGTCGCCCGCCGGCGAATACGGCGAGACAAGTTGAAAACTGTCGCTCATGGTGCTGCCAGGTCTCGGGAAGGTTGAGTATAGCGGCCGCATTGGTGACGGCCGGTTGATGGAGATTCTGATTCAGGGAAGGGGGTGCACCGATAGCGGAACCCCGCGGCGCAGCGGAGGCTGGGTACTTGCCAGCCTTTGGACCCCGCCATGCAGATGTCCCGACTTCGCGGCCATACCCTCACGGAAATACTGGTCACTGTTGCCGTCCTGGCAATTCTCGCGAGCGTGGCGTTCGCTCCGGCCAGCGACATGTTGGATCGCCTGCGATCGGATCAGTTGCGGCTGCAGTTGCACAGCGCGATGAATCTGGCACGCAGCACCGCGCTTGAGCGTCGCCAAGGCGTTGTGGCCTGCCCCAGCGACGACGGCCGCACCTGTGGAGACAACTGGGGTCGCGGCTGGTTGCTTCTTCCGGAGCGCTGGCGCGGCGCAGAGGCGTCGGCGCCTGAACCACTGGCCGCCAGGGTACTGGACAGCCACCGCTCACTGAGTGCGTTTGCCACCCATGGCCGTCCACAGATCGTGTTCCGCGCGAATGGACGCAGTGCAGGCAGCAACGCCCGCATCGTTATCTGCCAGCATGGGCAGATACGTGCTGAAGTCGTGGTCAGCAACACCGGCCGCGTACGCTCGCTACGCTCGACCGAACAGGCACCTTGCTGAACTGCGCCGCGCTCACCCTGCCATCGCGTGCCCGCAGAAAAGCAGAAGCCGCGATTTCTCGCGGCTTCTGCAGGATCTGGCGCCCGAAGTTGGACTCGAACCAACGACCCCCTGATTAACAGTCAAGTGCTCTAACCGGCTGAGCTATTCGGGCGGGGACGCGCATTCTAGTAGCTGATTCACAGAGATGCAACACCCCACGCAGCCATCACCAGCAGCCAGCCACCGTCGACGCGGCCGGCGTCTTCACATTGGCCTGGTTCACGGTGAGCGTGCCGCATTTGTCCTTGGTCTGCGTACCCTGCGGAGCCGCCGTCAATGTGAACGTCCCCTGCGCCGCCTGGATGCTGACGGTGTAGTACGCCGTCCCGCCTTCGCGCGGCGACTGGATGGAGGTCGCTCCATTGCTGAAACGGAAATTGGCATACGTGTTGTTGGTGGTGTGCGAACGCTCGGCCGACTGCGCGTATTCCACCAGGTCCGCCTTGGCCTGTGCCCGGCGCGACTTCCGCACCTGGTCGGCGTAGGACGGATAGGCCACGGCTGCCAGGATGGCCACCACGGCCACTACGATCATCAGCTCGATCAGGGTGAATCCGGGCGCACGCGCCAGCAGGGAACGGGGGGCCGGCATCCGGGAAAGACTCGGTGACATCGCGGGAATCTCCATTGCTTACTGGATCTGGCGCCAGGACTGGCGGCCACAGGGATACGGTACGTACAGGGGGGGAGCGCCGGAAACGCTGACAGCCATCCAGCAACCCGCTCCCGGCGGCACACCCGGAACCTCGGCGCCACTGCCTGGATTGGTGGGCGGTTGCAGGCGCGGCACGACGGACACGCCCACATCCTTGATCGGTGCGGTACCCGAGGTTGCCAACGCGATCGCCGCGGTGCCCGAGGCTGCCGAGATGCCCGTTGGAGACCCCGAACGGGCGCCGGAGAGCCCGGCGATGCCACTGCGGGGATTCAGGCCAAATAGCCAGTTCGCACCCGAGGTGCTGCAGCCGCTGGTGACTTCCTGTGGCGCGTAGGTCGGGATGAACAGGATGCCCGAGGCGAGCTCCGGATAGCCTACCGAGCGTTCACCGGCCGGAAGATCCACATACCAGCCGACCGACGCTGCCGGTCGCGTACCCACCTGCAGCGTACGTGAGCTGCCGCTGGTCACCACGGAATTGGAGGTCAGGTTGGCACGCGTCAACGTCGTGGTCACCGCGCCATTGACCTGGTCGTTGAACCCATAGAGGCTCTGGACCTGCGTATAGGACACCGGCAAGGTGTCATCGTTGAACGAGAAGCTACCGGTGCCGAACATCACCAGCACGCCCCCTGCTTCACCCGACGCAACCTGCAGGCCGCCGGTGATGGGCTGGCGATAGGTCGAGCCGCTCTGTACGAAAGTACCGGTAGTGAACACCGGCACGGTCACCGAGGTGGCACTGGACAGCAGATCGAACTTCCACACTGCGCCCTTCAGGTCGGCCGCGTACACGGTATCGGCGTATCCGTCGCGCACGCGCGCCGGCGCACCCGTTGCCGGGTCAGTGACCAGATTGTTGACACGATCAAGGACCACGACGTTGCCAAGGCCATTGCGCCCGGCAATCGTCGAGTTGGCTTCGCTGGCCTCGATCATGCGCACCGTGGGCGCGCCGGTGCCGATGTCGACCACGAACAGCACCGCTTTGCCACTGGCACTGGAATAGCCGTTGCCGAAGATTGCCTTCCAGCTGACCGTGCCATCGGCTGCACGTACCGGCACGATCACCGGCTTGCCCAGAACGTGTCCGATGTTGGCGCGGACGGCCGCATCACCCGCCAGATCGTTGATCTCCCAGAGGCGATTACCGGCCGCGAAGCTGCCCGGCGTGGTCACATCCAGCGCGAATACACCGCGACCACCGGCACCGGTACTCCCCACCAGTGTCGTGTGCCAGGACGTGCCATAGAAAGTATCGCCAACGGTCAGCGGCCCATCCACGAAGTATTTGTGGACGAACGGCTGTGCGTTCTTCTTGGCCGGGTCATACGGCAGCAGCAGGTTGCCCATGTGCCCGTAAGACGTGGCCGGGATGTAGCCGAACAGTTCGCGACCACCATTGCCGCCGGTGGTACCCGCCGCGTCCATTCCGCCATCGAAGGCGTGCAGCATGCCGTCATTGGCGCCCGCATAGACCACATAGCGATTGTTGGAACGCTTGGAGTTCAGGTAGGTGATGTAGCTGGAGGCCAGCGTACCGCCCAGGGCCCGGTAGCCGAAGTCGTCGACCGGGGCACTGATGACCGGGGTCGAATTGACGATGTCGCCCAGCACGGTGGTACGGTCGCGCAGTTTGCCGTTGTTGCGCACCTCGCCCGAGGTATCGCCCAGAAGATAATTGGCTGCCGATGCGGCAGTGGCCCCCAGCGCCGTCAGGTTGGCCGTCGTACAGATCGACTGTGACGGATACAGACTATTGGACAGCCCACACAGCCCAGCCAGCGTAACCGTGCTGGTGTCAAATCTACGCACGCTGGTGCCATCGTCGAAATACACGTTGCGTGCAGCAGCGGCCGGAATCTGCGCACTGGCCTCCCACATCGTCGAATACTGGGCTTCACGGGTGGTCGGATTCACCGACACACTGCTTGCCGTCAGGCGGCTGTACCAGTCCGTGCCATTGTTCTGCACGTCGTACATCGGTGTGACCGTCAGCGAACCGGCGCCGATACGCGCGCCGCTGAGGGCAAACGTGCCGGACGGCGAGGAACCCGAACCGACCGCAGAGAGCACACGACGCATTGCATCTGTCACGTCCGAGGGCGTCTTCGCGTTGATGAATTCACCACGGCTGTTGATCGCCGCATGCCAAAGTTCATCGATCACGCGGCCATCGTCATCACTGAGCGGATCGCCATTGGAATTCCAGCTTGGCGGATTGGCGTAAGGATCACTGGTCGCGGCCTGGTTGACCTCGTAAATCAGGCCCTGTGCACCGAGAGTGACGCCGTAGAAGTTCATGTGCAGGTTGGTCTGGCAGTCCAGGCGCTTCCAGTCCGGCGACGTCTGGCTGAGCGATTTGCACTGCTCCGGCACGGGCACGAGCCCGGCCTGGAAACTGCTACCCGACCGCAATGGCGTCGAGGGCCCTGCGTAATAGGAAGCGGCAATATCGGCGATGGTATTGCTGTAGCCATCAGCAAAGGGCGCACCGGGGAAGTGGGTGCCGCCTGCCGAGTCAGCGTTGCCGTAACCGCCAGCAGAGTTGTTGACGTTGGTGTAGCCGTCGGTGAACAGCATTCCGCCGTTCTTCTGGCAGGCGCGGATCACCGGAGCCCCGGCGTCGGTACGGCGGAACTGCTCGCCCAGGAAAGCCACGGCCTGACGGTTCGGCGTACCGCCGTTGGGCTTGAGCCGGTAGATCTGCCCGAATAGATCTGGACGCTGGGTCGCGACGTCATACATCGTCACGTCCTGGCGGTTGTTGATGGTGAAGTAACCCACCCGCATGTTCTCCACGCCGAACATGGCATGCGAGGACGAACCCACCATCGACAGGATGCGGTTGCGGTGGTACTGGAACCAGTTGGCGAAGTTCTTCTGCGCATCCGCCAGCTGCGTCGTATTTGCTCCGTAGTTCTCCGGCAGGATCTGGTACCGGCGCATGTTGCAGCCGGGGCCACAGGCGTCGCTGACGATCGGCCGGTTGGCATCGCTGGTGAGATAGCCTGCGGGCGCGGCCTGATCGACCGGCAGGTAGAAGGTGGCTGGCACGTAGGCGATCTGCACCGTGCAGTCCGCACGCACCGTCACGTCACTGCCCAGATTGGTCCAGTTGTTGCCGGAGCTGGGCAGGCCATTGCTGCTGTTCGAATTGCAGCTGCGGCCGTTGGAACGGTATCGGGTACCGGACGGAATGGTCATGCCGCTCAGGAACTGGAAGGCTTCACCATTGACCTGCCGGTAGGCAAGGTCGTACACCGTGTTGTAGCCCGTGTAGAAATCACTGCCATACAACGTCGAATCGCGCGGATCCACGCGCGCCGCACCGAAGGACGCCGGCTGCCAGAGAGTGGCGTTGTTGGCATCACGCTGCGGCAGACTCCACGGCTCATAAGTCACCGCCGGATTGTAGTAACCGGCGTTGTAGGTCGGCGAGCGGGCAAAACCGAACGCATCGATCGGAGGAATGGCGCGCCCGGGCGAGTAGGACGTATTGAAGTTCGAATGCGGGAACAGGTAGAGATAGCAATCGGTGGAGTTGTTCGAGCAGCCCTCGCCCACGTTGTAGAACACGCCGGCCGAGCTGAAGAAGCTGCTTCCATTCCACTGCATCCGGCCGTCGCCACCGCGGAAGATGCGCTCGAACGTCATCGAGTTGGAATCATCCACTGCCATGATGAAGGCTGGCTGGATCGACGTAGTGTTGTTCAGCGGCGCCTGCGCCAGGTCACCCTGCCCCTGTGCGGCGAACAGGTTGTAGGCGAAGTAGCCGCCGGCACCAAGCATGGCGAGCGCGGACGCGGCGATGATCCGGGAAGTACGACGGGACATGCCGGCGGCCTCAGAGCTTGAAGATGGTATCGACCGATGCCGTAGACGAGGAGTCCGTCGGGGTATCGGTGGCGAAGGTGGTGATCTGGTAGATCGGAGTAACCGGGTCGAGCGGCTTGCCCATCGACAGTGACCCGCCACCGATGACGCAGGAATCGATGCGACGCACGTTGACTGCCTGGGCAGTCGTCAGCGGGCGCGCGCGCGCCCAGGCCACCGGATCGAAGGCGATGTCGCAGTTTTCCTGGATATCGGTCGCCACCAGGGGCGCATTGCTGGCGGCGGCTGTACGGTTGGCGATGCTCTCGATCGCCATCTCGCTGCGCCGGGTCACACCCTCCGCGTTCTGGAAGGCGACGTTGGTCGCACGGTAGTTGGCGGCCATCTTTTCCTGCATGCCCGCCACCTGCATGCCAGCGATACCGATCAGCGCCAGCAGGATCAGCATGATCAGCGCCACATACAGCACGGCACCGCGCTGCTGGCGCGGCATCGGACGCATACGGGGTCGAGTGTTCATGGCGTCAGTTCCCGAAGAGGCGATTGCGCAGGGCGATGGTGGATTCGTAGGTGGCGCGGTAGCGTGTATCGCTCTGCGCCGCCGGCGCGAAGCCCACGCCCAGCGCACGCGGATAGTTGACTGCGTCGGTCGGCGCCTCGGCCTGGGAAGGTTGAGGGCTGCGGGCCAGGATGCCGACCTGAACCTGGCCGACACGCCGCCACTGTCCGGCGCCTGCGGCATTGGCGGCGGTGGTCACGCCACTGGCGATGGCCTGCGTCGTGATGTTGCCGGTCGGCGGCGAGGCAGATGTGATGTCGGCATTGCTGTCCAGACCGAACAGCAACTGCATGCTCTCGATGCCCTCAACGAGCTCCTCGGCTGCGCTGTAACCGTTGTTGCCATCGGAACGAGCGCGCATCAACGCCGGTTCACCGGTGGTGCCCGAGGTCCCCACGAAGTACACCACCGATTCGGCTCGATAGATCATGGTCTGGCCGGTGGGTTGCACCGTGTAGCGGTTCAGGTTGGAGCCTGCGGCAGTCACTTTTCCTGCGGCGTATGTGCCCTTGAACACATTGACGTGGCTGCAGTCGGCCACGCCGAACAGATTGGGGGCGCTGACGCCCCCCTCGAGGAGGCGCGTCCCGGCGGTACCGTCGAAGCCCACCACGCTGTTGGCGCTCGGCAGCAGCGAGGTTACCGGCACACCTTCGCTGGCCAGGTAGCGCAGCACCAGGATGTCGCTGCCACCGCGTGGTTTGAGCGCGGTGATCGCCGCAGGCAGACCGGTCGGCGTCGCCCAGCCGGCACCCAGTGTCAGGGTGGCTCCCGGTGCGGTGTTGGGTGCTTCATAACCTTGGATGCTGACGCTGAAATCCAGCGGATCCCCTGAACCGGTGACCGCACCAGTGTCAACGGTCGGATCGCCCTCACCACGGACGAAATGCGCTTGGTCGTTCACGCAGCCGAAGTGGCCCGCCATGCGGATGTCACGCTGCAGGAACTCCAGGGCAAAGCGGCCATTTTCCTGGGCCCGGGCATTGCCTTCAGCCAGCCGCGACGCAACGCGGGAAGCAAGGAACACCTGCACCACACCCAGCATCAGCACCAGGCCAATGACCATGGCCACCATCATTTCGATGAGCGAGAGGCCGGCCGCCTGGCGGCGGAATGAAGGAGAGCAACTCATAGCTGCGACACCAGAGTGAAGGTGGTCTGTGCATCCGGATTCTGGGGATCCCAGCGCTGATCTCCCCAGGTGATGCCCACCGTTACCCGACCATTGGCGTTCTGCACGGTGGCGCTCGCGCCTTCGCCAAGCGCCTGCACGACCTGGCACTGCCAGCGGGTGATGTTGCTGGCCACACCCTGGTCAGCACCCAAGACACGAGTGCAGCTGCTGGCCTTGATCGAATTGGCTGCGAACGCGGCATTGGTGTACCAACCGGCCTGGTAGCGGTTGCTGCGCATCTGGTCGAGCAGGTCATAAGCCAGGTTGGTCGCCTGCGTGCGGTAGTTCGAGCTCTGCACGAAACGTACATTCATGGTCTGCAGCAGGGCGAAGCCCAGCAGGCCGAACGCGAGTACGAGGATGGCGATCAGCACTTCGAGCAAGCTGAAACCCGCCTGCCGCCGCGAAAAAGAAGGAAGACGACGGGTCATTGGCAGGCAGCCTTGGTGGAAGTGATCTGGCCAGCCGCGTTGATGGTCAGGGTGCGCCGAAGGGTATCGCTGCCGCACTTGACCGGCTGCAGCACGATTTCCTGGGTCGTGGCCGCGCGGCGTCGCCCCCGGTTGTCGAAGCTGACCACGGCACCCGGACCGGTGACCGTGACCGAATCTGCGCTGACGGCGACGAAACGGAGCACGGCTTCATCGCTGCCCTTGCTGCCATCGCCATTGACGTCGGCCCAGGCCAGCATGCCCGAGGACCAGGAGTTATCGCAGCTGGTGCCGTTGGAGCTGCCGCAGATGCCGCCTCCCCTCTTGTTACGGACCGCTTCGCTGCGGGCGAGCGACAACAGGCCGGTGATTTCATTGCCGGCGGTAGCGATCCGGTTGGAGCGGATCGTGCTCTGGAAGCTCGGAAACGCAATGGTGCCGAGAATGGCGACCACCGCAATGGTGACCATCAGTTCGACCAGCGTGAAGCCATTGGACCGGCGCGATGACATTGGACGCTCCCCAGCGTGTTGGTGGCCACGATGGCGCACCGGCCTGCCGCCGGCAAGCGGCGGCAGGATGAACGGTCAGATCCGGGCGACGGGCGTCAAAGGCTTGACGACCCGCCCTGCCCCGGCCGGTCCGGCGCGGTCCCCGCCGCGCCGTCCAGCTGCCCTCGCCTCGCTTACGCCAGCACCTGGTAGCAGGGCTGGTACTCGCCGGAGATCTTCATCCGGCGCTGCTCGACGAAGGCACGCAGCAGCGCGTCCAGGGCCTGCATCATGTCGGGGTCGCCATGGATCTGGAACGGCCCGAACTCCTCGATGCGGCGCATGCCGTCTTCCTTCACGTTGCCGGCGACGATGCCCGAGAACGCCCGGCGCAGGTCGGCGGCCAGCGCGTGCGGTGCGCGCCCGTGGTGCAGGTCCAGCGCCGCCATCGCTTCGTGCGTCGGCACGAACGGCTGCTGGTATTCCCACGGAATCTCGATGGACCAGTTGAAGAAGAACGAGTCCTTCTGCGCCAGGCGATGCTCACGCACGCGCTTGATGCCGGCCGACATCTTCTTGGCCACCGCCACCGGGTCGCCGATGACGATTTCGTAGCGCTCTGCCGCAGCGTCGCCCAGGGTCAGGCGGATGAAGCGGTCGATCTGCTCGAAGTACGGCGCGGCAACGGTCGGGCCGGTCAGGATCAGCGGGAACGGCAGATCCTTGTTCTCCTCGCGCAGCAGGATGCCGAGCAGGTAGAGGATTTCCTCGGCAGTACCCACGCCACCGGCGAACACGATGATGCCGTGGCCGATGCGGACGAAGGCCTCAAGGCGCTTCTCGATGTCCGGCATGATCACCAGGTGGTTGACGATCGGGTTCGGCGACTCGGCGGCGATGATGCCCGGCTCGGTCAGGCCGATGTAGCGCGTCACGGTCCGGCGCTGCTTGGCATGGGCGATGGTGGCCCCCTTCATGGGGCCCTTCATCGCGCCCGGGCCGCAGCCGGTGCAGATGTCCAGGCCGCGCAGGCCCAGCTCGTAACCGACCTGCTTGGTATACAGGTACTCGTCGCGCGAGATCGAGTGGCCGCCCCAGCAGACCACCAGGTTCGGGTCACCCGGGTTGAGGATGCGCGCGTTGCGCAGCAGCCCGAACACCGCATTGGTGATGCCCTCGGACGACTCCAGCTCGGCCGCGTAGGCCGGGCCCATCTCGATGGCCATGTAAGCCAGGTCGCGGACCACCGCAAACAACAGTTCGGCGACACCGCGGATGATTTCGCCATCGACGAACGCCATCGCCGGCGCATTGGCCAGGTCGATGCGCACGCCGCGATCCTGCTGCGCCACCTGGATGTCGAAGTCGGGATAGAGATCGCGCGCCGCGCGCGGATCATCGGAAGCACTGCCACTGGTCAGCACGGCCAGCGCGCAGCGGCGCAGCAGCTCGTGCATGCCGCCGCCGGAGGCATCGCGCAAGCGCGCAACCTCAGCCCGCGACAGCACATCCAGGCCACCACGCGGGTAGATCCGCGCGTCCTGCACCGGCAGCGTCCGCGCTGCCTTTTCGTTCGTTGTCATATCCACTTTTCTGCTTCCTTTAAGGTGTCCGACTGTACTGCCGCCCCCTTAAAAAGCAAAACGGCCGGGAAGCCCGACCGTTGGATAGGTGCGTCCCGCGTTCGCCGCTTCGGGACCGCTTCGGCGGCATCTGCGCCGCGCACGTGTCTGGATGCTACGCCGATGCAGGCACCCCCGCAAGGACTTTCGCCTGAACGGAAAACGGCCGGGTTTCCCCGGCCGTTTCCGTGCACAGCTGTTGCTACGTCAGTTCATCAGAACTGGTAGCGGAAGCCCAGCTGCAGCGACCACTGCGACACACCGACATCAAAGCCGTCTGCGTCATTGTTTGCCACCGCCGGCAGGTCAGCGCCGCGGAAGTTGTACACGTACTTGCCGTCCTTCATGCCCTGCAGGGTGGCCACACGCGCATCGGCAAAGAAGCCGTAGTCGTAGATGTTGCCCCACTTCTTGTTCAGCATGTTGCCGACGTTCTGGATGTCCAGCCACACTTCCGACTTGTGACCCTTCATGAAGCCCGGCAGCTGCTGGCTGATGCGGATGTCGAAGGTGTTGATCCAGCCGGTACGGAACTGGTTGGCCGGAGCGTAGCTACCCGCATACTTGGCCAGCTGCGGGTTGGCGGCCAGCCACTCGTAGAACGACTTCTCCATTTCCGGGTTGGCGGTGAACCGACCGGTGTCCTTGTTGATGTCACCGAACAGCACATCGCCCCGGTTCGGCACGTAGAACAGGTCGTTCGCACTACGGCTGTCGCCGTTGGCGTCGTTGACGTAGACGTAGCTGTACGGACGGCCGCTACGGCCTTCGTACACCAGGCCCACCTTGGTTTCGTAGTCGCCGAAGAACTTGTGCTTCCAGTTCAGCGAGCCCGACAGGCGGTCGCGGATCTCGTAGCGCGAGGTGTTCTCGGTTTCGCTGTTGGCGTTGAAGGCGTACTGGTAGCCCCAGCCCGAGCTGGCGGTGGAGCTGGTCAGCGAGCCCACTTCGGTGGCGTCGGTGTAGGTGTAGCCGATGTTCCAGGACCAGTCGCTGGCTTCCGACCACGGCTTGCTCAACGACACGGTGAACTGCGAGGTACGGCCCTTGTCGGTGTTGGCGATTTCGTACACCGAGTCGTAGGCACCATTACGCCCGGCGCGTGCGTCGTTATTGGTCCAGAGGTTGCCGTTGCGTGCCGCTGCGTAGTAGAGCGCACGGCCGTCCGGACCCAGCTGCTGCACCGGACCCAGGTTCAGGTTCTTGTAGTACAGCGCGTCCTTCACCTTGGTGACCAGCAGCTCGGCCGAAGCCACGATGCCGTACCACGGGGTCTCATGGTCGAAGGCCAGGTTGGCCTTGTACACCGACGGCATGTTGAAGTCGCTGCCGACGAAGTTGACGTTCTGACGATTCGAGCCCGGGGTGGTCGGGACCGGCTGGCTGTCCTTGTTCGGGTTGAACGGCAGCGCCGGGTTGTTGGAGGTGTAAGCGTAGACCGAATTGTTGAAGCCGGTCGCCGAATAGCTGTTGCTCAGCCACACCTGCGGGGCATCACCCTGGAACAGGCCCACGCCACCGCGCAGCTGGGTCGGGCGCTCGCTGTCGAAGGTGTAGTTGAAACCGAAGCGCGGCTGGATCAGGAACTTGTTGCTCAGCACATCGCTGTTGTTGCGACCGAAGAACGTCGACGCCGCAGCGTTGTAGGCTGGGGCCGGACTGGTGTCAGCACGGTCGCCACGCACGCCCAGGGTCAGGGTCAGATTGTTGTTGACATACCAGGTGTCCTGCACGAACAGGGCCAGGTTGCTGAACTTGTAGTCAGCCGGAATCGAGCCCGGGGTACGCTCCGGATTGTAGTTGTAGCTGCTCCAGCGGCCAGCGGCGAAGTTGTCCAGACCGTAGAAGGTGTAGGCACCCCACGAGTTGGCGCCGAAGTAGTTGTAGATGTCGTTGGTGTCGTACGACGCACCGAACTTGACATCGTGGTTGCCCAGGGTCCATGTACCGGCGGCGTAGTAGTTCCACGCCTTGGTTTCCAGGATGTTGTTCTGCGAGTTGACTTCGGTACCCAGGTACAGCGAGTCACCCGACGGCGAACCCTGGTTGCCGCCGAAGAAGATGCGGATGCTCGGCGCATCGGTGGACACGTTGCGGATCGCCGAGTACTCGCGGTACGAGGCCTTCAGTTCGGTCGAGAAGTTCGAGGTCCAGTCGCTGAACAGCTGGGCGACGTAGCTCTCGTTGGTCTTGTCATGCTGGTACCAGTACGAGCTCAGCGAGGCAGAGCTGGTGGTCATGCCGTTGATGCGCAGCTTGCTCTGGTCGATCTTGCTGTAACGGATGTTGGCACGGTGGTTTTCGCTGATGTTCCAGTCCAGCTTCAGCGCGTACTCTTCCATCTCCGTGTCGCCGTTGCTTTCCAGGCCACCGGCGTTGATGCCGTAGCCCTGCGCGATCTGCTGCGCGCGGGTCACGTCGGCCATGGTGAACTGCGCATTGGCCTTACCCAGCGCGGTTCCGCTCAGGTCGGCGCCCGGCGCGGCCTGCTTGAACTTTTCGTAGTTGGCGAAGAAGAACAGCTTGTCCTTGATAATCGGACCGCCCAAGGTCATGCCGTAGGTTTCTTCCTTGGTGAAGCCCTTGAACGGCTGGCCTTCCGGGTTGTCACCGAACCAGTCGCCGTCACGGTAGGTGCCGTACACCGAACCGTGGAATTCATTGGTACCCGACTTGGTCACCGCGTTGACGGTAGCGCCGGCAGCGGCAGCGATGCTGACGTCGTAGTTGGACAGGTTGATGTCCAGCGCTTCGATGGCTTCCATCGCGACCGGCTGGCGGCGGGTCGGCATGTTGTTGCCTTCCAGGCCGAAGGTATCGCTGGCCGAAACGCCGTCGATGCTGATCGAGTTGAAGCGCGGGTTCTGGCCGCCGGCCGAGATCGAGCCCGAGGCGCGATCGATAAAGGTCACGCGCGGATCCAGACGCATCAGATCCTGGATGTTGCCGCCGATGGACGGCGCAACTTCGATCTGCTGCTGGCTGATGTTGGTGCCCGAACCCATCTTGGTGGCGCTGAACACTTCCGAGCCGCCGCCGACAGCGGTGACCTGCACGGTGTCCAGGTTGGTCGCGGCGAGGTCGCCGGCCAAGGTGGCGTTGATGGTGCCGGTCTGGTTCACGCCCAGGTAGACGCCATCTTCGGTCTTGGTGCCTTCACCCGGCTTGGTGATGGTGATCGAGTACGGACCGCCCACGCGCAGGCCGCGCGCGTTGTAACGACCCGCCGCATCGGTGGTGGCACGCGAAACGGTGCCCGACTCGGTGTGGGTGATGGTGACTTCAGCACCGGCGACGGGCTGGCCGGCGCGGGACACGACCTGGCCGCCGACACCGGCAGAGGTGCTCTGGGCGAAGGCGGGAGCGGCGGCGAGCGCAGCCACGAGACCAAGGGTGAGCTTGGACATCCGGAATGGGTGAGTCATTGTTCGGTAGCCTCGATGCGAGTTGGCGATGGCGGAAAAAAAGCGCATCCAAGCAGCCTTGCGGGCGGCTGTTCGGACATTTATCTGGGGTTCCCTACCGTGAACGGCAGCTGCCGCAACGGTTAACACTAGATTAACACGCTACGCTTTCAATGTGACGGTTGTGCGACAAACGGCACCGGATCGCAACGCTATCGTGACGGGATCTTCATTCCGCTTTACGAACGTCTTCACCCGTCGATGGCGGATTGCCCGCATCGAACACCTGCCCCCGCCACGCCTGTCCAGCGGCGGACAACAGGGTCACGGCCGCCGCAGCGGCAGCCTCCGGGCCACGCGCGGCCGGGTCCTGGTCGATCGAATAGGCCCGCGCCCGCAGGGCAGTACGCAAGGGGCCGGGGTAAAGGCCACTTACCCGCACCGGGCTGCGGGCCAGCTCGTCATGCAGGCTGCCGATCAGCCCGCGCAGACCGTGCTGGGCGGCGCCATAGCCGCCCCAGTACGCCTGCCCCACCCGTTCGGGGGCATCGACGGTGAACACAAGCGCCGCATCTTCACGCTGGCGCAGCAACGGCAGGCAGGCCTGGGCCAGCCAGGCAGGAGCGGTCAGGGTGACGTGCACGGCACGGGCGAAACTGGCCGGGTCGGCCAGCTCGAACGGGGTCAGGCCGGGAAAGTGCGCTGCACAGACCAGCAGGCCATCAAGACGTCCCAGCTCCTGCGCCACGGCCTGGGCCAGTTCGGCATAGTCGTCAGGACCTGCACCTTCCAGGTCCAACGGGTACAACAGGGGTTCCGGCCCGACCGCCTGCACCTGGGCGTAGACCCGGTCCAGCCGTCGTGGCTTGCGCCCCAACAGGACCACGGTCGCTCCCGCCTCGGCGGCAGCCACAGCGGCGGCACTCCCCAGCCCACCACCGGCGCCGGCAACGAGCACCACGCGATCCTGCAACGGGCGGCGATCGAGCGCCCCGTCTGCCGGTGACGTCGATGGCCAGGCGCTCATCCCTGCGCAGCCTCTTCGACGATGCGCTTGAGCTCGCCGGCTTCGAACAGTTCCATGACGATGTCACAGCCGCCGATCAACTCACCGTTGATGAACAGCTGCGGGAAGGTGGGCAGATTGGAGAAGCGCGGCAGGTTGGCGCGGATCTCGGGCTCTTCCAGCACATTGACCGTGCGCAGCGCCACGGCGCCTGCGGCCATCAAGGCCTGCACGGCGCGGCTGGAATAGCCGCACATGGGGTATTGCGGGGTGCCCTTCATGAACAGCACGAGCGGGTAACGATCCACCTCGGCCTGGATTTGCTGCATTACCGCCACACCTCACTCCTTGCGTCGCCGGACAAACCAACCGTGATGGTCGGCTAGACTGCCCACGGTAGCCCCCATTGTAAGCCGATGGTACCGGCTGCCGCCGCCCCCTGGCCACGAACCTGTCCATGCCCGTCGAATTGCCCGCCCTGCCCTACCTGCCCTCGTCCCTGCAGCCGCACCTGTCGGCACAGACCGTGGAACTGCATCACAGCCGCCACCATCGCGCCTACGTCGACGCGGTCAATGCCGCCATCGTCGGCACCGAATGGGAAGAAGCCATGCTGGAGGACATCGTCCGCCACGCCCAGGGCGCGCTGTTCGATGCCGCTGCCCAGGCCTGGAACCACGGCTTCTACTGGCAGTGCCTGCGCCCGCGTGGCGGTGGCGAACCGCAGGGCCGCCTGGGCGAACTGGTCAAACGCCAGTTCGGCGACGGCCAGCGTCTTCGCGAAGAGTTCAACCGGACCGCGCTTGGCCTGTTCGGCTCCGGCTGGGTGTGGCTGGTACAGCACCCGGGTGGGCAGCTCGGCCTGCAGGCGACGCGCAACGCGGGCACGCCGCTCACCGGCGACAGCACGCCACTGCTGTGCTGCGATGTCTGGGAGCACGCGTACTACACCGACTACCAGAATGATCGTGCGCGTTATCTGGAAGCATTCTGGCAACTGGTGAACTGGGAGTTCGCCGAGAGCCAGCTGCGCTGATACGGACGAGCATCGCCCGGCGCTACCGGCATCACGCCATGCCGTGGTGGATGCCTACCTTGGTGGGCACCGCTCTGGTAGCTGCCCACCTTGGTGGGCATTGCCGGCCAGCGGCCGGCACTACCTGGATCAGCGGCGTCCGCCGGCCGGCCCCGTTTGATCAGCCGTTGCGCAGCGCGTGCACCGCTGGAGCCACCTGGGCCTGACGGTCCAGTTCCAGCCCAACCTGCACCAACGCATCCGCCAGTGCACCGGCATCATCATCGCGCAGGGTGGCGTGACCGACCTTACGGCCATCACGCGATTCCTTGCCGTAGTCGTGCCAATGGCCGCTGGCCTGCTGCAGCACCGGCGTCGGGTCAGGCATCGCCCCCAGCCAGTTCAGCATGCAGGCATGGCCAAGCATGCGGGTACTGCCCAGCGGCAGACCGAGCACCGCGCGCAGGTGGTTCTCGAACTGCGAGGTTTCGCTGCCTTCGATGGTCCAGTGACCGGAGTTGTGCACACGCGGCGCCATCTCGTTGGCCAGCAGTTCACCGTCGCGGCAGAACAGCTCCAACGCGAACACACCCACGTACTGCAGGTGCTCGGCGACACGCTGGGCATAGCCGATCGCCGCTTCGTGCTCGGCAGCGGACAGCACCGCCGGTGCCACGCTGGCCGAAAGCACACCGTCCACATGCCAGTTGCCGGTGACCGGCCAGGCCTGGAAGCTGCCATCGCGACCGCGCACGGCCACCACGCTGACTTCGCGCTGGAAGGCGACGAAGCCCTCGAGGATCAGGCCGGTGCGCTCGACCTGCGCACCCAGCGCCTGCCAAGCCGCATCGATGTCCGCTTCGCTGCGCAGGCGGAACTGGCCCTTGCCGTCGTAGCCCAGGCGGCGGGTCTTGAGGATGCACGGCAGACCGAATTCGGCGGCCTTGGCGGCCAGTTCGTCGCGGCTGCGGATATCGGCGAACGCCGGCAGCGGGATACCCAGCTGCTGGAACAGGGTCTTCTCGCTCAACCGGTCCTGGGCCACGGCCAGCGCCGACGGCGGCGGGTAGACCGGCACGCGGTCGGCCAGCCATTGCGCGCTGTCAGCCGGCACGTTCTCGAAATCGAAAGTCACCACATCGACTTTGGCAGCGAAGTCCGCCAGCGCCTGCCGATCATCGAATGCGCCGACGGTGAGCGGCGCCAGCGGGCCGCTGCAGGCATCGGCCGCCGGATCGTACAGTTCGAAGCGCAGTCCCAGCGGCGCACCAGCCAGGACCATCATGCGGGCGAGCTGACCGCCGCCGAGGATGCCGACGGTCAGGCTCATTGGCGCGGATCGTCGTGGGCCATCACGTCTTCGGTCTGGCGCGCGCGGAAGCTGTCCAGCGCCTGGCCGATGGCCGGCTGGTCGCTGGCCAGCATCGCCGCGGCGAACAGCGCGGCATTGGAGGCGCCGGCATTGCCGATGGCGAAGGTGGCGACCGGGATGCCGGCCGGCATCTGCACGATCGACAGCAGCGAATCCATGCCGTTGAGGGCCTTGGACTGCACCGGCACGCCCAGCACCGGCACTGCGGTCTTGGCCGCGATCATGCCCGGCAGATGCGCGGCACCGCCGGCGCCGGCAATGATCGCGCGCAGCCCGCGCGAACCCGCCTGCTCGGCATAACTGAACAACACATCCGGCGTCCGATGCGCGGACACCACCTTCACTTCGAACGGAACACCCAGGGCTTCAAGCTTCTGGGCGGCGTGCTGCATGGTTTCCCAGTCGGAGCGGGAACCCATGACGATGCCGACAAGCGGCGCGATCGGGTTGGGGGTCATTGGCCGTCACCTGCCTTAAAGACGTATTCTAGCCATCTTCCACGCAAGACGAAGAACCATGGATCGCAAGCTGCTCGACCTGCTGGTGTCGCCCGATACCCGCCAGCCCCTGTCCCTGCTGGATGGCAAGGGCCTGGAAGCCCTCAACCGGGCGATCGCCGCCGGTTCCGTCAACCGCGCCGATGGCAACCCGCTGGCGCAGCCACTGCGCGAAGCCCTGGTCACCCGCGACCGCAAGCAGGTATTCCGCGTCGACGACGGTATTCCGGTGCTGCTGGCCGAAGAGGCCATCCCGACCGCACAGATCGCCGACTTCCCGACCGCATGAACGCGCTGCCGACGCCGGATCCAGCCGTCGTCGCGGCCGATGTCGCGCGCGCGTTGGCCGAGGACCTGGGCAGCGGTGACGTTACCGCCGCCCTGCTGCCCGACCAGCCCGACAGCGCCTACCTGCTGTGCAAGCAGGATGCGGTGATCGCGGGCCGCCCGTGGTTCGATGCCACCCATCGCGCGCTCGATGCCGACGTGCAGATCGAGTGGCGGGTAGCCGAAGGCGACCATGTCAGCGCCGGTACCGTGCTGGCGCTGCTGCATGGGCGCAGCCGCAGTCTGGTCAGCGCCGAACGCACCTCGCTGAATTTCCTGCAGACCCTGTCCGGCACCGCCACCACCACAGCCCGCTATGTGGCTGCGGTGGAAGGGACAGGCACGCGCATCCTCGATACCCGCAAGACCCTGCCCGGCCTGCGCCTGGCGCAGAAGTACGCGGTGCGTTGCGGCGGCGGTGACAACCATCGCTTCGGCCTGTATGACACGGTGATGCTGAAGGAGAACCACATCCGCGCGGCCGGTTCACTGGCTGCCGCGGTGTCGGCCGCCCGCCGGCAATGGCCGCAACTGCCGCTGGTGGTCGAGGTCGAGGACCTGGAACAGCTGCGGCAGGCGCTGCAGGCCGGCTGTGAACGCATCCTGCTGGACGACTTCAGCCCGGAGCTGCGGCGCGAAGCGGTGCGCATCACCGAAGGCCGCATTCCTCTGGAAGTGTCCGGCAGCGTCGGCCTCGGCGGCCTGCGTTCGATCGCTGAAGATGGCGTGGACTGCATTTCCATCGGCGGCCTGACCAAGCATGTGCAGGCAATCGACCTGTCGTTGAAGCTGGGTCCGCCGCCGGGTTGATGCCGGGGACGCGGGCCTCGGGGTCAGATCCCTTTTCCAAAGGAAAAGGGATCTGACCCCGTTCTCACACCCGGCGTTCACAACAGCGCTGCGACGCTGCGCCCATCCCCCACAGGAGCCGCGCATGCGCCGGATGCTCTTGCCTGCCTGCCTGCTGCTGGCCGCAGCGCCCTTCTCGGCCGCCGCCGTCGAAGCCTGCGATGTACCCCCGCGTTTCGGCCTGAGCCCTTTGGCGATCGCTATCCGCAACACTGCCTGCAACGAGCATCGCCTCTGGTTCCGCCCCTTCATCGACCGTGACGGCCGCGCCGCCAGCCTCAGTGTCACCGAGGCCGAGAGCGATCATCTGGCCGACAATGGCCTGATCGCCTGGCAACGGGTCAGCAGCTACTGGCGCGAAAGCGGCACGCTGAATGCATTGGGCAGCCAGCCCGGTGCCAGCAGTTGCCTGGCCCCGTTGGGAACGCGCTACACCGACAGCGATTGCCGCGCGTTCCTGATCGACAATCCGTGGTCTGCGGCGTTCATTTCCTGGGTGATGGTGCGTGCCGGCGTACCCGGTTTCAATACCTCCCCACGCCATATCGACTACATCCGCGCCGCCTACCAGGCAGGCCCTTCCGGCGTGCCCTACCGCCTGGTGGACCCGGCCACCGCCAAGCCGGCACCGGGCGACCTGCTGTGCTTCCTGCGCGACCGCAGCAGCACACTCAGCTACAGCGGATTGGTGCAGGCCTTGGGCAACGGCTCGGTCGGCCATTGGAAGTCGCATTGCGAAGTGGTGGTGGCGGCCAACCTCGGTGGCGACCAGACGCTTTATCTGGTGGGCGGCAATGTCATGAACACCGTGGCGATGCGCCTGCTGCAACTGGATCGCACCGGCATGATCAAGCTGCCGCCGCCGCGCGAGCGCGACACCACCGGCATCGACCCGACCTGCACACCGGGTCGCGAGGACGAGTGCAGCTTCAACCGGCAGGACTGGGCCGCACTGCTGCAGTTGAATGCCACTGCACCGCGGATTGCACCGCTTCCGCCGGCGGTACCCACTGCGCCGACACCACTGGCGCCGCAGCCGGCAACGGAGCCTGGCAGCGATCGCTGAGCACATGCAGCTTGATCCGGTCGCCATTCGTCGCCATCTTTGGCGGATCGACACCTGACGGCTGAAGCCATGCCCACCCTGCTGATCCTGCTGATTGCCGGCGGTATCGTCTACTTCTTCTGGAACGCAGCGCGTTCGGCCGCCGAACGTGCGGTTGAACTGGGCCGCAATGCCTGCCGCGCCGCCGATGTGCAGTGGCTGGACCAGGCGGTGCACGCCACGGGCCTGCGGCTGTCGCGCGGGGAAGATGGCCGGCTCGGTTTCGAGCGCACCTTCAAGTTCGAGTATTCCTACGACGGCATCGATCGCCATGTCGGCCGCATGGTGCTGCGCGGCGACCAGCTGATTTCCTTCACCGGCCCGGGCGCGGCGCGGATCAGCCAGATCCGCACCGACAATGAAGATGCCGAGGATGTGTGAGCAGAAGCACCCACGCATGGCGTGGATCTACTGGATATCGCGCCGGTAGATCCACGCCATGCGTGGATGAAAAGCTGCGGAAACTACTTGACCACGCGCAGGGTCGGACGGCCTTTCGGCGGCGGACCAGCGGGCGGCGTGTCGTCAGGCGGCGTCTGCTCATCGTCGTGCAGCAGCTCATCACTGGCCTGCGCCGGCTCGCCACCGGGAATGTCGTCCGGCAGCGCCATGCCCTGCCCGGTCTCGCGCGCATACACCGCCAGCACCGCGCTGATCGGCACCTGCACCGGATAGCTGGTGCCGGAGAAGCGCGCCGAGAAGCTCACCGACTCGTTGTCGATCACCAGCCGCACGACTGCGCGCTCGGCGATGTTGAGCACCACCCGGCCGTCCTTGACGGCCGAAGGCGGAACCTGCACGCCGGGAACGCCGGCGTCGACCAGGATGTGCGGAGTCAGCTGGTTGTCGTTGATCCATTCCACCAGAGCCCGCAACAGATACGGGCGGTGGCTGGTCATGTGGAAGAAGTCTTCGGTCATGCGTGAAGTGTAGCGCCCGACGCCCCTGCCGGGGCGGATCGCCTGCGCGCCGGTCGGCGTGCAGACGGGAAAGCGGATGCCGGATCAGCCCGGCAGATCGCGCAGTTTCTTTTCCTGATCGGTAAGGCTGCGAACGAAACCAGGGTGGCGGAAAATCCGGTTGCCGTAGTCCTCGATGGCCTTGCTGTCCTTCGGCAACGGCACATCCAGCGATTGCAGGCGCCAGATGATCGGCGCCATCGCGCAGTCGGCCAGGCTCATTTCCGGGTTGAGGAAGAACTTGCTGGCCTTGAACAACGGCAGCGAGGCCGTCAGCAGTTCCTTCAGCCGCTTGCGCCCTGCCTCGGCCTGGGTCTTGTTGCCCAGCTGGATCGCCTGCACCTGCGGCACCCAGTCATGCTCGATACGCAACATGGCCAGGCGGATGCGCGCGCGCGACAGCGGGTCGACCGGCATCAGCGGCGGGTGCGGATAGCGCTCGTCCAGATACTCGCTGACCACCGACGCGGCATACAGCACCAGCTCGCGCTCGACCAGGGTCGGCACCGAGTGGTACGGATTGAGATCGATCAGATCTTCCGGCGGATTCTGTGGATCGACCGGAACGAAGTCGAAGCTCACGCCCTTGGCCGCCAGCACCAGGCGCACACGGTGGCACAGTACATCGTCGTTCGAGGAAAACAGCGTCAGTGTATTGCGCATGCGTACGCTCGCCGCCATCAAAGGCTCTCCTACGACAGGAGACCGCCTGCCGCATCGGCGCCACCAGCACCGTGCCGGCGGTCGACTCCTCCCCGAGTGTGCAACCGACCATCACAAAAGCCAATAGGCCCGATGCAATGGCCGGCTCTGGATCAGTGCACGTCCTTCCAGTATTCCTTCTTCAACAGGTACACCAGGAAGGTCAGCAGGGCCAGGAACAGGATCACCCAGACACCGAGCTGCTGCCGCTTCAGCGCGGCCGGTTCGCCTGCGTATTCAAGGAAGTTGGTGATGTCCCGCACGGCCTGGTCGTACTGGGCCGCGTCGACCGAGCCCGGGCTTTCGATGCGCAGGCCGGTCACCGGCGGGTCCATGCCCGGCGCTTCGGCCTTGCCATGCACCGCGTGCTGCAGGCCCTGCATCTCCCACAACGGATTGGGCATGGAGGCGTTGGCAAACAGTGCGTTGTTCCAGCCCAGCGGGCGGCTGCTGTCCAGGTAGAACGACTTCAGGTAGGTATAGACCCAATCGCTGCCGCGCACCCGGGAAATCAGGCTCAGGTCCGGCGGCATCTTGCCGAACCACTTCTCGGCCTGCTCCTTGGGCATCGCCACGGGCACGGGATCGCCGACCGCCGAGCCGGTGAAGTTGAGGTTGTTCATCACCTCTTCCTCGCTCAGCCCCAGGTCCTCGCCCATCCGCGAATAGCGCAGGTACTTCAATGCGTGGCAACCGCTGCAGTAGTTCATGTACAGCTGGGCGCCGCGCTGCAGCGACGCCCGGTCACCCAGGTCGTTGCCGGCCTGCAGCAGCTTGGTGCCGCCCTCGGCGGCCATGGCCAGGGTACTGCCCAGCATCAGGGCGGCCGCCAGGGCCAGCCGGACCATCCAGCGCTCAGTCATGCGTGGTCACCCTTTCCGGTACCGGCTTGGTCTTGTCCAGCCTTGTCCATATCGGCATGGTGATGAAGAAGGCGAAGTACAGGAAGGTCAGCACCCGCCCGACATAGGTCTCGTGCGCATCGGTACCAGGACCGGAGCCGATCACCATCAACCACGCGAAGCACACCACGAACATGCCCAGCAGGCCGCGCGACAGCCAGCCGCGGTAGCGGTAGGACTTGACCTTGGCGCGGTCGAGCCAGGGCACCAGGAACAGGATGGCGATGGCCGAGAACATCACGATCACGCCGCCCAGCTTGTTCGGCACCACCCGCAACATCGCGTAGTACGGCGTGTAGTACCAGACCGGCTTGATGTGCTCGGGGGTGACCAGGCGGTTGGCTTCGGTGAAGTTGTCGTGTTCCAGGAACAGGCCACCGAAGGCCGGCGCAAAGAAGATGATGAAGGCCGCGATGATCAGCAGGAAGCCCGCACCGACGCCATCCTTGAGCGTGTAATAGGGATGGAACGGAATGCCGTCGGTCGGCGCGTTCGGTGACCAGCGGTTGCCCTTCGGCCCCTTCTTGATCTCCACGCCATCGGGATTGTTCGATCCCACTTCATGCAGCGCACCCAGGTGCAGCACCACCAGCAGCAACAGCACCAGCGGCAGCGCGATCACGTGCAGTGCGAAGAAGCGGTTGAGCGTGGCGTCGCTGGGCAGGTAATCGCCCATGATCCATTCGGTGAGGCCGTTACCAATGACCGGAATGGCGCCGAACAGCGAGATGATCACCTTGGCGCCCCAGAACGACATCTGGCCCCACGGCAGCACGTAGCCCATGAAGGCTTCGGCCATCAATACCAGGTAGATCAACATGCCCAGGATCCACACCAGCTCGCGTGGCTTCTGGTAGCTGCCATACAGCAGCCCGCGGAACATGTGCAGGTAGACCACGATGAAGAACAGCGAGGCACCGGTGGAGTGCATGTAGCGGATCAGCCAGCCCCACTCCACGTCACGCATGATGTATTCGATGGAGGCGAATGCTTCGGCGGCATTCGTCTTGTAGTGCATGGTCAGGAAGATGCCGGTGACGATCTGGTTGACCAGCACCAGCAGCGCCAGCGAGCCGAAGTAGTACCAGATGTTGAAGTTCTTCGGCGCGTAGTACTCGCTGACATGCTTGCGGTAGATCGGCATCAACCCCGGCGCGCGGGCATTGACCCAGTCGGCCACGCCGGTGGCGGTACGGCTGAGGATGTTGGACATCAGGCAACCCCCTGCGGATCGACACCGATGATGATGGTGTTGTCGTCCTGGTAGTGGTGCGCGGGCACCTTCAGGTTGATGGGTGCGGGCACGTCCTTGAAGACGCGGCCGGACATGTCGAAGCGCGACTTGTGGCAGGGGCAGAAATAGCCGCCCTTCCACTGCGGGTCGTAGGGCTCGGGGCGGATTTCACCCACCATTTCCGGCGAGCAGCCCAGGTGCGTGCACAGACCGACCAGCACCGAGATCTCGGGCTTGATCGAGCGCAGCTCGGGGTTCTGCTTGAGCACGTACTCCGGCTGCTGGTCCTTCTCGCCGGACTCTGGGTCCTTCAAGCGGCCATCCAGCCCATGCAGCGCATCGAGGATCGCCTTGGACCGTTTGACGATCCAGATCGGCTGGCCACGCCATTCCACGATCAGGCGTTGGCCTTCCTGCAGGGCGCTGATGTCGGCCACCACCGGTGCGCCGGCAAGCTTGGCGCGGGCACTGGGGTTCCAGGATTTGATGAAAGGAACTGCGGTGAATCCGACGCCGACGGCGCCCACCACGGCTGTGGTGGCAGTAAGAAAACGCCGACGTCCGGTGTTGACTGGATCGTGTACCCCATCGTTGGCCATCCGGCACTCCGATATTGATTAGGTAGCTTTAAGGCTGCCAGCGGTTCCGGTGGGGGCCAGAGCCGCATTGAATCTCGGTCGAGTGTAGCGGAACCGTCGCGCGCCACACAACGCATTGCAACAACATTGCTTTGGGGGGTTGCCGGGCATGGCCTGGCACTACTGTTTGCTCAGCACCGTACGATAACGCTCGGCCAGCTGGCCGACCCGGCGCACGTAATACTGGGTCTCGCTGTAGGGAGGCACGCCGCGATGGCGATCCACCGCGCCCTCGCCCGCGTTGTAGCCGGCGGCGGCCAGGGTCAGATCACCGTTGAACCGCTTCAACAACCACGCCAGATACTGCACACCGCCACGGATGTTCTGCCCGGCGTCGTAGGAATCACTGACGCCGAAACGTGCGGCGGTGGGCGGCATCAACTGCATCAGGCCCTGCGCACCGGCACGGCTGAGCGCGGTCGGGTTGTAGGCCGACTCGGCATGGATGATCGCGCGCACCACCGCCTCTTCCACCCCGAACTCGCGTGCGGCCGAGGTGATCTCGCTCTGGAAGGCCGTGGTGTTCAGGCGCACGCTGCCGAAATCAACGCGCGGATTGACCCCGCAGGCGTAGCAGCGCTCCATGAAGCTGTAGCGGATGGTCCGCACCGGGCCGAGGTTGGCGACCTGGGTCGGGCGTGCGCTGGTGTAGTGGCGCACCCCGTCCTGCATGTACGAATAGACCTGTCCGCTGACCATCTTGCCGCCGCGTGGGCTGGCCGGCGTGGACGCTGCCGCGGGCGCAGGAGCCGGCGCGACAGCGGGACTGGCAGCGCTGGCGGCCACGGCAACCGGGTTGCGCTCGGCGCTGGCCACCACTGCAGCAGGCACGGGCACTGGCGTCGGCGCCGAGCTGACGATCGGGGCGCGCACCGCCCTGCCCGCGCTGCGGGTGTAGCTGATGGTGCTGCATTGGGCACCGGCCACCCGCTTGCTGACATAGCTGGTGACCCCGTCGGCGCCAAGGCACTTGTACAGGGTGCCGGCGCTGGCCGGCGCAGCGGTCAGCGCAGCGATGATGATCGCCGTTGTCCCCAGTCTCCCCTTCATGGCCGCGAGTGTCCCAGCTTCACTGCGGCTTGCCAAGGGCACCTGCTCAGACCGTGACCGCGGACACGGCCAGTACCTGGCTGAGCCCGGTCAGACGCTGAGCCAGCTCCTCGCGCAGCTCGGCCGGCGTGGTCCACAGTGCCACCGGCAGGCGATCCAGGCTGAGGATCTGCGCCAGCATCATGCCGCGGCTTTCCGCGCCCATCCGCAACAGGCAATGGTCTGGCCCATCGGCCTCGAGCACGCCGCACCAGGGCGGAATGCGCCCAGTCAGCTCCGCTTCGCTGCCGGCCAGGCGCAGGACGGCCTGCAGCGCGAACGGCGCCTGGCTGACCGCCTGCCGCACCATCACATCGGGCGGCGCCGGGGTTCGCCGGTGCAGGCCAGGCTCGGGCAGAAGCCGCACCGCCCCCATCCGGTCCACGCGCAGTGTGCGCCAGTCCTGCCGGCCCAGATCCCAGGCCAGCAGATACCAGCGCCGCCCGTAGTTGACCAGGTGCTGGGCCTCGACTTCCCGTTGCGTCACCGCGTCCTGCGCGCTGCGGTATTCGAAGGCCAGCCGCGCGGCCTGCCGGCAGTGCTGGGCCAGCCGCCCGAGCAGGCGCGCATCGGTGGATGGCAGGTCGGACAGGGTCGCGGTGGCGGCATGCACTTCGCCGGCCTGCTGGCGGCGACGCGCCGGCACCAGCGGGTCGAGCTTGGACAGCAGGCCCCGTGCGGTGTCGTCGATGCCGGAGACCGTGGCCGACGCCGCGCGCAGGGCAATCGCCAGTGTGGTGGCCTCTTCCTCGTCCAGCAGCATCGGCAGGACCGGCGCGCCCGCGCCCAACCGGTAGCCCCCGCCCACGCCGGCCGAGGCCTGCACCGGATATCCCAGCTCGCGCAGGCGCTCGACATCGCGGCGGATGCTGCGCCGGTCCACGCCCATGCGCTCGGCCAGCTCGGCACCGGACCAGTGACGGCGGGCCTGCAGCAGCGAGATCAGGCGAAGCAGGCGATGGGCGGTATGGCGCATGACGGATCGCGGACAGAAGTCGTCCGCAATTGTGCCTCAGCATGGGCCCCACTTCACCACCACCTGCAAGGAGCAATGCCATGACGTCACGCCAGATCACCCTCTACCACGCCGCCCGTTCACGCTCGAGCGGCGCGGTGGCCCTGCTTGAAGCACTGGGCGCCGATTACCACATGCAGGTGCTGGACCTGAAGGCTGGCGCCAACCTGGCCCCGGCCTACCTGGCGATCAATCCGATGGGCAAGGTGCCGGCCATCGTGCACAACGGTGCCCTGGTGACCGAGCAGGTGGCGATCTACCTGTACCTGGCCGACCTGTACCCGGAAGCCGGGCTGGCGCCGCCGATCGGCGACGCCCTGCGCGGCCCCTATCTGCGCTGGATGGCCTTCTACGGCGCCTGCTTCGAACCGGCGATGATCGACCGGGCGATGCGTCGCGACCCGCCGCCGCATGCGATGTCGCCCTACAACGACGCCGATACGGTGCTGCAGGTGATCGAAGCACAGCTGGCGCAGGGGCCGTACCTGCTGGGCGAGGTGATGAGTGCGGCAGACGTGTTGTGGGGCAATGCACTGGCATGGACCAGTGCGTTCGGCCTGGTGCAGCCAGCACCGGCGACGGCCGCCTACATCGAACGGATGAGTGCGCTGACCGCGTTTGATCGTTCGCGGCAGATCGATGCGGAGCTGATCGCGGCGTAAGGGCACTCGCCGGGCACGGGCCGGCGCTACCGAACGGCGCGGGATACGGGTAGCGCGGGGCCATGCCCCGCGAGCGCGCAGCGCGGCGCCGTTGACGTTGTGCAGGGCGAGCGCGACGGGATGCGGGTAGAATCGCCCCCTTTCCCGCCACCCGAATGGATTAAGCGCCATGACCGGGACGCCAGACGTCTTTCCGCCCGCCACGCCGGGCGGTACCCCGCTCGTTGCCCTGCCCGCCGGTCCGCGCAAGCCCGACCAGGTGAAAGGCAAGCTGTACATCAAGACCCACGGTTGCCAGATGAACGAGTACGACTCGGCCAAGATGGCCGACGTGCTCGCCGCCAGTGATGGCCTGGAACTGACCGATCGCCCCGAGGACGCCGACGTCATCCTGGTCAACACCTGCTCGATCCGCGAAAAGGCGCAGGAGAAGGTGTTCAGCCAGCTGGGCATCTGGAAGAGCCTGAAGAACCAGGGCCGTGAGGTCATCATCGGCGTTGGCGGTTGCGTGGCGTCGCAGGAAGGCGAGGCGATCATCAAGCGTGCGCCGTTCGTCGACCTGGTGTTCGGCCCGCAGACGCTGCATCGCCTGCCGGAACTGATCCGCGCCCGCCGCGAACAGCAGCGCCCACAGGTGGACATCAGCTTCCCGGAAATCGAGAAGTTCGATCGCATGCCCGAACCACGTGCCGATGGCGCGTCGGCGTTCGTGTCGATCATGGAAGGCTGCTCCAAGTACTGCTCGTTCTGCGTGGTGCCCTACACGCGCGGTACCGAAGTCAGCCGCCCGTTCGAGGACGTGGTGGTGGAAGTGGCACAGCTTGCTTCGCAGGGCGTGCGCGAGATCAACCTGCTCGGCCAGAACGTCAACGCCTACCGCGGGCCGTATGGCGACGGCGAGTTCGCCGACCTCGGCCTGCTGATCCGCACCATCGCCGAGATCGATGGCGTTGGCCGCATCCGCTTCACCACCTCGCACCCGCTGGAGTTCAGCGATTCGCTGATCGATGCGTTCCGCGATGTGCCGCAGCTGGCCAACTTCCTGCACCTGCCGGTGCAGGCTGGCAGCGACCGCGTGCTATCAGCGATGAAGCGCGGTTACACCGCACTGGAATTCAAGTCGAAGATCCGCAAGCTGCGTGCGGTCCGCCCGGACATCTCGATCAGTTCGGACTTCATCGTCGGTTTCCCCGGCGAGACCGATGCGGATTTCGAGAAGACCATGAAACTGATCGAGGACATCGGCTTCGATCACAGCTTCTCCTTCATCTATTCGCGTCGCCCGGGCACGCCGGCAGCGGACCTGGAAGACACGATCAGCGATGCGGAGAAGCATGCACGCCTGTCGCGCCTGCAGGAACGCATCAATGCACACGCTGCGAGCATCTCCGAAAGGATGGTTGGCAGCGTACAGGCCGTGCTGGTGGAAGGCCCTTCACGCAAGAACCCGAATGAACTGACCGGCAAGACCGAGAACATGCGTTCGGTGAACTTCCCGGCGCACCCGCGCCTGATCGGCCAGTTCGTGGACGTGGTGATCACTGAAGCGCTGACCAATTCGCTGCGCGGCCGCGTGGTGGCGGAATAAGGTGTGCCGACCAACGGTCGGCACCCACCGCAATTGATGCCGGCCAGCGGTCGGCACTCACCGCAGTTGATGCCGACCAACGGTCGGCACCTACTGTGTGGATGCCGACCGTTGGTCGGCATGCCTCAATCCAGGCGTTTGCGAAAGCGCAGGATGGCCAGGGTCATCATCGCCACGATGAACACCAGCAGTGCCAGTGCGTCCGGCCACAGCTCCCACAGCGAGGCCCCGCGCAGCATGATGCCGCGCACCAGGCGCAGGAAATGGGTGAGCGGCAGTACTTCCGCCAGCCACTGCACCGGCCTGGGCATGCCGGCGAACGGAAACATGAAACCTGACAACAGGATCGAAGGCAGGAACAGGAACAGGGTCATCTGCATGGCCTGGAACTGCGACCGCGCGCGCGTGGAAATCAACAGGCCCAGTGCGAGGTTGGCAAGCACCAGCAGCACCGCCGCCAGGTAGACATCAACGAGGCTGCCGCGGATCGGGACCTCGAACAACCAGGTTCCCAGCAGCAGTACCAGGGTGGTCTGCAACAGACCGATCGCCGCATACGGCAACACCTTGCCGACCATCAGTTCGCTGCGCGATACCGGCGTGGCGATCAGCAGTTCCATGTTGCCGCGCTCGCGTTCGCGTACCACCGCCACTGCAGTGAACATCACCAGGGTCATGGTCAGGATCACCCCGATCAGGCCGGGCACGATGTTCACTGCTGAGCGCCGTTGCGGGTTGTAGAAACTGATGACGCTCACCTGCCCGCTGGCGATGCTGCCTTCGCGCAGTGGTCGCGCGTTGCTGGCCGGGCGCGTGTCCAGCGGCACCTGCGCCAGCTGGATCGCCGCACTCTGCACCACCGTGTCGCTGCCGTCGACCAGCACCTGCAATGCTTCGCGGCCTTCGTAGCGGCGTCGTTCGAAATCGGCGGGAATGAAGATGCCCACGCTGATCCGGCCCCGTCGCAACGCCTCCATCAGTTGATCGGGCGTATAGGCCTGCGCGCGCGGCGTGATCACGCCGGTGGCGACCATGTCCTGCACCAGCGCGCGCGACGCCGCACTGTTGGCCTGGTCGGCGATACCGGCATCCAGATGCCGCAGGTTGAGGTTGATCGCATAGCCGAACAGCAGCAGCTGCATCACCGGGATGCCGACGATCATCGCCAGGGTGATGCGGTCACGGCGCAGTTGCCGCAGCTCCTTGAGCATGATCGCCCATAGCCGTCGCACGCTCATGCGGCCGGCTCCCGACCACGGCCACGGGTGGCGGCAACGAATACGTCTTCCAGGTTGGGCGCCACCGGTTCGATGCTGGCACGCGGATCGGCGGCGGCAAGTGCCTGCGCCAATACGGTGGTATCGGCCGCACCCTCGCTGCACAGAACGCGCAGTTCGGTGCCGATCTGGGCCACGCTGAGCACACCCGGCAACGCCGCCAGCGCGCGGCTGGCCTGCCGGGGCTGCGAGGCGGTGACCTTCAGGGTACGGCCCTGCAGCTGCGCGCACAGCTCGGCCGGGGTGCCATCGGCCACCAGGGCACCGCGATCGAGGATCGCCAGCCGGTGGCAGCGTTCGGCCTCGTCCATGTAGTGGGTGGACACCAGCACCGTGGTGCCGGCATCGGCGAGCTCGAACAGCGCCTCCCAGAAATCGCGCCGCGACTCAGGATCGACCGCACTGGTCGGCTCATCCAGGAACAGCAGTTCCGGCGCATGGATCACCGCACCGGCCAGCGCCAGCCGTTGCTTCTGCCCGCCGCTGAGGGTGCCTGCCAACTGCACCTGGCGGTCCTGCAGACGGTACTGCAGCAGCAGCGCATCGACCCGCTGCCGCGCCTGCGTGCGCGGTAGATCCTGGATGGCGGCAAGGAATTCCAGGTTCTCCCGCACCGACAGGTCTTCGTACAGCGAAAAGCGCTGGGTCATGTAGCCGATGCGGCGGCGCAGCGCTTCGGCCTGCGCCGGGATCGCCAGGCCCAGCACTTCGATCTGTCCCGCGCTTGGTTCAAGCAGCCCGCACAGCATGCGGATGGTGGTCGACTTGCCTGAGCCGTTCGGGCCGAGGAAGCCGTATACCTGCCCTCGCGGCACCTGCAGATCGACGTTGTCCACTGCCAGCAGCTCGCCGAAACGGCGGCTCAGGCCCTGCGCACGCACGGCAATGTCATCGACAGGATTCAGAAGCGCACCTGCACCGGCAGCCCGGCGGGCAGCGCCTGCATGTCGGCACTGTCGTCCAGCTCGATCTCGGCCAGGTAGCTCAGCCGCGAGACGTCATCACCGGTCAGCGCGTAATACGGCGTAAAGGAAGGGTCGCTGCGGATCGACCGCACATGCCCCTTCAGCACGGTGTTGGCACCATCCAGCTGCACCTGCGCTCCCTGCCCCACCTTCACCCGCAGGCGCAATGGCTGCGGCAGATACACGCGCGCATAGGGGCGTTCGCCCACCAGCAGCATCACCAATGGCGCACCGATCGGTGCCTGGTCGCCCTGCCGGTACGGCAACGCATCGACCACGCCATCGCGCGGCGCACGCAGCTGCAGCTTCTGCAGGTTGACGGCCTGCACCACCTCCTGTGCCTGCGTTGCCCGGGAGGCGGCCTGGCCCTGGGCAATGTCCTCACGACGGTTGCCGCGCTGCAGCTCCAGCCACGCCTGTTCGGCAGCGCGCACGCTGGCCACGGCGTTGTCGGCGGCCGCGCGGGCCCGGTCCAGGTCGGCAGCAGCGACCAGCCTCTGGCGGGCCAGCGGTTGCACCCGGCGGTAGTACGCAGTGGCTTCAGCCGCCTGCGCGCGCAGCGCCGTGAGCTGTGCCTGCGCTTGGGCGATCTGCTCAGGACGCGGGCCCACCTGCAGTTCTTCAAGCTGCGCCTGCACGCGGGCGGTTTCGGCCTGTGCGGCGTCGAACTGGGCGGCGCCACGGGCAGGATCCAGGCGCATCAGCAGCTCGCCGGCCTTGACCGCCTGCCCTTCGCGCACGTCAACGGCACTGATCACTTCCGCCGCCGGTGCGGGCACGCTGATCCGGTCCCATTCAAGCGTACCCAGTGCCGCCGGCGGTGCTTCGCCACAGCCCGCCAGCAGGCAGCTGCCCAGCAGCCCCATCCTGCGCATCCACGTGCCCACGGCCATGCGCCACCTCCTCCGATGGCGCCACGGTGCCATGCTCCCTGTGCACCCGCAATGATCCAGAACAGGGCTGGTCAATAATTGATCACCCGCCGGCAACGCCACTGCCGCAAGGCTCGCTGCCACCTATCCACAGGTTCGCTGCAACACCGTCCACACCACATGTGGAGAACCCCGCGGGCACTGGCGCAATTTTCACCACCGCATCATCTTCCTTGTGGCACAAGCGCTGCGAAGGACTATCCACAGGTTTCTTCGGCGCCGGTCCACACCCGGTGTGGAGAACTGTCGTCCTGCCGCCTTGCGCGTTACCCTTGTCGTCCCTGACGCCATCGCGGTGGACGGCGACCCCGCCCCACCCCAAGCAATGAAAAGCATCGAGCATCGAGACTTCACCCTGTCGCCGGAAGACAACGCGCAGCTGGCCAACCTGTGCGGCCCGTTCGACGGCCACCTTCGCCAGATCGAACTGAAGCTTGGCGTGGAAATCGCCAACCGCGGCTTCGTGTTCCGTATCAGCGGCCCGACTGAAGCCAGTGCAGAGGCGCAGAAGCTGATCGAGGCGCTGTATGAAGAGGCGGCCGAGACCACCTTCGACAGCCACGGCATCCACCTGCGCCTGAACGCGGCGAACATCGAACAGATCGCCGACCGCTCCTACGAAGCGCAGGACGTGGCAATCAAGGTCAAGCGCGGAACCGTGCGCGGGCGAGGTTCCAACCAGAGCCGCTACCTGCACCAGATCGTCAGCCACGACATCAACTTCGGCATCGGCCCGGCCGGTACCGGCAAGACGTTCCTGGCCGTGGCCAGTGCGGTGGAAGCACTGAACGAATCGCGGGTGCAGCGCTTGATCCTGGTGCGCCCGGCCGTCGAAGCCGGCGAGAAGCTGGGCTTCCTGCCCGGCGACCTGAGCCAGAAGGTCGACCCGTACCTGCGACCGCTGTACGACGCCCTGTATGAAATGCTGGGTGTGGAGAAGGTGCTCAAGCTGCTGGAAAAGAACGTCATCGAGATTGCGCCGCTGGCCTACATGCGCGGCCGCACGCTCAACGATGCGTTCGTGATCCTGGACGAAGCGCAGAACACCACCATCGAACAGATGAAGATGTTCCTGACCCGACTGGGCTTCGGCTCGACTGCCGTGGTCACCGGCGATCTGACCCAGACCGACCTGCCCAAGCATGTGAAGTCGGGCCTGCGCGATGCCATCGACGTACTGCGCGATGTGGAGGGCGTCAGCTTCACCTTCTTCGAAGCCCGCGACGTGGTCCGCCACCCGCTGGTGGCGCGCATCGTCAGCGCCTACGACCGCCGCGACCTGCATCAGATCCAACCTGGAGCGACTCCATGACCCGTGGTCCCGTGCGACTGGATGTCGCCGTCAGCTATGCCCTGCCGCGTGCCGGCCTGCCCTCGGCCGTCAGCTTCCGCAAGTGGGTCGCGGCCGCGCTGAAGGGGCGCATCCGCGAGGCCGACCTCGCCATCCGCGTGGTCGACAGCAAGGAAGGCCAATCCCTGAACCGGCATTACCGGGGCAAGGACTACGCTACCAACGTGCTCAGCTTCCCGGCGGACGTGCCGGAGGGCCTGCCCAAGGGCGTCAAGTTCCCGCTGCTGGGCGACCTGGTGATCTGCGCGCCGGTAGTGGCCCGTGAAGCCGACGAGCAGAGCAAGGCGCTCAATGCCCACTACGCGCACCTGACCGTGCACGGCGTGCTGCACCTGCTCGGCTGGGACCACGAGGACGACAAGGAAGCCGAGGCGATGGAACAGCTGGAGCGCGAGATCCTGGCCGAGCTCGGCATCGACGATCCCTACGCCGGCGAGCGCTGACACCTGGCCAGGCGCTGCGTGACCGAGCCCATGCTCGGCCGTGGTACGCCCTGCGCCCCGCAGACCCGACCCAAAAGCAGCCGAGCACGGGCTCGGCTCTACCACGGAACCTCGCTTGTGCTGCTGCGTACCTTCCTGCTCCTGCCGCTCCTGCTTGCCGCCACCGCTTCCGCCGCGCCGCTGGACCTGCCTGCACTGATCGAGTGCCGCCAGGGCGTGCCCGAACATGCTGCGCTGGCACCCCTGCTGGCCGATCCGCTGAAGGCCGTGGCCAACGGCCTGCAGCCGCTGCCGCAGGGCAACCAGTTCATGAGCGAGTACCGCCTGGCCAGTCCGATCACCGTGTTCGGCCAGCAGACCGAGCGCGTAGCCGTGGCCGGCGCCAGCATCATGGCCGTGCTCGACCAGGCCGACCCGCGGCCGCTTGCCACGCAGCTGGCGCTGGAGACCGGCTACGACCAGGACGGCAAGTTCATGGCCGGGCGCGAGCTGGTCAGCCGCGATGTGACCGACCCGAAGACCGGCGAGGCGCAGATCGAGTCGATCATCCTCAGCGTATCCACCGTCGCCACCCACCCGGGCAAGACCCTGGCCGGCTGCACCTACAGCCTGGACCTGCCGGCCGAGGACGAGGGCCCGGCCGCCGCCGCCCCGGCTGGCGAGGGTCACTGACAGGCCCCCACATCCTGCTAGACTGGAGCCATCGCCCGGCCTGCCGGGTGCCTTTTTTCCAGAGATGTCAGAAGACGACAGTAGTAGCTCCTCCGTGGAGCACAGTGAAAAGAAGCGCGGCTGGCTTGAACGCCTGACGTCCGCTTTTTCCGGCGAACCCCACACCCGCGACGAGCTGGTCGCTGTCCTGCACACCGCGCAGGAAGAAGGGTTGATCGCCGCCGATACCCTGAAGATGATGGAAGGTGCCATTTCGGTAGCCGAGCTGACCGTGGGCGACGTGATGATCTCGCGTTCGCAGATGGTCTCGCTGCCGGTGGAGGCGCCCTTCCTGGAGCTGATGAAGCAAGTGGTCGAGTCCGGCCATTCGCGCTTCCCGGTGCATGGCGAGAACAAGGACGACATCCTCGGCGTGCTGCTGGCCAAGGACCTGCTGCGCGGCGTGGTTGCCGACAATGGTCCGGGCAACGTACGTGAACTGCTGCGCCCAGCGGTGCTGATTCCGGAAGCGAAGAAGCTCAACGTGCTGTTGAAGGAGTTCCGCCTGTCGCGCAACCACATGGCGATCGTGGTGGACGAGTACGGCGGTGTCGCCGGCCTGGTCACCATCGAAGACGTGCTGGAGCAGATCGTCGGCGACATCGACGACGAACACGACGAGGCCGAGGATTTCTCGGCGCAGATCGCCATCCAGGCCGATGGCCAGTACGTGGTCGATGCCCTCACGCCGATCGGCGATTTCAACGAGCGGTTCGGTGCCACCTTCTCCGATGAAGACTACGACACCATCGGCGGCCTGGTGACCGAAGCCGTCGGCCATCTGCCGGAAGTCGGCGATGAGCTGGCCCTGGACCGTTTCATGTTCCGTGTGGCCCGCGCCGATGCGCGCCGGGTCCAGGCTTTCCATGTAACGGTGCTGGCACCGGACGCGCAGGACGACGCTTGAAACACCGTGGCCTGATCCTGACCCTGTGGCTGGCGTTGTGCCTGCTGGCCACCGCCCTTCCACTGGCTGCGTTCGCGCAGGCAGCGGCGCCGACCGTTTCGACGGCCAGCGATGCCCCTGCCCCGCGTGTCGGCGTGGTCACCATGCAGCCGGGCACCGTGTTCTTCGAGCGCTTCGGCCACGATGCGATCGTCGTGCTGGACCCGGTGAGCGGCGAGGCGATTTCGTACAATTTCGGCTACTTCGATCCGTCCGAACAGGATTTCATCGGCCGCTTCGTGCGCGGCGACATGATGTATTACCTGGTGGCGCTGCCACTGCAGCAGGACCTGTCGTACTACGACGAGACCGGCCGCGGCGCCAGCGTACAGTGGCTGGATATCACCCCTGCGCAGGCACGCTCGCTGGCCGCCGACCTGGCCGAACGGGCCAAGCCGGAAAACGCGCGCTACCACTACGACTACTACACCGCCAACTGCGCGACGATGGTGCGCGACACCCTCGACAAGGCGTTGGGGGGCGGGCTGCACTCGCAGCTGTCCGGCCGTTCGCGCGGCAACACCTATCGCAGCGAGTCGGTACGGCTGGCGTCCCCTGCCCCGTGGATGTGGCTGGGCTTTGATATCGGCCTGGGCCCGTTTGCCGACCAGCCGCTGTCGCGCTGGCAGGAAGCCTTCGTGCCGATGCGCCTGGCCGACGCCCTGCGCCAAGCCCGCAACAGCGACGGCCACCCGCTGGTGCAGTCCGAGCAGGAACTGCTGCCGCACCGCATCGACCCCGAGCCGAAGGAGTTCGCGCGCCGCTGGTGGCCGTGGCTGCTGTGTGGCCTGGTGATCGCGGCGGGCGTGCTGGCGCTGCGCAACCGTCCGCGCCTGCTGGCCGGCCTGGCCTTGCCGCTGTGGCTGCTGTGCACGATCGCCGGTGGCCTGCTGGTGTTCCTGTGGGGCTTCAGCACGCACTACGCCGCCTGGGCCAACCGCAACCTGCTGCTGCTCTCGCCGCTGTGCCTGCTGTTGTTGCCGGGGGCGATCAGCCTGCTGCGGCGGCGCGTGCCCGGTCGCATGTTCAGGATCGTGCTGTGGCTGGTGGCGGTGCAGGCCGTGGCCGCGCTGGTGCTGCACTGGCTGAGCCTGCAGGCGCAGTACAACGTGCAGTGGATCGTGCTGCTGCTGCCGGTCCACGCTGCATTGGCCTGGGTGCTGGGGCGCCGTCCTCACTTGTCGGAAACGCAGCACTGACGCACGATGGCGGGCATGTCATTGCCCGCCTCATTGCCCGCCCCTGCTGCCGCCTCCGCCGCAGCCAATCCCACCTGCGTCATCAACTGCGTCCACTACGATGACGACGGCAAACGCCACGACATCAGCCTGGATGCCATCAGCGATGTCATCGCCAGCAACAACGGTTTCGTCTGGGTCGGCCTGTACGACCCGAACGAAGACGTACTGCTGAAGCTGCAGGAAGAATTCTGCCTGCACGACCTGGCGGTCGAGGATGCACGCAACGCGCACCAGCGCCCCAAGGTGGAGGCCTACGGCAACTCGTTGTTCGTGGTGGTGACCACCGCGCAGATGGTCGACGAGCGCATCCAGTACGGCGAAACCCATGCCTTCCTCGGCCCACGGTTCCTGGTGACCGTGCGCCATGGCGCCTCGCTGTCGTACGCGCCGGTGCGCGCACGCGTCGAGCGCGAACCACAACTGCTGAAGATGGGGCCGTCGTACTGCCTGTACGCCGTGGCCGACTTCGTGGTGGACAACTACCTGCCCATCACCAACCGTTTCCGCGACACCCTGGAACTGCTGGAGAAGGACATCTTCGCCGACAGCTACAAGCGCAGCACCGTTGTGCGCCTGTATGAGCTCAAGCGCGAGTTGAACAAGATGCGGATGGCAGTGGCGCCACTGCAGGATGTACTGGCGCAGCTGCGCCGCTACCAGGGCGAACTGTTCCCGGACGAAGTGAAGCTGTATATCCGCGACGTGCACGACCATGCGGTACGCATCAGCGATGTGATCGACACCCTGCGCGAGATGCTGGGCACGGCCTTGAGCGTGAACCTGTCACTGGTGACGCTGGCCCAGGGCGAGACGGTGAAGCGACTGGGTGCATGGGCCGCGCTGCTGGCCGCGCCGACGTTGATCACCAGCTGGTATGGCATGAATTTCAGCCACATGCCGGAATTGAACCAGCCGTGGGCCTACCCGCTGATGATCGTCGGCGTCGGTGGCATCTGCGTCGGCCTGTACCGGCTGTTCAAGCGGGTGAAGTGGTTGTAGTAAAGGCGTATCGACCAACGGTCGATACCCACCAGACCGGTAGGCCACGACCGTTGGTCGTGGCGCATTGGACGATCCATCAAGCCACGTAGATGGTCTTGATGTTCATGAACTCATGGATGCCGTGGTCGGCCAGTTCGCGGCCGAAACCTGATTCCTTGCTGCCGCCGAACGGCAACCGCGCGTCGCTCTTGACGATGGCGTTGACGAACGCCGCGCCGCATTCCATGCGCTGGGCGAAGGACTCACCGCGCACCGGGTCACGCGTCCACACGCTGCCGCCGAGGCCGAAGCGGGTGTCGTTGGCCACACGCAGTGCCTCGGCTTCATCCTTGACCCGGATCACGGCGGCGACCGGCCCGAACAGTTCTTCGTCATAGGCCGGCATGCCCGGCCCCACCTGGTCGAGCACGCTGGCCGGGTAGCCCGCATGCGAACCGGCGATCGGTTCGCCGCCGATCAGCACGCGCGCACCTTTGGCGACGCTGGCCTGCACCTGCTTGTGCAGTTCGTCGCGCAGGTCGGCACGGGCCATCGGCGCCAGCGTGGTGTCGCGCTCGTTCGGGTCGCCGTACTGGCGCTCGCCTGCGGCCTCGACGAAGCGCCGGGTGAATTCATCGGCCACCGCGTCCACCACGATGAACCGCTTGGCGGCAATGCAGGTCTGGCCACTGTTGTCGAAGCGCGACTTCACCGCGGCGGCCACCGCCTTGTCCAGGTCGGCATCATCGAGCACCACGAAGGCGTCGCTGCCGCCCAGCTCCATCACCGACTTCTTCAACTGGCTGCCAGCGTTGGATGCGATCGAGCGCCCTGCCCGCTCGCTGCCGGTCAGGGTCACGGCTTTCACCCGTGCATCGCGCAGCACCTCGGCGGCCTGGTCGTTGTCGATGTGCAGCACGTCGAACACGCCGTCAGGCAGGCCACCATCGCGGCATACGGCCAGGATCAGGTCGGCGCACTGCGGCACGTTGCTGGCGTGCTTGAGCAGCGCCACGTTGCCGGCCATGAACGCCGGAGCAAGGAAGCGGAACACCTGCCAGATCGGGAAATTCCACGGCATCACCGCGAACACGCAGCCGATCGGCTCATAGCGCACGTAGCTGCGCTGCGCCTCGGTATCGATCAGTTGCGGCTTCAGGTAGTCGGCGGCGTGGTCGGCATAGAACTCACAGGTGGTCGCGCACTTTTCCACTTCGGCCAGGGCTTCGGCCTTCAGCTTGCCCATTTCGCTGGTCATGGCCTGCTGCAGGTCGTCGCGGCGCGCACGCAGCTGGCCAGCGATCTGCTTGAGGATCGCCCCACGTTCCTGCAGCGAGCGCTCGGCCCAGCGCGGGAATGCATCGGCTGCCGCCTGCAGGCGCCGCTCGATGGCAGCGGCGTCCATCAGCTCATGGCGGTAGGTCACCTGGCCGGTGGCCGGGTTGATGATCTCGACGGTCATTGGGGGGTCTCCATCAGGTAGACCCCCATTGTGCGCCGGCCGCCGTGAGCCGGATGTTGCTGGCTCAGCCGTTGTCCTGGCGTGCCAGCTGCAGATCGCGCTGGCGTCGCTTCTCGGCACGCGCGTTGATGTACCAGCCGATCACCGCGGCAATCGACACCGCCGACACCAGCAGCGTGGCCAGCGCATTGATCTTCGGGCTGATGCCCATGCGCACCGAGGCGAACACCTTCATCGGCAGCGTGGTCGAGCCCGGCGTGGCGACGAAGCTGGCCACCACTACGTCATCCAGCGACAAGGTGAAGGCGAGCAGCCAGCCGGCCACCAGCGCCGGCGCGATGATCGGCAGGGTGATGCGGCCGAACACGGTCAGCCGGCTCGCGCCCAGGTCCATCGCCGCCTCTTCCAGCGACAGGTCCATCTCCTGCAGGCGCGAGGACACCACCACGGTGACGAAGCACAGGGTGAAGGTGACGTGGGCGATCCAGATGGTGGCAAGGCCACGCGCCGGGAAACCCGGAATCGCGCCCATCGAGGCCAGCAGTGCCATCAGCGAGAAGCCGAGGATCACGTCCGGCATCACCAGCGGCGCGGTCACCAGCGCACCGAAAAACGGCTTGCCGCGGAAGCGCTTGAAGCGGGTCATCACCATCGCCGCCAGCGTGCCGAGCACGGTGGCGGTACAGGCGGTCCAGAACGCGACCACCAGGCTGGTCCACATCGCATCCATCAGCGCGCGGTCGGCAAACAGATCGCTGTAAGCGCGGGTGGAGAACCCGGCCCAGACCATGGCCAACCGCGAGCTGTTGAACGAATAGAACATCAGCAGCAGGATCGGCAGGTACAGGAAGGCGAAGCCGAGCAGCAGCACGCCCAGCCCCAGGCCTTTGGCAGAACGCGGGCTCATGCCTGCTTCCCTTCCAGCAGTCGCTGCTGGGATCGGTTGAACAGCAGGATCGGCACCAGCAGCAACAGGATCATCGCCACTGCCATCGCTGAGGCGCCCGGCCAGTTGCGGTTGTTGAAGAACTCGTTCCACAGCTGGCGACCGACCATCAGCGTTTCCGAGCCACCGAGCATTTCCGGGATCACGAACTCGCCGATCGCCGGAATCATCACCAGCATGCAGCCGGCGATGATGCCCGCCTTCGACAGCGGCAGGGTGATGCGCAGGAACGCCTGCCACGGCTTGGCACCGAGATCGTAGGCCGCTTCCAGCAGGCGGTGGTCATGCTTGACCAGGTTGGCGTACAGCGGCAGCACCATGAACGGCAGATAGCAGTACACGATGCCGATATAGGCGGCGGTCGGGGTATCGATCAGCTGCAGCTTGGGCAGGCCCATGTTGGTCATCAGCGTCTGCAGGCCGGTGTACTGCAGGAACTGGTCGAGCAGGCCGTTGCGGTCCAGGATCGCCTTCCAGGCATAGACGCGGATCAGGAACGAAGTCCACGAAGGCAGCACCACCAGCATCATCGCCACGTTGCGCGCGGCCGGCGACAGGCGGGCGATGGCATAGGCCATCGGATAGCCGATCAGCAGGGTGAGGAACGTCGAGATCGCGGCGATCTTGATCGAGCTCAGGAACGCCTGCGCGTAGATCGAATCGCGGAACAGCGCCAGGTAGTTCTCGAGGTTGAGCTTCAGTGAAAGGCCGCCATCGACGTACTGCAGCAACCAGGTATACGGCGGCGAGCCGACCCGGCTGTGCGAGAAACTGATCATCAGCACGATCAGGAACGGCACGGCGAAGAACAGCAGCAGCCACAGGTACGGAATGCCGATGACCGTGGCACGCGTGCCCGGCAGCCAGCGCTTCAGGCCCGCCGTGCTCATGAGGTCAGCACCACGCCATCGTTGTCACGCCAGTGCACCCACACCTCGTCGCCCCAGGTCAGGCCATCGCTGGCCCAGCGCTGCGAGTTGGCGAAGTTGGCCAGCACCTTGGCACCACTGGGCAGGCGCACGTGGTAGACCGAATGGCTGCCGAAGTAGGCGATGTCCTCGATCACGCCCTGCGCCTTGTTGGTGTGCCCTTCCGGCTCGTCCTTGCCGATCATCACCTTCTCCGGGCGCAGCGCGAACGCGACCGGCTGCCCTTCATAACAGGTGATGCCGTGGGCGATGTAGACCGGCGCCGGGAACAGCGGCGAGCGCACGGTCACGTATTCGGGCAGGTCCTCGTCGATCACGCCGTCGAACAGGTTCACCGAACCGATGAACTCGGCGACGAAGCGGTTGGCCGGCTGCTCGTAGACCTCGTCGGGCTTGCCGACCTGCTGGATCCAGCCGGCGTCCATCACCGCGATGCGCGTGGCCATGGTCATCGCCTCTTCCTGGTCGTGGGTGACCATCACGCAGGTCACGCCCGAGGATTCGATGATGCTGACCAGCTCCAGCTGCATCTGCGAGCGCAGCTTCTTGTCCAGCGCGCCCATCGGTTCGTCCAGCAGCAACAGCTTGGGCCCCTTGGCCAGCGACCGCGCCAGCGCCACGCGCTGCTGCTGGCCGCCGGACAACTGGTGCGGCTTGCGCTTGCCCAGGTGGCCCATCTGCACCAGGTCGAGCATCTCGCCCACCCGCTTGCCGATGGCCTCGCGGCCCAGTCCATCCTGCTTCAGGCCGAAGGCGATGTTCTGCTCCACGGTCATATGCGGGAACAGGGCGTAGGACTGGAACATCATGTTGACCGGCCGCTGGTACGGCGGCAGCGCATCCATCCGCTGGCCATCGACGGTGATGCTGCCCTTGGTGGGCGTCTCGAACCCACCCAGACAGCGCAGCAGGGTCGATTTACCGCTGCCCGAGCCGCCCAGCAGGGCGAATATCTCGCCCTTGCGGACGTCCAGGTTGACGTCATCGACGGCGACGAAGCCATCGAATTCCTTGCGCAGATCACGAATGGAGAGATAGCCGGGCACACCGGTCGCTTCGACGACGGCGGCTTCCGGCTGGGCTTCAACGGGCATGGGGGCTCCGGGAGCGGGCGGTGGACAGCGGCCGCCATTCTAACGGCCGGGGGCCGCAAGTGCGTGCCGGCCGACGGGCGGCACCCACCGGGCCGGGGGGATCTGCAGATCTGGTGGGTGCCGACCGTTGGTCGGCCCTGCCGGGAAAGCGTGCCGACCAACGGCCGGCACCCACCTGCCAGCCGGCCCTTACCTGCCGGTCTTCACCTCGGTCCACAGCCGGGTGTAGAGCTTGTCGGTCTCCGGCGTGTTGATCGAATAGGTGAACATTTTCTCGGCCACGTCGGCCGGCGGATAGATGGTCGGGTCGGTGCGGATTGCCTCGTCCACCAGCGGGGTCGCAGTCGGGACCGGGTTGCCGTAGTGGATGAAGTTGGTGTTGGCCGCGGCCACCTTCGGTTCCAGCAGGTAGTTGATGAACGCGTAGGCCGCTTCCGGATGCTTGGCATCCTTCGGAATCGCCAGCATGTCGAACCACTGCGGCGCGCCTTCCTTGGGAATCGAATAGGCCACGTGCACGCCATTGCTGGCTTCGGCCGCGCGGTCGCGGGCCTGGATGATGTCACCCGACCAGCCCACCACCAGGCAGGTGCCGCCGTTGGCCAGCGAGCCAACGTACTGCGAGGAGTGGAAGTTCTGCACGTACGGACGGATCGACTTCAGCAGGTCGGCCGCCTTCTGCAGGTCGGCCGGATCGCCGCTGTGCGGATCCAGGCCGAGGTAGTGCAGCGCGATCGGAATCATGTCCGCCGGCGTGTCCAGGATGGTCACGCCGCAGTCCTTCATCTTGCTGATGTTTTCCGGCTTGAACACCAGGTCCCAGCTGTTGGCGATGTCGGCGCTGCCACCGAAACGCTCCTTCAGCATGTCCACGTTGTAGCCGATGCCGGTGGTGCCGATCATGTACGGCACGCCGTACTGGTTGCCCGGATCCTGGGTGGCGATGCGCTTCATCACCGCCGGGTCGAGGTTGGCCAGGTTCGGGATCTTCGACTTGTCCAGCGGCAGGAACACACCGGCCTGGATCTGCCGGCCGAAGAAGTTCAGCGTCGGCACCACCACGTCGTAGCCGCTGTTGCCGGCCAGCAGCTTGGTCTCGACCATCTCGTCACTGTCGAACACATCGTAGGTGACCTTGATCCCGCTCTGCTTCTCGAAGTTCGGGATGGTGTCTTCGGCGATGTAGTCGCTGTAGTTGTAGACGTTCAGGACCTTGCTGTCCTGTCCGCCGCCGTTGCCGCCGCCACAGGCGGAAAGCATGGCGGAGGCCAGGCCGAGCGTGAGGATACGCAGCTTCATCGGGTGCTCCAGAATGCGGAAAGGGGGGCCGGCCGGGCCGGCGACGGGTGCCAGCCTACCCCCCGGCGACGGATTTTTCTATTCGCGGCCTTCACACGTTCAGCAGCAGGAACTCGCGTTCCCACGAACTGATCACGCGGAAGAACGTCTCGTATTCCTTGCGCTTGACCGAGATGTAGGCGCGGCAGAAGCGCTCGCCGAGCAATGCCTGCAGCTCGCTGCACTGCTCCAGCCCGTCCAGTGCTTCACCCAGCGAACGCGGCAGGTCGTAGCCCAGCTCCTTGGCGCTGCCGGTCACCGGTGCATCCGGCGCGAGGCGCTCGCGGATGCCGAGCAGGCCACAGGCCAGGGTCGCGGCCATCGCCAGGTAAGGGTTGGCATCGGAGCCGGCAAAGCGGCTTTCCACCCGCATGTTCTCCGGCGTATCCAACGGTACCCGCAGGCCGCAGGTGCGGTTGTCGAAGCCCCAGTGCACGTTGCTCGGCGAGACTTCGCCGAACACCAGGCGCCGGTAGGAATTCACGTTCGGCGCGAAGAACGCCATGGCCATCGGCACATATTTCTGCAGGCCAGCCAGGTAGTGGGCGAACAGCGGGCTGAAATCCTCACCGCCGTGCTCGCCGGTGAACACGTTCTGGCCATCACTGATCCGCAGCAGGCTCTGGTGGATGTGCATCGCACTGCCCGGCTCGTTCTCCATCGGCTTGGCCAGGAAGGTGGCATACACCCCGTGGCGCATCGCCGACTCGCGCATGGTGCGCTTGAACAGGAACACCTGGTCGGCCAGATCCATCGCGTTGGCGTGGGTGAAGTTGACCTCCAGCTGCGCCGCGCCGGATTCGTGGATCAGCGTGTCCACGTCCAGCTTCATCGCATCGCAGTAGTCGTACATCAGGTCGAGGATCGGGTCGAACTCGTTGACCGCGTCGATCGAGTACGACTGCCGCGCCGTTTCCGGGCGCCCCGAGCGGCCAGCCGGGGGCAGCAGCGGGAAATCCGGATCGGTGTTCTTCTGCACCAGGAAGAACTCCAGCTCGGGCGCAACCACCGGTCGCAGGCCGAGCTCGGTGTAGGCATCCAGCACCCGGCGCAGCACGTTGCGCGGGGCCAGTTCGTGTGGCTCGCCGTTTTTGGTGTAGCAGTCGTGGATGACCTGCGCAGTCGGGTCAGTCGCCCACGGCACCATGCGAACGGTGTCCGGATCGGGGCGCAGGATCATGTCCGAGTCCGACGGCGAAGTCAGGTCGTAGTAGTCGTCCGGGAATTCGCCGGTGACCGTGGTCGCGAAGATGCCCTCCGGCAAGCGCGTGCCGTAATCGTGCGAGAACTTGTCGGCCGGGATGATCTTGCCTCGCGCATTGCCGGTGATGTCCGGAACCAGGCATTCGACCTCGGTGATGCGCCGCTCCTTCAGCCAGCGCAGCAGGCTGCTTTCCTGCGGTGGCGTGGGCGTAGCCGTCTTGCGCGGGCGCGTTCGCGAACTCATGGGGATTCCAGTCGATTCTGTTGATGCTGCCGGCAAGCTTGGCCGAACGCACGGAAAATAGCGTGATAGAACGGCGTCTGCATGACACGCCACTCCGGATGCCACTGTACGCCGAGCACGAATCGATGGCGCTGGCTGCGTGCCGCTTCGACCAGGCCATCATCGGCCCGGGCCTCGATCTGCAGGCCTTCGGCCAGTCTCGCGATGCCCTGCCCGTGCACCGAATTGACCTGTACCCGATCGCCGGCAGACCACTGTGCCAGCCAACCGCCATCGGCCAGGGTGATCGCATGAGCGGGCCCATACTGGACCTCCACCGGCGCCTGCGGGTCTTCACGATGATCGGTCAGGCCAGGCACCGCATGCACCTGCGGATGAAGCGTGCCGCCGAGCGCCACATTCAATTCCTGGAATCCGCGGCAGATCGCCAGCACCGGCAGATCCATCGCCAGCGCCTCGTGCAGCAGGGCGAACGCCGTGGCATCGCGGGCCGTGTCGTGCAGGTTACCCTCCCAGGTGCGGCCCCCTTCGTAATGCTGCGGCTCGATGTTGCTGACCGCGCCGGTCAACAGCAGGCCGTCCAGGCCCTGCAACCAGTCGCGTGCCGGCAGCGGCGGCTGCAGGCTCGGCAGCACCAGTGGCGTTGCCTGCGCAGCGTCAACCAAGGCACGCACATATTTTTCCCCGGCCACCGCGAAACGATGATGGCCGAGCACGGTGCTGTCGGTGGGCAGGCCCACCCAGGGCAGGCGGCGCATGGGAAAACTCCTTGGCGTGCAATCACGTTACCCGCCCGGCACTGGCAACGGCAAGCCGCTGCCCTCACACCACGGGCGCTCCGCTTGGGCCAAACTATCGGCGTGAAGCCCGACCGTCCTCCCCCGCTCCGACGCCCTTTCCCGCTTCTGCGAGGCCGCCGGTGAGCGCCGCCTTCCCGCCCAGCTGGTACGCCAGCAGCCTGCCCGAAACGCCCGCGTTGCCGCCACTGCGCGGTGAGCTGCAGGCCGATGTAGCGGTACTGGGCGCCGGCTATACCGGCCTCACCGCCGCACTGGAACTGGCCCTGCGCGGCCAGCGGGTGGTGCTGCTGGAGGCACAACGGATCGGCTGGGGAGCCTCTGGCCGCAATGGTGGCCAGGCGCTGGTGGGCTACGGGTGTGAGGTGGACGAGCTGGAACGCCAGCTCGGCCGGGACGATGCACGCCACCTGTTCGACTGGTCGCGTGACGCGGTACAGGCGATGCGCGCGCGCATCGACCGGCATGGCATCGATTGCCATTGGGTGCAGGGCCACGCCAGCGTCGCCATCCGCGCACGCCACGAGCAGGACCTGCGCGCCAACTGCGAGCATCTGCAGCAGCACTACGACTACCCGATGCAGTGGTGGCCGCGCGATACCCTGCGCATGCAGCTGGACAGCCCGCGCTACCGCGCGGCGATGTTCGACCCGCTCAGCGCGCACCTGCATCCGCTGGCCTACGCCCGTGGGCTGGCCGATGCCGCGCGCGCGGCCGGCGTGGTCATCCACGAACAGTCGCCGGTAACGCGCATTCAACGTGGTGCACACGCGGTGCTGCATACCGACCACGGCAGCGTGCGCGCGCCGCAGCTGGTGGTGGCCGGCAACGCCCTGCTGCAGGGGCTGGTGCCTGAGCTGGAACGGCGCATCATGCCGGTCGGAACGTATATCGGCGCCAGCGCGCCGCTGGGTGCCGAGCGCGCACAGGCCCTGATCGGCAACAACATGGCGGTCTCCGATACCGCCTGGGCGTTGGACTATTTCCGCCTCAGCCATGACCACCGCCTGTTGTTCGGCGGCCGTGCCAGCTATTCCGCGCTGCCCCCGCCCGGCCTGCACCGGGTGATGCAGCGGCGCATGCACCAGGTGTTCCCGCAGTTGGCCGACATTCCGCTGCAGCAGGTCTGGGGCGGTTACGTGGATATCACCCGCAACCGCGCCCCGCACTGGGGCAGGCTGGATGGAAATCTGTACTTCGCGCAGGGCTTCTCCGGCCACGGTGTGGCAGCGGCCGGGCTGGCCGGCGAGGTCATCGCCGCCGCGATTGCGGGCCAGAGCGAGCGTCTGGACGTGTTCCAGCGCCTGCAGCATGCGCCCTTCCCCGGCGGACGCCTGCTGCGCATGCCGCTGCTGGTAGCGGCCATGTCCTGGTACAAACTGCGGGATGCGCTGTGGTGAGTCATCGGGAAGCGAGCTGAATATACCGTCCCCCGAAAACTGTGAAACTCGTCGCCGCAGGTAATCATGTGATGACTTTCCCACTTGTCGGGCAGACCACTGAGGCGATTGCATAATCGAACGTGTGTCGATACCGTCGGTAAGAACCGGGTCCCGCGGCGAATGGATGCTGACAGGGAACGTACTGTGAAGGGGTAGTGCGATTGAACTGGTGGAATGAAGGCCTGCAGTTGAAGTTGCGTATCCGCCCGGCGGGGCTGGTCCTTGCGCTGCTGTACGCCGTCGCATGCTGGGCGTCGCGCCAGTTGTCGCTCGACCAGTTCTATCTGCCTGCCGGCGTCCGCGTCGCTGCAGTGTTGTTGTTCCCCCCTCGCTGGTGGCCATATCTGCTGCTGGGCGAATATGCCTACTTTGCGCAGATGCGCGTGCCAATGATCGAGAAGTATGGGCTGGCCTGGATCGTGCTGGGTTCGGCACTGCTGATGCCTGCCGTGATGCTGATCGTGCATCTGCACCGGAAGATGATGCTGAACACGAAGAACGCGTGGCTGATTTCAGTCGCGGCGGCGTCGGCGCTGGTGGTCACGGCGCTCAATCTGGTGCTGGCACACCTTCTGTGGCCGACACCACCGGAGATGCCGGTACTTGCCAGCATCGCGCGCTTGGTCGTCGGCGACTTCATCGGCATTCTGACCCTTGCGCCACTCGCATTGCTGTGGACACGACGGACCAGCAACGCCCGATGGACGTCGGGTTTCGCCCCGCCTGCACTCGCTGCCCTGACGCTGATGGCGATGATTGGCCTGTATGCCGCACAGCTGCCCCTGGACGAAGTCAACGCCAAGACGTCGATGCAGCTGCTGATGGCGCTGCCGGTCGTCGTGCTTACCTGCCTGTACGGCTGGCGAGGTGCGGCGATCGGCGTGCCCTCGCTCAACCTGATCATTGGCCTGACCACGCCCAGCCCCTACACGGGTGCGTTCGATCCAGCCGCCTTCGCAACCCAGCAGATCATGGCGGTCACCGGCGCCGCGCTGCTGGTGCTGGGCTCGCGCATCACCCACTACTACCACCGTTCGAGACTGGGCGAAGTGGGTGAAAAGGATGCGCTCAAGCATGCGCGTAATTCACTGGTGGCAAGCGAGCTTGATCTCCGCGAGCGCGCCCGGCACCTGAGGAAGCTGGGGGACGGCATCGACACCTCGCTCAGCGAGGTGGTGAACTGGCTCAATGCTCAGGGCCATCCCACGATAGCGAACAGTCTCCTGCACATGGCTTCGGTCCATTCGCGACAGTTCCGGGAACAGACCAGCATGGTCTACCCCGCAGCGCTGGAACATCTTGGGCTCTATGTCGCCCTCCAGGCCGGCGGCGTACGTGAAACCTGGGACCTGAGCCATCGGGTGATGCGCCCTCGCCTGCTCGGCGATCCCTGTCAGCTCAGTGTCGGCCTGCAGCTGGCCGCCTATCGCGCCCTCACCGATGCCGTTTCGCTGTTGATCAACAGTGAATCAGGCCAGATCCGCATCCGCGTGCGTTGCGGCCAGGCAGGCGGGCGCCGCGGCATCCTGATGACGGTCGCACTGCTGGATTCATATCGCAGCCTGGCACCGTCCACCGTCACCGCCACAGTGGAGCGCTTGGCTGGCCGGACGATTGCCTATGGTGGAACGGTGCAGTGCCATCGGAACCGGATACGGATGGCGATGGTGGAAACGGGTGATTCCGCTGCCCTCGGCCTGGCGTCGTTCAACCCAATGGATCACGTGACGGCCTTCGGGCAGGGAAACTCGCAGACCCAGACCTGACGGCCGGTATCCGCCGAGGGCCTCCCTTGCCGCATATCGTGCTTCGGCCACATCCATCGCGGCAAACGCAGCGGCGTGGGAGATCCCGACGCCGCTGCGCACTTCACCGTCTTTACGGTGTTTCCACCGACCAGATGACGTCGCCGCCACTGCGATAGCGCACCAGCGAGAAATCACTGCCGCTGTAGATCTGCGAGCGACTGGCACCTGCCGGAATCTGGATCTGCTGCTGGGGCAGCGAAACCCGGGCTGCGTTGTTGCCTGCCGGCAGCACCCAGTAGGTGCCTCCTGCATTGCCGATGATCAGCTGCACATTTCCGAGCAGGTCATTCACCTGCAGATAGGTGATGCCGTCACGCTGGAATCCATACAGCTGCCAGCTGGGGTCCTGGCTGAGATTGATCGCGGCCGGACTGGCCTGCCCCAATCCAGCCGTAGCCAACGGCTTTCCATGGAAATCCGACGGACCGCCCGCGATTGCCGGGGCAGCGGCAAGCATCAGAAATCCAGTAGCCGCACCAAAACATGAAAATCGCACAATGACCTCCAGGTCGAAGTTAACGTCGGGAACCTCCAGCAGATACTAACCGCTTCCTGTCCAATCAATTGGCCAAGCGACGGGCATGGACGTTTTCGTCCTAAAGTTACGCCCGAAACCGCCGCTATCCGTGCCAAGACTTTCCCACATGAGCCACCGCATCATGCCCGTCCTGTCGCAGGCCGCTCTGGATGGCGACCTGACCGATCCCCTGCCTCAGCGGATCCTGCTGGTGGAAAACTCGCGCGCGTTTACCGGCATGCTGCGCGAGGCAATCGAACAACGCCTGGAGCTGCCGGTGGTGGTGGCCAGCTCGCTGGCCGAGGCCGACCGGCTGCTCAGCACCGAGGACGGCTGGTTCCTGGTCCTGACCGGGCTGGTGCTGGCCGATGGTGACCGCGACGCGGTGGTCGAGTTCTTCCTCAAGCGCAACCTGCCCACCGTGGTGGTCAGCGGTGTGTATGACGAGGACCTGCGCAAGCGCGTGCTGCAGCAGCAGATCATCGACTACGTACTGAAGAACACCCCGGGCAGCATCGACTATCTGGTCTGGCTGGTGCAGCGCCTGGAGCGCAACCGGCGCATCGCCGCGCTGGTGGTGGACGACTCGCCGTCCGCGCGTGGCTATGCCGCCGCCCTGCTGCGCATGTACGGTCACGAGGTGTACGAAGCGGCCGATGGCAACGAAGGCCTGGCGGCGATCGAGGCCCACCCGGCGATCCGCCTGGCCGTGGTCGACCAGGAAATGCCGGGCATGCAGGGCGTGGAGTTCACCCGTCGCCTGCGCACCCTGCGTTCGCGCGACAAGGTGGCGGTGATCGGCATTTCCGGCAATACCGATGCGTCGCTGATCCCGCGTTTCCTGAAGAACGGCGCCAATGACTTCCTGCGCAAGCCCTTCTCGCGCGAAGAGTTCTTCTGCCGTGTGTCGCAGAACGTCGACCAGCTGGAGCTGATCGGCACGCTGCAGGACCTGGCCACCCGCGATTTCCTCACCGGCCTGCCCAACCGCCGCTGCTTCCTGGAACAGAGCCAGCGCCAGCTGCCGCAACTGCAGCTGCATGGCCAGTGCGTGGCGGTGGCGATGATCGACATCGACCATTTCAAACACATCAACGACACCCACGGCCACGAAGCCGGTGACGATGCGCTGCGTGCGGTAGCCCGTGCCGTCGGCGACCACGCGCGCAGCCAGGACCTGATCGCGCGCTTCGGCGGCGAGGAATTCTGCCTGCTGGTGCCGGACATGGAACAGGACGAAGCGCTGCTCTATTTCGAGGAGCTGCGCCAGCGCATCGCCGCGCTGGAAGTGGACATCGGCAGCGCCACCCTGCGCATGACGGTCAGCATCGGCCTGTGCTGCCTGCGGCCGCAGCGCGATGCCCTGCACCGGCTGATTTCCGAGGCCGATCGCCAGCTGTACCTGGCCAAGGCCGGCGGCCGCAACCGGGTCAGCTGCACCACGGTGGCCAGCCCGTTGCGTCCGCGCGAGGCTGCGCTGTCCTGACCGGCATGCTTTGATCCAGATCAACGCCGCCTGCGGGCGGCGCCTCTACAGTCGGCCCCGACATCAGCATGAAGGGGAGCCGGGGATGGCACTACTGGTCTGGCAGGACGATCTGAACATCGGCATCGATGTGATCGATCAACAACACCGCCGCATCATCGAGATGCTCAACCACCTGCACGTGGCGCAGACCAGCCTGCAGCGCGCGGCGGTAGGCGAAGTGATCGACGAGGTGGTGGACTACACCATGTCGCACTTCGCATTCGAAGAAGAGCTGATGGAGGAAGCGGGCTATCCGTTCTGCGCCGCGCACAAACGTGTGCATGAGGTCTTCATCAAGCGGGTATCGGAATACCGCATGCGCTTCCAGGCCGGCGAGGACATCAGTGACGAGCTGCGCACCATGCTCTCGCGCTGGCTGTTCAACCACATCCGCGGCGACGACCAGGCCTATGCCGAACAGGTCAAGCAGCACCTGAACCAGTTTGCCCGCGAACACCAGAGCGGCGGCTGGCTGGGCCGCACGCTCAAGCGCTTCTTCGGCTGATCAGTGCTGGCGGCGCTGCAGTGCCAGCAGCGCACACAACGTGACCACCGCGGTCAGGCACAGGTAGTAGCCGACCGCGACCAGCCCGTATCGCTCGGCCAGCCAGGTCGCCAGGTACGGCGCCGGCGCTGCACCAAGAATGCCCGCCAGGTTGAACGACAGCGAGGCGCCGGTGTAGCGCACCTCCACCGGGTAGATCTCGGCCAGGAAGGTGCCGCAGGGGCCGTAGGTCAGCCCCATCAGGAACAGGCCCAGGCACAGGAACGTCAGCACCAGCCACGGGCTGCCGGGCTGGAACAACGGTGCGAACAGCACGCCGAAGCCGATGATCAGCAGACTGGCGATGGCCATCGTGCGGCGTGTCCCCCAGCGGTCGCCGTAACGTGCCGACAGCGGGATGCCGGCGGCGAAGAACAGCATCGCCACCATCTGCATCAGCAGGAACTGTTCGCGGCTGTATCCCAGCACGGCGGTGCCGTGGCCGAGGCTGAACACTGTCATCAGGTAGAACAGCACGAAGGTGGCGAATGCACCCAGCGTGCCCAGCAGCATCGGCAGCGGATGGTCGCGCAGCACCGTCCACATCGGCAGGCGCACCGGCGCCTTGCGCTCCAGCGCGCGTTTGAAATCCGGCGTCTCATGGATGTTCAGGCGCACCCACAGGCCCAGGCCGACCAGCAGTGCGCTGGCCACGAACGGAATGCGCCAGCCCCATTGCAGGAAATCGTCCTGGCCCAGGCAGCGACCGAGCAGCAGGAAGATGCCCGCTGACAGCAGGAAGCCGATCGGTGCACCCAACTGCGGGAACATGCCGTACCAGGCGCGTTTGCCCGGCGGTGCGTTTTCGGTGGCCAGCAGCACCGCCCCACCCCACTCGCCTCCCAGGCCCAGACCCTGGCCGAAGCGGCACAGGGCCAGCAGCGCCGGCGCCCACAGGCCGATCTGCGCATGGGTCGGCAGCAGGCCGATGGCGACCGTGGACAGGCCCATGGTCAGCAATGCAGCCACCAGTGTGGCCTTGCGGCCGATACGGTCACCGAAGTGGCCGAACACCGCCGAGCCGACCGGGCGCGCGATGAAGGCCACCGCGAAGGTCGCCAGGGACTGCAGCAATGCGGCCTGGTCACTGCTTTCCGGGAAGAACAGGTGCGGGAACACCAGCACCGCGGCAGTGGCGTAGATGTAGAAGTCGAAGAACTCGATGGTGGTGCCGATCAGGCTGGCCAGCAGGACACGGCGGGGAGAATTCACGGGTGGCGCGGCAGCGGTGATCGTCGACATCGGCAAGGCGGGTAACGGCGGATCGACCGATTCTGCCACGCTTGACGGTCCCCCCGGGGCAATGGTTTCAGGCGACACCGACGCCAATGAATTCTTTCTGCGTGGATGAATCCCACCATGCCGCCTCTACAGTAGATCCACGCCATGCGTGGATGAATCTGCCCGGCGCCAACCAAGGTTGGCGTCTACCAAAGGCAGCCGGGCGCGGCGCGGCTCGGCGCTACAACTGGATCCAGGTGGCCTTCATCTCGCTGTACTTGTCGAAGGCATGCAGCGATTTGTCGCGGCCGTTGCCGGACTGCTTGTAGCCACCGAATGGCGCCGTCATGTCACCGCCGTCCCAGCCGTTCACCCACACGCTGCCCGCACGCAGCTGGCGCGCCACGCGATGGGCGCGACCGAGATCCCGCGTCCACAGGCCGGCAGCCAGCCCGTAGCGGCTGTCGTTGGCCACGCGCACGGCCTCGGCTTCGTCGTCGAAGCCGAGCACGGCCAACACCGGGCCGAACACTTCCTCGCGGGCCAGCGCCTGCTCCGGCCGCACCTGGTCGAACACCGTCGGCTGCACATAACAACCGCCCGCCTCCACCTCGGCACGCTGGCCGCCCAGCAGCAGGCGCGCGCCATCGGCTTCGGCCCGGGCGATGTCGGCCAGCACCTTGTCCACATGCGCGGCATCGACCAGCGCCCCCATCGGTGCATCTGCCTCCAGCGGATGGCGGGGCTGCATGCGCTGGCCATAGGCGATCACCTGGTGCACGAAGTCATCGCGGATCGCACGCTGCACCAGCAACCGCGAACCGGCCGTGCAGACTTCACCCTGGTTGAAGAAGATGCCCTGCGCCACGCCCTTGGCCGCCGCATCCAGGTCCGGTGCATCGGCGAACACCACGTGCGGACTCTTGCCACCACATTCCAGCCAGACCCGCTTGAGGTTGGAACGACCGGCGTACTCCAGCAGCTTCGCGCCGGTAGCGGTGGAGCCGGTGAAGGCCAGCACGTCCACATCCATGTGCAGCGCAAGCGGCTCGCCCACGCGTGAACCGTGGCCCGGCAGCACGTTCAGTACGCCCTCGGGCAAACCCGCTTCGGCCGCCAGTGCGGCCAACCGCAACGCACTCAGCGGCGAGCGCTCAGAGGGTTTGAGCACCACCGAGTTGCCCATCGCCAATGCCGGCGCGATCTTCCAGCAGGCCATCAACAGCGGAAAATTCCACGGCACGATGGCCGCCACCACGCCTGCGGCCTCGCGTGTCACCAGGCCCAGCTCGTGCGGCCCGGTGGGCGCGATTTCACCATACAGCTTGTCCACCGCTTCGGCGGTCCAGGTCAGGCAGCGCACCACACCAGGCAGGTCGATGCGACGCGCATCGCGGATCGGTTTGCCCATGTCCAGCGTTTCCAGCAGGGCCAGCTCATCGGCATGCGTCTCCACCAGCGTTGCCAGTGCCAGCAGCACGCGCTTGCGATGGGCAGGGCTGGCCTGCGACCAGTGGCCTGCCTCGAACGCGCGGCGCGCCGAGGCCACCGCACGGTCCACGTCCTGCGCATCACAGTCGACCACCGCGCCCAGTACGCGCCCGTCGATCGGGCTGATGCAATCAAAGCGCGCACCGCTGGCGGCATCCATGTAACGGCCATCGATGAACGCTTGGCCGGGAATCGCCACGCGGCGGGACAGGGCCTGCCAGTGGCTGCGGTCGGGGAAGTGGGTCATGGGGTCCTCCGCGTATCGACTGTCCGCCGTTATACCGACGCGGCCGCTACCGGGCCGTGACGTGCACATCCCGCCCGTACCGGGCCGTGCCCGCCGACAGATCCGTGACGCAGCTGCGCTAGAGTCACAACCATCGGACCCGATGGAGCCGGCATGAAAACCCCTGCAAGCGACCTGCACGACCTGGCCACCCAGCGCCCCGATTCACTGGACGCGTACTGGATGCCGTTCACTGCCAACCGCCAGTACAAGGGCGCGCCGCGCATGCTGGTACGCGCCGAGGGCATGCACTACGAAGACGTGGATGGGCACGCCATCCTTGATGGCACCGCTGGCCTGTGGTGCTGCAATGCAGGGCATGCGCGCCGGCGCATCGTCGACGCGATCGCCGAGCAGGCCGCCACGCTCGATTACTCGCCCGCCTTCCAGATGGGTTCGCCGCCGGCCTTCGCCCTGGCGCAGCGACTGGCGGCGCTGGCCCCGGCCGGGCTCAACCACGTGTTCTTCACCAGCTCGGGCTCGGAGGCGGTGGATTCGGCGATGAAGATCGTGCTGGCCCATCACCGCCTGCGCGGCGAAGGCCAGCGCACGCGTTTCATCAGCCGCGAGAAGGCCTACCACGGGGTCGGCTTCGGCGGCATGGCCTTGGGCGGGCTGCCCAACAACCGCCGCCAGTTCGGCCTGCAGCTCGGCGGCGTGGACTATCTGCGGCACACCCTGGACCTGTCACGCAATGCCTTCAGCAAGGGCCTGCCGCGCCAGGGTGCCGAGCTGGCCGACGATCTGGAACGGCTGATCGCCTTGCACGATCCCTCCACCATTGCCGCCGTGTTCGTCGAGCCCATCGCCGGTTCGGCCGGCGTGATCCTGCCGGCACCGGGGTATCTGCAGCGCCTGCGCGAGATCTGCGACCAGCACGGCATCCTGCTGGTGTTCGATGAAGTCATCACCGGTTTCGGCCGGGTCGGCATGGCGTTCGCCGCACAGCGTTTCGGGGTCACCCCGGACCTGCTGACCTTCGCCAAGGGCGCCAGCAACGGCGCGGTACCGCTGGGTGGCGTACTGGTCGGCGACAGCGTGCATGCCAGCTTCATGCAGGGTCCGCCACAGGCCATCGAGCTGTTCCATGGCTATACCTATTCGGGCCACCCCTTGGCCTGCGCCGCGGCGCTGGCCACGCTGGACGTCTACGCCGAGGAACGCCTGTTCGAGCGTGCGATCGAACTGGGCGAGTACTGGCAGGAGCGCCTGCATGCCCTGCAGGGGCTGCCGAACGTGATCGACATCCGCAACTTCGGCCTGGTAGGTGCGGTGGAGCTGGCGCCGCGCAAGGACGCACCCGGCAGCCGTGGCTACGAGGTGTTCCGCCGCTGCTTCCACGACGGGCGCCTGCTGGTGCGCTGTACTGGCGACATCATCGCGTTGTCACCGCCGCTGATCGTGGACAAGGCACAGATCGACCAGATCACCGGCACCCTGGGCGAGATGATCCGGGCCACCGCCTGAGGCCGGGACGGTGGTGGCGAGCGGGTACAATGGGCGGTTCCGCTCCTGCCCGTTGCCGTGCCCATGAACATCGTCGTCAAAGAAGAACTCAAGGCCTACATCGACCCGCTCACCGCGGACGAACACGAGGCGCTGGAGCGCAGCATCCTCGCCGAAGGCTGCCGCGATGCGCTGGTGCTGTGGGGCGAGGTGCTGGTGGATGGACACAACCGCTTCGGCATCTGCCAGAAGCATGACCTGCCGTTCAACACCGTGCAGAACACCCGCTTCCAGAGCATGGAAGACGTGCACCTGTGGATGATCGAGCAGCATCTGGGACGGCGCAGCGTCTCCGATTTCCAGCGCGGCGTATTGGCCCTGCGCAAGCGCGACATCCTGTCCGCCCGCAAGCAGGTCGAGCAGGCGCAGCTGCAGCGGGAAAGTGACGGCACCGCCGAGCCTGCCGACGAGGCCGGCGAGGACAGCCCGCCGTGGGAACCGGCGCCGAAGATCAGCCGTGCCGAACTGGCCCGCGAAGCCAAGCTGAGCACCAGCCAGGTCGGCATGATCGAGCGCATCCACGCCCAGGCCGCGGCCGAGGTGGTGGAAGCGGTGAAGGCCGGCATGATCTCGATCAGCGCCGCTGCTGCCGTGGCTGACCTGCCGGAAGAAGAGCAGCGCGCCGCTGCCGCCGGTGGCAAGGATGAACTGAAGCAGGCTGCAAAGCGTGTGCGTGAATCCAAGCGCAAGCCGCGCGCGCCGAAGCCGGAAACGGAGTCGCCGGAAATGGACTTCGAAGAAGCCAACGAGGATGAGATCGCCAGCCGCGATGCCGAGGTACTGGCTGCGCTGGAGCAGCTGGGCGAGGATGCCCCGGCGCTGCGCCGTCGCGTGGTGAACCTGACCCGCGAGAACGACACCCTGCGCGCGCAGCTGGCCCACCTGCGAAAGCAGCTGGAAGCGCTGTAACCGATCGCGTCACGCCGCTGTAGAGCCGAGCCCATGCTCGGCTGCCTTGCGCGCGGCAAAGAGCAGCCGAGCATGGGCTCGGCTCTACAGGTAGGCGTCACCGGCCTGCGGGTAGACTTCAGGCATGACGTCTGCCATCGATCCGCGCCGCGCTCAGCTGCGGCGCCTGAAAGCCCTCGCCCTTGGCCTGCTGCTGTTGATGCTGGCCGGCTTCGCGGTCAGCCACTGGCAGGGTGAGCGCGGCATCTGGGCCTGGGTCTCGGCCTTCTGCGAGGCTGCCGCAGTCGGCGCACTCGCGGACTGGTTCGCGGTGGTCGCCCTGTTCCGGCGGCCGATGGGCCTGCCGATTCCGCATACGGCGATCATTCCGCGCAGCAAGGAACGCATCGGCGACAGCCTGGCCCTGTTCGTGCGCGACCAGTTCCTGGAACCGACGGTGCTGCTGGCCAAGCTGCAGGTGTTCGACCCGGCCAGCCGCCTCGGCAGCTGGCTGGCCGATCCCGCGCGGTCGCGGATGCTGGCCGACATGGCCCGTGGCTGGGCACTGCAGGCGCTGGACTTCTTCGATGAAGCTGCGGTGCGGCGGCAGCTGCACAGCTTCGTGGTGCAGCAGCTGCGGCAGTGGAATGCCGCGGCCACCGCCGGCGAACTGCTGGGCCTGCTGACCGCCGATGGCCGCCACCAGCGGGTGCTGGACGAAGGCCTGCAACGGCTGGGGCGCTGGCTGGAACAGCCGGAAGTTAGGGAACGCGCTTCGCAGCTGATCGTGCGCTACATCCAGCGCGAATGGCCGACGCTGTCGAGCACGGTGAACTGGATCAAGCCGATCGATGAGATCGGCGACAACCTTGCCGAACGCCTGGCACGGGCGGTGCTGGAAGAACTGCAGCAGGTGCTGGCCGAGCCACAGCATCCGCTGCGCCAGGATTACGAGCAGTGGCTCGGCAACTACATGCAGCGCCTGCGCGAAGACCCGGCACTGGCCGAGCGCATTGAGCAGCTCAAGCAGGAAATGATCGACCACCCTGCCCTGCAGGAGTACGTACAGGGCCTGTGGTCGCGCATCCAGGCCAGCCTGCGCGGCGATCTGCAGCGCGAGGACTCGGCCCTGGTCGGCCATCTGCAGCGCAGCCTGGCCTCGCTGGGCGACAGCCTGCAATCGGACCCGGCGTTGCGCGAGGCGTTGAACCAGCACCTGCTGGAAGGCGCACAGCGCCTCACCGGGCGCCTGCGCGAGGGCGTCACCACCCATATCGCACAGACCGTGAAGAGCTGGGACGAACGCCACTTGGTCGAGCAGCTGGAACTGAGCGTGGGCCGCGACCTGCAGTTCATCCGCTTCAACGGCACCCTGGTGGGCGGCCTGATCGGCCTGCTGCTGCACGCGGCCACGGTGTTGTTCCGTTTCTAGGCTGAGATTCCGGAGTCCTGGCCAGTAGATCCACGCCACGCGTGGATGAGGGAAGCTGTCACGCTTGCTTAACGAAATGCGAATGCCTATCATTTACTGATCGGTTGTACGCTTAGCCAAGCGGGGCACGGAAGCACGCGCCCACCCGCCCCTTCGCCCGTGTACATCCCCCGACCACTGGGTCGCCTGCCTGCCGCAGGTGGCGCACCGTCGATGGGAATCACGCTGGGCGACGTGCGCGGAGCGCATGGCTGCCATGGGTGCGTTTGCCATCGCCTGTTTTTTGTCCTGCATGGAATCGCACCGATGGCTTCGTCCCTGATTACTCCCCGTCCAACCCTGCTGACCCTGGCCGTGACCGCACTGTTGATCGCACCGTTGGCACACGCTGAGGAAGGTTCTGCCGACCCATCTGCGCGCACCCTGGACACCGTCCAGGTAACCGCCGATGGCGACATTGCCGACAGCTACACCGTCAAGCGGGCCAGCACGGCGACCAAGCTCGGCCTGTCGCTGCGCCACACCCCGCAGTCGATGACCGTGGTGACCCGGCAGCGGCTGGACGACATGGGCCTGTTCTCGCTGTCCGATGTGATGGGCCAGGTCACCGGCGTAGCAGTGTCGGTCACCGACAGCGAACGCATCAACTACGTTTCGCGCGGGTACAACATCACCAATTTCCAGGTCGATGGCATGCTCAACACCTTCGGTGGCTACATCAAGACCAACACCGACAGCGTGATCTACGACCGTATCGAAGTGGTGCGTGGTGCCACCGGCCTGACCACCGGTGCCGGTGATCCATCGGGCACCATCAACTTCGTCCGCAAGCGCCCCACCGATACGTTCCAGATGAGCGCCAACCTCACGCTCGGCCGCTGGGGCAACCAGCGCCTGGAAGCCGACCTCGGCGGCCCCATCGCCCTGGATGGCCGCATCCGCGCCCGCGTGGTCGCCGCCAAGCAGCAGAGCGATTCGTTCCGCGATGTGTACAAGCTGGACAAGGACGTCTTCTACGGCATCGTCCAGGCCGACATCACCGACACCACCCTGCTGGAAGCCGGCTACGAGTACCAGTCGCCGCGCACCACCGGCGTGACCTGGGGCGTGGTGCCGTACTGGGGCGCCGATGGCAAGCCGGCCAACCTGCCGCGCTCGACCAACCTGTCGGCGCGCTGGAGCAGCTGGCCGATCATCGAAAAGAGCGCCTTCGCCCGCCTGGAACAGCAGCTGGGCCACGGCTGGGCCGCGAAATTCGCCTACACCCGCTCCAAGCGCGAGACCGACGGCGCGGTCTGGTATGGCGCGTCCGGTTACCCGCATGCCGATGGCAGCGGCATCTCTGCCTTCGTCGGCAGCTTCGGTGAAAACGGCGACATGCAGGTGTTCGACTTCAACGTCGGCGGTCCGTTCCAGTTGTTCGGCCGCGAACACGAACTGGTGTTCGGCTTCGGCCAGTCGGTGCGCAAGGGTGAAGTGCCTGCGAGTGAAACCGCCGCTTACCCTGCCAACTACGAGCGTGTGCCGGACTGGCGCAGCTGGAACGGCGACGTCGCGCCGCTGCAGGTCACCCGCCTGGGCTATCTCGCATCGGAGGACGAACTGCGCCAGCGCGCCGCCTACCTGGCCGCGCGCCTGCAGCTGGCCGAGCCGCTGACCGCCGTGCTCGGCGCCCGTTACGGCAGCTGGGAAACGCGCAACTGGACCTACACCCATGACGCCGCCGGCCGTCTGACGGATACCCGCCGCGGCGGCTACAAGCCGGACGACTCACTCACGCCGTACGCTGGCTTCATCTACGACTTCAACCGTTACTTCAGCGGCTACGTCAGCTACACCGACATCTTCCAGCCGCAGAATTACCGCGACAAGGCCAACAACTACCTCGAACCGGTCGTCGGTGACATGTGGGAAGCCGGGCTCAAGGCCGAGTTCTTCGATGGCCTGCTCAACACCTCGGTCGCGGTGTTCAAGGGCGAGAAGGACAACGTCGCCGAGCTCGATGATTCGGTGCCGGAGAACTCGTTGCCCGGTGGCATCAGCGCTTACCGCTCCACCGGCAAGGGCAACAAGGTAAAGGGCTGGGAAATCGAAGCACAGGGCAGCCTGGGCGAGCACTGGAACCTGTCGACCGGGTTCACCCATACCGTCAGCCGCAATGCGCTGGGCGTTCGCCAGAACACCACCGTTCCGGTCGATCTGTTCCGCCTCAACGCCAGCTGGCGCCCGGGTGGTGCCGAAGGCCGCTTCTGGATCGGTGGCGGCGCGACCTGGCAGAGCGGCATCTGGAGCCTGAGCAACAAGCCGCGCGAGGACTTCCTGGTCAGCGGCAAGCGCGACCGCGTGGCGATCGAACAGGGTGACATCTACCTGCTCAACCTGTCGGCCGGCTATCGCTTCAACGAGAACTTCACCGCCCAGGTGAACGTGAACAACCTGCTGGACAAGAAGTACTACAACCGCGTCGGTTTCTACGACGGCGTGTACTGGGGCGAACCGCGCAACGTGATGATGACGCTGCGCTGGAAGCTCTGACGATCTGATGGATGGCGCCGGTTCTGCGACCGGCCCCGGCCACGGATGGCCAACCCCGGCGCGCTTCGGTGCGCCGGTCCTCTTTCATTCAACCTGCAGGACCGCCGTGGACCGCTCGCCCGCAACCGCCAGCCCCCGCCTCAGCACCTTCTTCGCCAACCCGCGATGGGGCGTGCTGTCCCGATCCCTTGCCGCCATCTTCGGCGGCTACGCGCTTGCCTCGATGACCACCGTGTTCTGTGCGCTGGCCCTGCCGGGCGCGCGCGGCCAGGCTGTGCTGACCGGCATGCTGCTGGCGATCCTGGTCGCCGCCTGTGCGGCACTGTGGGCGTTCGCCACCCGCAGTGCGCTGCGCGCCTGGGTCGGCATTCTCGCCCCCACCCTGCTGATGGCCGGCGTTTCGCGCCTGCTGGGAGCGTGGGCATGAAGAATGGATTCCGCCAATCCATGGCCTGGCTGCACACCTGGACCGGCCTGCTGGTCGGCTGGCTGCTGCTGCTGATCTTCATGGCCGGCACCGCCAGCTACTACCGCGAGGAAATCAGCCGCTGGATGCGTCCGGAACTGCCGCGCAGCGCGGTCAGCACCGACCAGGCGGCGCAGCGCGCGGCCGACTACCTGCTGGCCAATGCCCCCCAGGCCGAGAGCTGGTTCGTCACCCTGCCGCAGCCGCGCAATCCGGCCATGCAGATGTTCTGGCGGTTGCCAGAGGCACTGGCCGATCCGAGCAAGGGACGCCGCGGCGCCTTTGGCGATGCCACCCTGGATCCCAACACCGGCACCGAGCTGAAGGCCCGCGAGACCCGTGGCGGCGACTTCTTCTACCGCCTGCATTTCGACCTGCACTACATTCCCGTGCTGTGGGCGCGCTACCTGGTGGGCTTCTGCGCGATGTTCATGCTGGTGGCGATCATCACCGGCGTGATCACCCACAAGAAGATATTCAAGGACTTCTTCACCTTCCGGAAGGACAAGGGCCTGCGCTCCTGGCTGGACTTCCACAACGTCAGCGCGGTGATGGCCCTGCCCTACCACGCGATGATCACCTACACCGGCATCGTCACGTTGATGATCATGTACCTGCCGTGGGGAGTGAACGCGGCCTACGGCACCGACCAGGATGCCTTCTACGCGGAGGCCTTCGGTGGCCTGCCCGAAGTCACCGCGCCCGCCGAAGGCAAGGCTGCACCGCTACCGCTGCGGCAGCTGTTGGACAGTGCCCGCACGCACTGGCACGGAACCGAGGTCGCTGGTTTCAGCGTTGCCAACCCCGGTGCTGCCAATGCGGTGATCGACATCCGCCAGCGCGACGGCAAGCGTTTGTCCATCGATACACCCGCGCTGCGCTATGACATGGTCAGTGGTGCACTGCTGCAGGAAACCCCGCCTTCCGGTGGCGCCACCGCCACCCGTGGCGTGCTCTATGGCCTGCACCTGGCACGCTTCGCCGATTGGGGCGTACGCGCCCTGTTCTTCCTGTCCGGCCTGACCGGCTGCCTGATGGTGGCCAGCGGCGTGGTGCTGTGGGCGGTGAAGGAGCGCCCGAAGCATGCCAAGAGCGGTCGCACCGGCTTCGGCCTGCGCCTGGTCGATGCGCTGAACATCGGCGCCGTGGCCGGCCTGCCGATCGCCTTTGCCGCCTACTTCTGGGGCAACCGGCTGCTGCCGCTGGGCCTGGCCGAACGCTCCAACGCCGAGGCGAACGTATTCTTCTACGCGTGGGGCGCGTCGCTGCTGGCGGCCTTCATCTGGCCCAAGCGGATGATGTGGGCGTGGCAGCTGTACATCGGCGCGGCCGCGTTCGCGCTGATCCCGGTAGTGAACGCATTGACCACCCACGCACACCTGGGTGTGACGCTGTTCAATGGTGACTGGGCATTGGCCGGCTTCGACCTGTCGATGATCGCCTTCGGCGCGATGCTGGCCCTGTGCGGCTGGCGCATGCAGCGCTGGACGCCGCCGCTGAGTGCCGCCGAGAAGAAGAAGCGCGCGGCCGCCACTGCAGCGACGAAGGCACCGGCCGATGCAGTGGAAGCGGAGGCCAGCGCATGATGCTGCTGGTACTGGGGTTGTCGTTCACAGCGTTCACCGCGCTGTCGCTGGCGATGGAAAAGCACCAGCAGGAGCTGCACGGCAAGGCAGCGGCGTCACCGGTACGGCGCATGCAATGGCGGGTGCTGGGCTGGGTGCTGCTGACCGTGGCGTTCGCCCTGTGCGTGGTCGACCAGGGCTGGGCGATGGGCCCGGTGCTGTGGCTCGGCGCGCTTACGCTGGGTGGCATCGTGCTGGCGTTCGCGCTGTATCCGTACCGGCCGAAATGGATCGCACCGCTGGCGGTCGCGCTGCCGGTAATCGGGTTGGTGGTGGCGTTGTTGTAGCAGAAGCCGCCGGGGTCGGATCCCTTGCGTGCAGCGCAAGGGCTCTGACCCCAGGTACGTACCGCCATCGACATATGGCGTGGATCTACCGACCTTGATGGGGTCAGAGCCCCTGCGCTAGGCGCAGGGGATCCGACCCCAGACGTCGGTTCACGCCAGGCGCTTCAGCTCCCACGCACGATGGATGCGTGCGTTGCGCTCGAAATCCGGGCCGATGGTGCTGGCGCTGATCTCGCGGCATTGGGCGAATTCGGCGATGGCGTTCTCTTCCAGCTTGAAGCGGCGGAAGTTGTTGGAGAAGTACAGCACGCCACCCGGCGCCAGTCGTGCGACGGCGGCACGCAGCATCTTCACCTGTTCGCGCTGCACGTCGAAGTCCTCGGCGCGGGCCGAGTTGGAGAACGTCGGCGGGTCGCAGAAGATCACGTCGTACTGGCCGCGATCGCCTTCCAGCCATGCCATTGCATCGGCCTGCACCAGCAGGTGCTGATTGCCGCCCTGCCCGTTCAAGGCCAGGTTGTCGTAGCACCACTGCAGGTAGGTGGCCGACAGGTCGACGCTGGTGGTGCTGGCCGCACCGGCCACCGCCGCCTGCACGCTGGCCACGCCGGTGTAGCAGAACAGGTTGAGGAAACGCTTGCCGCGCGCCTGCTCGGCCATCAGGCGACGCAGCGGGCGATGGTCGAGGAACAGGCCGGTATCAAGGTAATCGAACAGGTTCACCTGCAGCAGCGCGTTGTTCTCGCGTACCACGAGGAACTCATCACGCTGCTCGAAACGGCCGTACTTGCTGCCGCCCTTGCCACGTTCGCGCGACTTCATCGACACCTGTTCCGGCGGTACGCCGAACACCTCGCGCGCAGCGGCCAGCAGTTCATTGCGGCGACGGCGCACGTCGTTCTCGGGAATCGCGGCCGGTGCGGCGTACTCCTGCACATGCAGGAACGTGCGGCGCTGGCCGCCGTCTTCCTCGTACACATCGATGGCCGCTGCGTATTCCGGCAGATCGGCATCGTAGGCGCGGAAACAGGTGATGCCTTCGCGCGCGCGCCAGCTCTTGAACTTCTTCAGGTTCTTGCGCAGGCGGTTGGCTACCATCTGCGCGCCTTCGCTCAGCTCGCGCACCTGTGCCGGATCGCGACCCGGCACCGCGATCGGATCGCAGACGATCAGTGCACATTCCAGTGCACCATTGAACATCTGGTACTTCTTGCCCGCACGCAGGCCGGTAGCGAAGGCCAGTTCGTCATTGCCGCACAGCAGGCTGGCGCGCCACTGCGGCACCGCCTTCTGCAGGGCATTGCCCAGCTTGCGGTACAGCGCCGGATCGGCGGCCAGGCGCTCGTCATACGGCGGATTGCAGACCACCGCGCCGATCTCCTGCTCCGGGGTGGGCAGGTCAGCCACATCGGCGCGGGTGAAGCGGATGGCATGGGCGACGCCGGCCACTTCCGCGTTCTCGCGTGCCGCCTGGATCGCCACCGGGTCGATGTCGCTGCCGTGGACGACCGGCTTCAGCGCGGCCAAGCCGGCCGCTTCGCGATCACGCGCTTCGCTCTGGATGGTTTTCCAGGCCGCCTTGTCGAAGCCCAGCCAGCGGCTCGGCGGCAGGCTGCCATGACGCATCAGGCCGGGAGCGACGTCGGCGGCCATCAGCGCGCCTTCAATCAGCAGGGTGCCGCTGCCGCACATCGGGTCCAGCAGGCCGCCACCGGCAGCATGCAGGCGCGGCCACTGTGCACGCATCAGCAGCGCGGCAGCCAGGTTTTCCTTCAACGGCGCGTCATGGGCAGCACCGCGCCAGCCACGGCGGTGCAGCGGGCCACCACCGAGGTCGATCGACAGCGAGGCGCGGCCCTTGCGCAGCGACAGGTTGACGCGCACATCCGGCAGATCGGTGTTGACCGAGGGGCGCTCGAGCCCTTCGTCACGCATGCGGTCGACGATGGCGTCCTTGATCCGCTGCGCGGCAAAACGGGCATGGGTGATCTTGTCGCCGGACACATGCGCGTCCACCGCAAGGGTCATCTCCGGCTTGATGTGCTCGTGCCACGGAAGCGCGCGCACGCCGTCATACAGCGCCTGCTCGTCCGGGCATTCGAATTCGTCGATCGGCCACAGCACGCGGCTGGCCAGCCGCGACCACATGACGATCCGCAGCGCCTGATCCAGTTCGCCATCGGCATTGACGCCGGCGATGGTGGCAGTGGCCTTTTCCAGGCCGAGGGCCGACAGCTCATCGGCAAGCAGGTATTCCAGGCCCTTGGCGCAGGAGACAAAAAATTTCACGGGATCGGTTCGCAGGTGGTCAGGCACGGCAGGGGGCCGGGCCATTCGGAAGGGAGGGCCGTAGGCACGGCCGGCAGGCCCGCGCCAGGGGCGGCGGGGCTGCCATTGTAGTCAATGCGGGCGGGCGCGCCGTGCGCCCGGGCTTCACAGCTGCCGCAGCAGGCGCTCGAAGGCCTGCGCGGAGGCCTCCACGTGGTGTACCAGGCGATGGCCGTCGTCCACCAGCAGCAGCTGCGCCGAGCGCGCCTGCGCCCAGGCGATGACCCCGGCGGCCGGCACCACCTCGTCATGCCAGGCCTGCACCACCGTGGTTGGCACCGGCGCGGCGTCCAGCGCCGGCATCGGACCCATCGTGGTGGGCGGCACCATCAGGAACAGGCCGGCCACCGGCACCTGCAGCGAGGCGATGGCCGAGATGTAGGCGCCCAGGCTGGAGCCGGCCAGCACCACCGGCCCCTGCGCAGCGGCCGCGGCCGTGCGCTCGATCAGGCGTTGCAGGCGGGTGCGCACGTCGCCAACGCGGCTGACCTCGCTCATCGCGTCCAGGTCGGTGTAATCGGGGCGCTCATGGGTCCAGCCCAGGCGCTCGGCGACCTCGGCCAGGGCGGTGACCTTGGTCGCCTCCGGGCCGCTCTCGAAACCGTGCGACAGGATGCAGTGACCGCGGCTCATGCGTGCGCTCCCACGGAGCGGACCGACAGCAGAAGGGAAGGCAGTTTCATTCGGCAATGCTAGCATCGCCGCATGCCCAACCCGCTCCTGCCCGGCCTGCAGCTGCAGCCGCTGCCCTACCACGACCGCCTGCCCGTGCGCGATCCATCCAGCCTGGCGATGGTGGTGATCCACTGCACCGAACTGCCCGACCTGGCCACCGCCCGCGAGTACGGCGAGCGCGTGCTGTACGACAGCGGTGCCGGCAACAGCGGGCATTTCTACATCGACCGCGACGGAAGCGTGGTGCAGTACGTGGCGCCGGAGCGCATCGCCCACCACGTGCGCGGCATGAATGCCGATTCGGTGGGCATCGAACTGGTCAATTCGGGGCGCTACCCGCACTGGCTCGACAGCCGACACCAAGCGATGGACGAGCCCTACACCGAAGCGCAGCTGCTGGCGTTGGAACGGTTGCTGCAGGCGCTGGTGGCGCACTACCCCTCGCTGCGGCAGATCGCCGGCCACGACCAGCTGGACCTGGAGCAGGTACCTGCCAGTGACGACCCGGCCGTGACCGTGGCGCGCAAGCGGGATCCGGGCCCGTTGTTCCCGTGGCCGCGGATCCTGGCCAAGGTGCCGCTGCAGCCGCTGGGATGAGGGCCGGCAGGGCTGCGCCCTGGGTACACGCCATCGCATACGCGCTGTCGCTCCCACGCTTCGCTGCGCGAACCGCGGGCCCCGCTTACCAGCTCCCACACCCCCGCCGCTTCGCGGCCGCCCCCTGACTCAGGGGGCTCTGCCCCGGATATGAACCGGTGGCCAGTAGATCCACGCCATGCGTGGATGAACGTCAAATCGATCTGCCCGCTTCGCTCAGGCGCCGGTAGCCACCGGGCGGCTGCTGTCGCTGACCCAGCCACTCCAGGAATCGGCATAGATGCGCGCGCCGGACAGGCCCGCACTTTCCATCGCCAGCAGCAGATGGCAGGCGGTCACACCCGAGCCACACATCAGGACCACGCGCTGCGGGTCCTGGTTGCCGATCACGCCCTGCAGTTCGGCGCGCAGTTCCTGTGCGTCGCGCAGTCGGCCGTCCAGCACGTTCAATGCGAACGGTCGATTGACTGCCCCCGGCACATGGCCGGCGACCGGGTCCAGCGGCTCCACCTCGCCACGGAAACGCTCGCCTGCGCGGGCGTCGACCAGCCAGCCCGGAGCATGCTTCAGGCGCGACTCGACCTCTTCAGCGCTGGCAATCTGGCTGGTATCGAAACGCCCCGGATATGCGGGCAACGCCGCGACCTCGCTGCTGCCGGTCGCCAGCGGTTGGCCGGCGGTCTGCCAGGCAGCGATGCCGCCATCAAGGACAGCCACCTTCGTGTGCCCGATCAGGCGCAGCAGCCACCACAGTCGCGCAGCGGCCATGCTGCCATCGCTGCCGTCATACACCACCACCTGCGTGTCGGGGCCGATGCCCCATTGCCCCAGCCGTGTGGCGAACGCATCGCTGTCCGGCAACGGGTGGCGCCCATGTCCGACCCGCGTCAGGTCGGACAGGTCGCGGTTGAGATCGGCATGCACCGCACCGGGAATGTGTCCCTGCGCATAGAGGCCATTGCCCGCCTGCGGATCGGCGAGCGATGCACGTGCATCGACCACGCGTACGGCAGTGCTTGCGGTCGCGCGGGCATCGACCACGCGTACCCCATCGCCCAGCACCGCAGCCAGGGTCGCAACATCGACGAGGGTGGTCCACGGCGGATCGGTCGGCTTCATTGCACTTGCTCCAGGCGGCGACGCAGGTTGTACAGGATGGCCGCAGTGGCGCCCCAGATGCGCTGGCCGGGCCAGCCGTATTCGAGGACATGGCGGACGCGGCCGCGATGGTTGATTTCGACCTGGCGCAGGTTGTCGGCGGCCATCAGATAGTCCAGCGGCACTTCGAACACCTCGGCCACTTCGCTGGGCTGCGGTACCGCCACGAAATCCGGATCGATCACCGCTACCACCGGGGTGACCCGGTAGCCGGTGATGGTCACGAACGGATCGAGATAACCCAGTGCCTGCACCTGCGTCGGCGCCAATGCGATTTCTTCCTGGCTTTCGCGCAGTGCTGCGGCCAGCGCATCACGATCATCCGGCTCGGTACGGCCACCGGGAAAACCGACCTGGCCACCATGTTGCCGCAGGGTTTCGGTACGCCGGGTCAGGATCACCTGCGCACCGTTGGCGCGCGGGACGATGCCGGCCAGCACGGCCGCCTCGACCGGTGGGCCCGGGGGCAGCAGGTCATCCAGTTCACTACGGTTCCAGCCGTCACCTGCCGGCGGTTCGGCCAGCGGATGCAGCGCGCGCAGCAGGCGCTCGTGATCGGCCAGCGAGCCTCGCAGCGACTGCTGCAGCTGTTGGCGCAGTGGCAACACCCGCTGCAGGATGTGGGTGCGCTCGCTGTCGCTCATCGACGACCACCGTGCGATTTCGTCGATATGCCGCCCGCAGCCGGCGCACAGCCGGTTGCGATCCAGCTTGCACACGTTGATGCAGGGGCTTGCGACAGCACGCGCCGTTTCTTCCATTATTTGCACCGGTCAACAGTAGCGCGAATGAGCTGGATTTGGGATGGGCCCACACGGCTGCTGCGTACCGCAGAAACAAAAACGCGCCGGTGGAATCACCGGCGCGTGGATGTTGACGCTGTTTCTTCTTACTTGACGCTGATCAGCTTGATCTCGAACTGCACAGCCACGTTCGGCGGGAACGGGGTGCGCGGGTCGGCACCATAGGCCTGATCCGGCGGCAGGGACACTTCCCACTTCGAGCCAGCCGGCATCTGCAGCAGGGTCTCGCGCATGGCCTTCATTTCGACTTCGCTGACCTTGATCGACGGAATCTGCTGGGCCGGGCGAGCCTCGGTCGGACGCTGGCCGTACGGGAACGGACCGGCCACTTCCAGCTGCACGGTGCTGGCCTGGGTCGGCTTGGCACCCTTGCCGGCTTCGATCACACGGTACTGAACGCCGCTCGGCAGGGTCTGCACGCCCGCCTTGGCCTTGTTCTGCGCCATGAACTGATCGCTCTTGGTCTTGTTGTCGGCAGCAGCCTTTTCGTACTCGGCCTTGGCGGCCTGGGCACGGCCCTGCTCGCGCTTCTGGAACGCTTCAACGGCCGGCTTCAGCTGCTCGGCGGTGATCGCCGGCTGCTTCTTGGCGTAGGCGTCCTGCAGACCCTTCACCACCGAGTTGATGTCCAGCTGCTCACCGCGACCAGTCAGCTCCGCCAGGTTGTTGCCGTAGTCGTAACCGAAGTAGTAGCTCAGCTTGCCCTTCTCGGACGCGATGTCCTGGGCGAAGGCATTGCCCGTCAGGGCCAGGGCCGCGACGGCGACCGCGATAGAACGCAACTTCATCAAACAGTTCTCCAGGGGTGGTAACTCAGGGACGTTCTGCGCCGCCCTGAGGCGACGGGTTAGGATAACGGCCACAACGTGTAACCGCTACTCACCACGCAGGCTATGACCTGTCTGCGTTTACAGAGTTCAATCTCACTTTTTTTTAACGTTCCAGGAGTTTCCCGTGGCCGAGGCCCCCGCTCCCCACCCGGTCGCCATCAGCGACGACGGCGCCATCCGCACCATTACCGTGCAGCGACCGGACAAGCTCAACGCCCTCAATGCCGCGACCCTGCAGGCTCTGGCCGAGGCGTTCAGCGACGCCGCCGCCGATACGGCGGTACGGGTGGTGGTGCTGACCGGCGCCGGCCCCAAGGCCTTCGTGGCGGGGGCCGACATCGCGGAAATGAACACATTGAGCGCGGTTCAGGGACGTGACTTCTCCCTGCTCGGCCAGGCGCTGATGCGCCGCATCGAACGCATGCCCAAGCCGGTGATCGCCCGCGTGAACGGTTTTGCGCTGGGCGGCGGGCTGGAGCTGGCCATGGCCTGCCACCTGCGCATTGCGGCCGATTCGGCCAAGGTCGGCCAGCCGGAGATCAATCTCGGCCTGATTCCCGGCTTCGGCGGCAGCCAGCGCCTGCTGCGCCTGTGTGGACGCGCGGCCACGCTGGAGCTGTGCCTGCTGGGCACCCCGATCGATGCCGCACGCGCGCTGGCCCTGGGCATCGTCAACGAAGTGGTGCCTGCCGCCGAGCTCGACGCCCGCGTGCAGGCCCTGGCCCGGCAGCTGGCACAGTCGGCGCCGCTGGCGCTGCGTGGCCTGCTCGATGCGGTGCACGTGGGTGGCGAATGCAGCCTGGACGCCGGCCTGGAATATGAAAGTGCGCAGTTCGGCCTGCTGTTCGCCACTGAAGACATGCGCGAAGGCACCAACGCCTTCCTGCAGCGCCGTCCCCCCGCTTTCCAGAACCGCTGACGCCATGGCATCCCGACCCAACCCCGTGCTGCTGTTCGCCCGGGTCCAGGCAGACGATCCTGATGGCGCGCTGCAGGCTGGACTGATGGACTACGTCGTGCGCGCTGGCGATGACCGGCTGCTGCCCGACCATCCAGACCTGCCCGACCGCCTCTGCCAGATGCAGCTGCAACTGCAGCGTGCCTGGGCCGCGCGCGAACGTTTCCGCGCACGCGCGGTGCGCCTGGCCCGACGCGAGGCCGAGCGTGATGCGCGTCGCACGCCCGCCCCGGCGCCGGACGCAAAACCCGCCCTGCCTGCCGCAGCGGCCGCCATCCTCGCCCGGGCCAAGGCCCGCGCCGCCGGCAAGGAGCAGTAATGGCGACCGCGAAGAAGACCGCGCGCGCACCTGCGCGCCGCGGCGGTACGATGCCGCGTGCCGACGTGGTGGAAATGTTCACCCGCCTGCGCGAACTCAACCCGCATCCGAAGACCGAGCTGGAATACAGTTCGCCGTTCGAACTGCTGGTGGCGGTCGCACTGTCGGCGCAGGCCACCGACGTCGGCGTCAACAAGGCCACCCGTCGCCTGTTCCCGGTTGCCAACACGCCGGCGAAGATCCTCGCCCTGGGCGAAGAGGGACTGAAGAAGTACATCGCCACCATCGGCCTGTTCAACGCAAAGGCGAAGAACGTGATCGCCACCTGCGCGCTGCTGCTGGAGAAGCACGGCGGCGAAGTGCCACGCGATCGCGATGCACTGGAGGCCCTGCCCGGTGTCGGTCGCAAGACCGCCAACGTGGTACTCAACACCGCCTTCGGCGAACCGGTGATGGCGGTGGACACGCATATCTTCCGTGTCGCCAACCGCACTGGACTTGCGCCAGGAAAGAACGTGCGCGAGGTCGAAGATCGATTGGTCAAAGCGATACCCGCCGAGTTCCTGCTGGATGCGCACCACTGGCTGATCCTGCACGGACGGTACGTGTGCAAAGCACGCAAACCGGATTGCCCGGGGTGCGTGATTGCCGATCTTTGCCGGTTCAAGGACAAGACCCTCGCCGAGTGATGGCGGTATCCGCGCATGACGTGGATGCACGGAAACACCAGCCTTGCATGGCCTGGATCTACTGCAACCGGGGCGCAATCCGGGCGTCATACGTAACCGGTTCCAATGGCAGGCCCAGCCGCGACGGGGCCTGCGGCGGATCGCGGCCGTGCGCGAACTGTCACATTTACGCAATCTTCACGTTTTAGCCTGCGCGCATCTTCCCACCTGCCTGCAAGGCTCCTCTCCATGAAACTGCATCACCAACTCCTGACGGTCGCCGTGGCTGCTGCGCTGTATGTGCCGGCCGCCCACGCCGAAGTCGCCATCGATGTGATCGGCGGTTCGGAAATCACCTTCGAAGGCCTGGTCCAGGCCGACGGCAACTGGTACGACAATGACGTCGTGGACCTCAACGGCGGTGACGCCGGCAACGGCAAGAACAGCGAATTCGAACTGCGTCGCGCCGAGCTGGTGCTGAAGGGCAAGGGCCCGGGCAACGTGGAGTGGGTGGTCGGCTATGACGCCAAGGCCGACAAGTTCCTCGACACCAACGTGAAGTACAAGCTGCTGGGCAACGCCAACCACTTCATCCAGGTCGGCCAGTTCAAGCAGCCCAACAGCCTGGAAGAGCTGTCCAGCACCAAGAACAACGACTTCATCTCCAAGGCTGCGGTCACCAACACCTATGCCATCGCCCGTCGCCTCGGCGGCGCGTACAGCTACGGCCAGGACAACTGGTCGGTCACCGCCAGCGCCTTCGGCCGCGAACTGACCCGCAACCTGGCCCACGGCAGCGGCTACGGCGCGCGTGGCACCTGGGCCCCGATCAACGAGAAGGGCCAGGTCCTGCACTTCGGCCTGAGCTACGTGGACTACGACACCGACGCAGACACCCTGCGCGTGCGTGCCCGCCCGAACGCTGACCTGGCCACCGCGCGCCTGATCGATGGCGGCAACATGACCGACACCGACCGCGTCAGCACCATCGGCGCCGAAGCGATGTACTTCCAGGGTCCGTTCAAGGCCCAGGCCGAGTACTACACCAGCAAGGCCAAGCGTTATGCCCATGACAACTACACCACCGACGGCTACTACGTCAGCGGCGTGTGGAATGTCACCGGCGAAAGCTGGAGCTACAAGGGCGGCACCCCGGGCACCGGCCTGCCGAACAACCCGGCCGGCGGCCAGTGGCAGCTGGGCCTGCGTTACGACCACATGGATCTGAACGATGGCAACCTCGCTGCCAACCCGGTGGCCGGCCGTCCGCCGATCGTCGATGGCGTGCTCGGCGGCAAGATGGACATCTGGACCGTTGGCGCCAACTGGTACTGGCGCTCGAACTTCAAGCTGATGCTCAACTACGTGATGGTCGACAGCAAGAAGTACAGCTCGACCGCCCGTGGTTTCGTCAACGACGATCCGAACATCCTGGAAGCCCGCGCGCAGTTCTTCTGGTAAGACCGGAAGCACGCGTTCGAACGAAGGCACGGCTCCAGCCGTGCCTTCGTCGTTGTGGGCAGGCGGTGGCCGCGCGATGATGCCCTGCCCTGTCGACATGGACCTTCGGGATGCCCACTCCCCTCCGCCTGCGCCGCCTGCTGTGCGCTGCCCTGCTCGCCGCGCTGCCCGCCACCGCGCTCGCCTGTGACGATGCAGAGGCCGTGCGCGAGGCCGCGTATCGGCAGTTGCCGGCTGGCACGTTGCCAGTGACGGCACGCTTCACCGATGCCGACAGCACCGCCTGCCGTGCGTGGCCCGCACAACCCGGCACGACCCTGCTGGCCGTCGCGCAATGGACCGAGCCCGCCTCGGAAGAGGCGCGCGGCGGCGACCTCGACCTGCTGCTGATTGATACCGCCAGTGGCCGGCCGCTGGCCTGGACCCGCGTGGCCGATGCGGTCAGCAGTGATGCGCTGCGCTTCACCGGACTCAGCCTGGACACCGCACGCTGGCAACTGGATCCGGCCACCCGCGCGTTTGGCGTGCGCATGGACTACAGCGGCAGCTCAGGCCCCAACCCGTTCGCACAGACCGAACTGCAGTTGTTCGTGCGCAATGGCCGACAGCTGCGCCGGGTGCTTGCCCCGCTGGCGGTCAGCGGCAGTCGCGGCGAATGGGATACGCGCTGCGCCGGCGAGTTCAGCCGCTTCGAGCGCACGCTGGAAATGGGCAGTAGCACTCGCCCTGGCCTGGCACCGATCCTGGTACGCGAAAAGCGCACCGATACGATCAGCGTCGCTGCGGGTGATGACTGCCATGCAACCGACACGACGGCTCCTGCGCAGCGCTGGACACTGCTGCCCAGCGACGGCCGCTATGCCGTTCCGGAGGCGTTGCGAGGGCTCTGAAAGGGAGGCCGGAGCACCGCCATGACGGCTGTCACGTCCGCGTCATATGACAGACGCGGGCGTGTCATGGAACCGTTATGGAATGTGCACCGAAACGTCGGGCAGCCGCCCCTCGACCACCCCAGGAGTCTCTCCCGTGATCCACGCCTTCAAGTCGCGCGCCGCCGTCGCCATTCTGGCCGCGTCGTCCGTGTTCGCCGCCAACGCCGCCGATGTCACCGGCGCGGGCGCTTCGTTCATCTACCCGGTGATGTCCAAGTGGTCGGCCGACTACAGCACCGCCACCGGCAAGAAGGTCAACTACCAGTCGATCGGTTCCGGCGGTGGTATCGCCCAGATCAAGGCCGCGACCGTGGACTTCGGTTCGTCCGATGCGCCGCTGAAGCCGGAAGAGCTGGCTGCCGCCGGCCTGGCCCAGTTCCCGTCGGTGATCGGCGGCGTGGTGCCGGTGATCAACGTCGCGGGCGTCGCCCCGGGCGCGCTGAAGCTGGACGGTCCGACCCTGGCCAACATCTTCCTGGGCAAGATCACCACCTGGAACGACCCGGCCATCGCCGCCCTCAACAGCGGCCTGACCCTGCCCAGCGGCAAGATCACCATTGTCCATCGTTCGGACGGCTCGGGCACCACCTTCAACTTCGTCAACTACCTGTCCAAGGTCAGCCCGGAGTGGAAGAGCAAGGTCGGTGAAGGCACCTCGGTGCAGTGGCCGGCCGGCATCGGCGGCAAGGGCAACGAAGGCGTTGCTGCCTACGTGAAGCAGATCAAGGGCGGCATCGGCTACGTCGAACTGTCCTACGCGCTGCAGAACAAGATGTCCTACGCGGCGATGAAGAACGCGGCTGGCAAGATCGTGCAGCCGTCGGACGCCTCGTTCTCGGCCGCCGCGGCCAGCGCCGACTGGGCCAACGCCCGTGACTTCTACCTGGTGATGACCAACGCCCCGGGCGCTGACGCATGGCCGATCACCGCCACCAACTTCATCCTGGTGCGCAAGCAGCCGAAGAACGTGGCTGGCGCCAAGGCCACCCAGGAGTTCTTCCGCTGGGTCTACAAGAATGGCGATGCGCAGGCCAAGCAGCTGGACTACGTGCCGCTGCCGGACGCACTGGTGCGCCAGATCGAGACCTACTGGACGCAGAACCTGAAGTACTGAGTTTCGTTGCAAGGCGTTCCCCCGCAGGAACGGGGTCGGCGGGTCCTCTCTCCCCCGCCGGCCCCACCGGGCGCTGGATCCTTCGGGGTCCGGCGCTCTTCTTTTTTGTGCGGTTGGTTTGTTGGGTTGGTCGTGAAGAGCGCTGCGCTTCCGTTGATCTGTTGTTGCGGCGATGGGGTCATGCAGGAGCATCTGTAGAGCCGAGCCCATGCTCGGCTGCATCTGGCCTGGCCTCGCGGGCAGCCGAGCATGGGCTCGGCTCTACCCTGCCTCCATTGCCATATCGGTGCGCAGATCCGTGGTCTCCGGGACCCCGCCTGGGGCCGGCCAACGCTGTGAAACCCTTGCCAGAACGTGATCCAGGACACCTCTGTCATGGACGTCATACGGCTGTAACAAAAACATCATTTCATAGCCGCATCCGCCGACACCGTCGGCTCTACCCCGCTATGGAGTGACCATGAAACTGCACTCGGCCAGCCTTGCCGCCCTTTCCCTGGCCATCGCCCTGGGCCTGTCTGCCTGCGGTGGCGACAAGCAGGCCGCACAGCAGCCGGCCGCTGACGGCGCCGCTGCTCCGGCCGCTGCCGGCGACAAGGTGACCGCTGAGGTCTCCGGTGCTGGCGCCTCCTTCATCTTCCCGCTGGTGTCCAAGTGGTCGGCCGACTACAACACCGCCACCGGCGCCAAGATCAACTACCAGTCGATCGGTTCCGGTGGTGGCATCGCCCAGATCAAGGCCGGCACCGTTGATTTCGGTTCGTCCGACAAGCCGCTGAGCAGCGACGAGCTGGCCCAGGCCGGCCTGGCCCAGTTCCCGTCGGCCATCGGTGGCGTGGTGCCGGTGGTCAACATCGACGGCCTGGAAGCCGGCAAGCTGCGCCTCAGTGGCGCCCTGCTCGCCGACATCTTCCTGGGCAAGGTCAAGACCTGGAACGACCCGGCCATCGTCGCCGCCAACCCGGGCGTGACCCTGCCGGACGGCAAGATCACCATCGTCCACCGTTCGGACGGTTCCGGCACCACCTTCAACTTCTCCAACTACCTGTCCAAGGTCAACCCGGAGTGGAAGAGCAAGGTCGGCGAAGGTACCTCGGTGCAGTGGCCGGACGGCGTGGGTGGCAAGGGCAATGAAGGCGTCGCTTCGTACGTGAAGCAGATCAAGGGTTCCATCGGCTACGTCGAACTGGCCTACGCCCTGCAGAACGCGATGCCGTACGCCTCGCTGCAGAACGCCGCCGGCACCTGGGTGCAGCCGAACGCTGAAACCTTCGCCGCCGCTGCTGCCAGCGCCGACTGGGCCAGCGCCAAGGACTTCAACCTGGTCATCACCAACGCACCGGGCGAGCAGGCGTGGCCGATCACTGCCACCAACTTCATGCTGATGCAGAAGAAGCCGAAGGATGCCAAGCGCAACCAGGATGCGCTGGCCTTCTTCAAGTGGGCCTTCGAAAGCGGCCAGACCCAGGCCAACGAACTGCACTACGTGCCGCTGCCGGCCGAGCTGGTCAAGCAGATCGAAGCCTACTGGGCGACCGAACTGAAGTGATGGAACCGACGGTGCCCGCCACGTGCGGGCACCGTCTCCTGAACATCGTGCTGCCCCGCCCCTTCCTGGCCCTGCCGTCCCCATGAATGCCATCGCCCAGCCTGTAGCCGCCCCGTCCACGCGTGATACGCGTGATGCCCGCAACGACAAACTGTTCCGATGGGTGCTGGTCGGCACCGTCATCTTCGTCCTGATCGCACTGGCCTGCGCCGCACTGTCGATGCTGTGGGGTGGTCGCCACGCCCTGCAGGTGCAGGGCCTGAGCTTCTTCTTCTCTTCCGACTGGAATCCGGTCGAAAACAAGTTCGGCGCCCTCGCCCCGATCTACGGCACCCTGGTCACCGCGCTGATCGCGATGGTCATCGCCGTGCCGGTGAGCTTCGGCATCGCCTTCTTCCTCACCGAAGTGGCACCGCGCTGGCTGCGGGGTCCGGTCGGTACCGCCATCGAACTGCTGGCGGGCATTCCCTCGATCATCTACGGCATGTGGGGCCTGTTCGTGCTGGTGCCGGTGATGACCGAGTACGTCACCCCGTTCCTCAACGAAACCCTGGGCGAATGGCCGATCATCGGTCCGGTTTTCCAGGGCCCGCCGCTGGGCATCGGGATGCTCACCGCCGGCTTCGTGCTGGCGATCATGGTCATCCCCTTCATCTCCTCGGTGATGCGCGAAGTGTTCCTGACCGTGCCGACGCGCCTGAAGGAATCGGCCTACGCGCTGGGTTCCACCAAGTGGGAAGTGAGCTGGGACATCGTGCTGCCCTACACCCGCTCGGCGGTGATCGGTGGCGTGTTCCTCGGCCTCGGCCGCGCACTGGGCGAGACGATGGCGGTGGCCTTCGTGATCGGCAACAGCGTGCGCCTGTCGCCGTCGCTGCTGGAACCGGGCACTACCATCGCCGCGCTGATCGCCAACGACTTCGGCGAGGCCACTGAAACCTACCGCTCGGCGCTGCTGCTGCTCGGCTTCGTCCTCTTCATCGTCACCTTCGTGGTGCTCGCCATCGCCCGCCTGATGCTGATGCGCCTGTCCCGCAAGGAGGGCAACTGATGTCCAGCACCGCTGACTCCCTGTACCTGCGCCGCCGCATCGGCAATGTCATCGCCATCGCGATGTCCTGCGCCACTGCGCTGTTCGGCCTGTTCTTCCTCGGCTGGATCCTGTTCACCCTGGCCTCCAAGGGCCTGGCCGGCATCAACCTGGACCTGTTCACCAAGATGACACCGCCGCCGATGCAGGAAGGCGGTCTTGCCAATGCCTTCTTCGGCAGTGCGGTGATGTGTGCACTGGCGATCGGCATCGGCACCCCGCTGGGCGTGCTGGCCGGCACCTGGCTGGCCGAGTACGGCAACGCCCGCAAGGCCGGCACCGTGGTCCGCTTCGTCAACGACATCCTGCTGTCGGCGCCGTCCATCGTGCTGGGCCTGTTCGTCTACACCCTGTACGTGATGCAGACCGGCGGCAGCTTCTCCGCGTTCGCAGGTGCGCTGTCGCTGGCCTTCATCGTGCTGCCGGTGGTGGTGCGTACCACCGACGAGATGCTGCGCCTGGTGCCTTCGCAGATGCGCGAAGCCGCCCTGTCGCTGGGCATCCCGCAGTGGAAGGTGATCGTGCAGGTGCTGTACCGCAGTGCCTCGGCCGGCATCATCACCGGCATCCTGCTGGCGCTGGCGCGCATTTCCGGCGAGACCGCACCGCTGCTGTTCACCGCGTTCGGCAACCAGTACTGGAACAGCAACGTGTTCCAGCCGATGGCCTCGGTGCCGGTGGTGATGAACCAGTTCGCCGGCAGCCCGTACGAATCCTGGCAGGTGCTGGCCTGGGCAGGTGCCCTGGTGCTGACTGTCTTCGTGTTGCTGGTCAGCCTCGCCGCTCGCGGCTTCCTGCTGCGCAACCGTATCTCCCATGACTGACCTTTCCGTGGATACCGCCATGAACGACCTTTCCAACGCCGTGCCGATGCAGCGCATCGTGGTGCCGGCCTCGCACGAGAACCTGCACGCTCCGGCACCGGTCAAGCTCGCCGCGCGTGGACTGGACTTCTACTACGACAAGTTCCATGCCCTGAAGGGCATCAACCTGGAGATCCCGGAAAAGCGCGTGACCGCGCTGATCGGTCCCTCCGGTTGCGGCAAGTCGACCCTGCTCCGCATCTTCAACCGCATCTACGCGCTGTACCCGAAGCTGGAGGCGCGCGGTGAGGTGATTCTCGACGGCGAGAACATCCTGTCGCCGAAGTACCCGATGAACCGCCTGCGCAGCAAGGTCGGCATGGTGTTCCAGAAGCCGGTGCCGTTCCCGATGACCATCTTCGAGAACGTGGCCTACGGCATCCGCCATCACGAGAAGCTGTCCAAGGCGGACATGGCCGACCGTGTCGAGCACGCACTGCGCCAGGGCGCACTGTGGGACGAAGTGAAGGACAAGCTCAACCAGAGCGCGCTGGGCCTGTCCGGCGGCCAGCAGCAGCGTCTGTGCATCGCCCGTGCCGTGGCCCTGCGGCCGTCGGTGCTGCTGCTGGACGAGCCGACCTCGGCGCTGGATCCGATCTCCACCAGCCGCATCGAACAGCTGGTGGAAGAACTGAAGCACGAGTACACCATCGTGATCGTCACCCACAACATGCAGCAGGCTGCACGCGTGTCCGATTACACCGCCTTCATGTACCTGGGCGACCTGATCGAGCACGACCGCACCGAAGTGATCTTCTCGCAGCCGTCCAAGCAGCAGACCGAGGATTACATCACCGGTCGCTTTGGCTGATCGGCGCTGACGCTTCGCCACATGTCCCAGCCAGGCGCGGCCTGGCTCTACCTGGATTGCAGAACATGAACCTTCCCAACGACCACATCGTCAAAAGCTACGACGAAGAGCAGCAGCGCCTGGTGGCCGAAATCGTGCGCATGGGCGAGATGGCCGTCGCCCAGCTGGAGGCGTCGATGGACGTCATCGAGAAGCGCGACGAGAACGCCGCCCATCGCATCATCGCCAACGATGAAGCGATCGATTCGCTGGAACAGCAGATCAGCCATGACGTGATGCGCCTGGCGCTGCGCGGCCCGATGGCACGCGACCTGCGCGAGATTCTTGCCGGCCTGCGCATTCCCGCCGATATCGAACGCATCGGCGACTACGCGGCCAACGTCGCCAAGCGCTCCATCGCGCTGGGCAAGGTGCCGCCGCTGCCGCAGATCCAGGGCCTGCGTTCCCTCGGCCGGCTTGCTGCGCAGCAGGTCCGCCGCGCCATCGCCGCCTACCGCGACAACGATGCCGATGCCGCACTGGAACTGCGCGAGGACGACGCCCGCCTGGATGCGCAGTACACCGCGCTGTTCCGCGAGCTGCTGACCTACATGATGGAAGACCCGCGCAACATCACCCCGTGCACCCATCTGCTGTTCATGGCCAAGAACCTGGAACGCGTGGGTGACCACGCCACCAACATCGCCGAGAACGTGTGGTTCCTGGTGCACGGCGAACAGCCGCTGCCGCCGCGCCAGAAGCGCGACGAGACCTCCAGCGCCGGCGATATCTGATACTGCACTGCAACACCGGATTCGACTCCAGGGTGGCCGCTGTCCTCGCGACAGCGGCCTTTTTGTTGGCGTTGTAATACTTCTCACGAAAATTTGAATTCCCGGCGAGGATTCGTTGAGTAGGATCGCTGCACCATTGCTTCACCACGGGCAGCCGCCCACCACCCAGGAGCACGACCGATGAGCACCTCCAACAAGACCCTGTCCCTGCTGACCGCCACCGCCCTGGCCGCAGGCCTCGGCATGACCGCCTCCGCCTCGGCCCTGAGCATGAGCGATCTCGCCCAGGGCTATCTGGTTGCCGGCCAGGCGGCCAAGGCCACCGACGCGAAGGCGGCCGATGCGAAATCCGCCGACGCGGCCAAGCATGCAGAAGGCAAGTGTGGCGCCGACGGCAAGAGCGCTGAGGGCAAGTGCGGCGGCGACAAGGGCAAGGCAGCGGCCGGTACCGACGCCAAGGCCAAGACCGGCGGCGACAAGAAGTCGGCCGAAGGCAAGTGCGGCGAAGGCAAGTGCGGTGCCAAGCACTGACGTCCGCACCGGCGTCGTCCACCCGCGGTCGCCGCTTCCCGCGGCGGCCGTGGGCCTGGGCCTGCGCCGCGCCCTTCTGCAGGACCTGCGCGATGCACCGGCCGGCGATTTCGATTTCCTCGAGTGCGCGCCGGAGAACTGGATCGGTGTCGGTGGCCCCGCCGGTGACGCGCTGGCCGAACTGGCGGCGCGCCATCCATTGAGCTGCCATGGCCTGTCGTTGTCACTGGGCAGTAGCGCAGCACTGGATACCCAGCTGCTGGCGCAGGTGGGTGCCTTTCTTGAGCAACACCGGGTGCCGCTGTACAGCGAACACCTGAGCTACTGCAGCGACGAGGGCCATCTGTACGACCTGCTGCCGATTCCTTTCACCGATGAAGCGGTACGCCACACCGCTGCACGCATCGCCCGCGTACAGGACATTCTCGGCCGCCGCATCGCCGTGGAAAACGTGTCGTACTACCTGGCCCCGGAGCCGATGATGGACGAACTGGCCTTCACCAATGCGGTGCTGGCCGAGGCCGACTGCGATCTGCTGTTGGACGTCAACAACGTGTACGTCAATGCCTGCAACCACGGCTACGACGCGGATACCTTCATTGCCGGCCTGCCCGCGCAGCGCATCGTCTGCCTGCACGTCGCCGGGCACCTGGACGACACTCCGGACCTGAAGATCGACACCCACGGCAGCCCGGTAATCGACCCGGTGTGGGATCTGCTGGCGCGTACCTACGCCCGCATCGGCCCGCGCCCTACGCTGCTCGAGCGCGACTTCAATTTCCCGCCTTACGCCGAGCTGCGGGATGAACTGCAGACCATCCACCGCCTGCAGGCCGTGCATGCCGGAGCCGCCCATGGCTGATGCCCCCGAACGACTGCGCGCGCAGCAGCACGCGTTCACCGCCCACCTGCGCGACCCGGCGCAGGTACCGGCGCCGCCCGGCATGGACCCGCGCCGGGTGGCGGTGTACGAACGCCTGCTGTTCAACAATCTGCTGGGATTGTTGAGCAACGGCTTCCCGGTCTGCGTGCGCCTGCTGGGCGAACCGGCCTGGAGTGCGCTGGTGCGCCACTATTTCGCCAGCCACCGTTGCCACACCCCGTTGTTCACCGAGCTGGCTGCCGAGTTCGTGCAGTGGCTGCAGGTGCAACCGGAACTGCCGCATCCGGCGCTGGCCGAGCTGGCCCATTACGAGTGGGTGGAGACTGCGCTGTACCAGCTGCAGGCTGATCCGCTGCCGGAACCGGGCGACATCGATCCGTTGCAGGTACCGTTGCAGCGCTCGCCACTGGCCTGGCCGCTGCTGTATCGCTGGCCGGTGCATCAACTGGGTAGCGACGATGCAGCGTCGCAACCGCCAGCAGAGCCCACCGGCCTGCTGGTACGGCGCGATGCCGATGGCGCAGTGCGCTTTGCCACCCTGACCAGCCTGGCGGTGCATCTGCTGACGCTGATCGGCGAGGCGCCCGGGGCCACCGGCCAACAACAGCTGCAGCAACTGGCCGTCCTGCACCACCTCGATCCCGAGACCCTGGCCGCCCCGGGTGCGCAACTGCTGCAGCAGTTCCTGCGTGCCGGCGTGATCGGTCCGCTCTCCGCTTCACCCTGACGCCCCTTCCAGGAGATTCACCGATGAAGACCCCGATCCTGGCCGCAACCCGCGGCCAGCTGGACCGTTTCGCCCCGTGGTTGGCCCCGCTTGGTCTGCGCATACTGCTGGCCTGGGAATTTTTTGAATCCGGGCGCGAGAAACTGCACGGCGAGAACTGGTTCGCCGACCTGCAGGGCGCGTTCCCGTTCCCCTTCGACCAGTTGCCCGCTGCGCTGAACTGGCAGTTGGCCACCTGGTTCGAACTGCTGGGCGCAGCCTGCCTGCTGCTCGGCTTCGGTACCCGTTTCGCCGCCGCCAGCCTGCTGGTGCTGACGGTCGTGGCCACGTATGCGGTGCACTGGCCAGCCGAATGGGGCTCGCTGGGCGACCTGGCGATGGGTTATGCGATCAGCGACCAGGGCTTTGGCAACTTCAAACTGCCGCTGCTGTTCATGGCGATGCTGCTGCCGCTGCTGTTCACCGGTGCCGGGCGCCTGAGCGTGGATGCAGTGCTGGCACGCTGGTATCCGTCGGCCCCCACGGCGCAGCCCGCGGTCCGGTAGATGCCGACCTTGGTCGGCGCGCAGTGTGCCAACCAAGGTTGGCACCTACCGGGATCCCGGGCGCTCAGGGTCGCTCTGCTAGAATCCGTACATGACTGACCCCACTTCCGCACCTGCCGCCGCCCCTGTTTCCGACGTACCCCAGGCGCAGCGCGCGATGTCACAACGCTTCCGCGGCTTCCTGCCGGTGGTGGTGGATGTTGAAACCGGCGGCTTCGACAGTCAGCGCAACGCGCTGCTGGAAATCGCTGCCGTGCCGATCGAGATGGACGAGAACGGCCTGCTCTACCCCGGCCAGACCGCCAGCGCCCATGTGGTGCCTGCCGAGGGTCTGGAGATCGACCCGAAGTCGCTGGAAGTAACCGGCATCATCCTCGACCATCCGTTCCGGCTGGCCAAGGAAGAGAAGGCCGCGCTTGATCACGTCTTCACTCCGGTGCGCGCGGCGATGAAGAAGTACGGCTGCCAGCGCGCGATCCTGGTCGGCCACAACGCCCATTTCGACCTGGGCTTCGTCAACGCGGCCGTCGCCCGTACCGGGCACAAGCGCAATCCGTTCCATCCGTTCAGCGTGTTCGATACGGTCACTCTGGCGGGTATCGCCTACGGTCAGACCGTGCTGGCGCGCGCGGCCACGGCGGCCGGGCTGGGCTGGGATGCCAACGAGGCACACAGCGCGGTGTACGACACCGAGCAGACGGCGCGGTTGTTCTGCACGATCGCCAACGCCTGGCCGCGGTAAAGCGGCCAACGGCGGAGCCCCTCGTGGCGGGCTGACAGCGATTCCGGTTAAGGCCGGGCGGGTGGACTGCGCAGGGGACGCTGCAAGTACGTCCCTATAAGCTCGGTCGCCGCATCCATGCGGCTCACGCCCCTGCGCAGCCCACCCGCCCGGCCACGGACACGTTGCTGGGCGCCACGGAAAGATCAGAAAAACGGGAGCAACAGCGGGTCGCTGCGCTCGATGGGTGCCGACCGTTGGTACGGCACTCCAGTAGATCCACGCCATGCGTGGATGCTTCGCACTTGATCAACCGATACTCGTACGATCGCGGCCGTCGCTCTTCGCGCGGTACAGCGCACGGTCGGCGCGCTGGTACAGCAGCGCCGGGGTGCGGTCGTCGCCATCCAGTTCCACCAGCCCGGCACTGAAGGTCACCCGCAGGCCCGGTATGCCGGCCCAGTCCGGGTGGTCATGGAACAGGCCACGCAGGCGCGCGCACAGTTGCGCTGCCTCCTCCAGCCGGGTGTCGTTGAGCAGCAGCGCGAATTCTTCGCCGCCGGTGCGTGCCGGCAGGTCCGAATCGCGACTGGCCGCTGCGATCACCTGGGCCACTTCCACCAGTACCGCATCACCAACGCTGTGGCTGTGCTGGTCGTTGACGTCCTTGAAGTGGTCGATGTCCAGCACCACCAGGCACAGCGGGTGGCCGCTGCGCTGGGCGCGGGCGAAATCGCGGGCCAGAGCCTCGTCGAAACCGCGACGATTGGCCAACCGGGTCAGCGCGTCCTCGCGGGCCTGTCGTTCGAATGCCTCGGCCTGCCGCGCCAGGCGCTCGGCCAGCTCGGTCTTTTCCTGGTTCAACGCCTGCAGGTGCACGGTCTGCGCCTGCAGGTCGAAGGTTGCCTCATCCACGCGCCGTGCCAGGCGCAGGTTGCTGGCCTTGTACTGCTGCAGCAGGAAGCGGTACAGCGCTACCAGCGCGGCCAGCAGCACCAGCCCGGTCAGCGCCTGCACGCTGCGCCGCTGCCACCAGAACGGTTCGACAGTGAAGCTCCACACCGCTTCCTGATGGCCCCAGCTGCCGCCCGGGTGCGAAGCGGCCACGTGCAGCGTGTAATCGCCCGGCGGCAGGCCGACGAACTCCACGCTGCGCTGCGGGCCACGCTCCACCCAGCCGTTGTCCAGACCCTCCAGCCGCGTGCGGTAGCGGATGCGGTCGGACATCAGATAGCTCAGGCCCACGTAGCTCACCGCAAGCCGTCGCCCACCGGGAATCAGGTTGCGCTCGCGGCCTTCCCAGTGCACCGGCGCACCGTCCACCTGTACGTTCTCGATCGCCGCAGGCGGCGCCGGACGCTCGCGGAAGCGCTGCAGCCGCTGCGGATCGACCGTGCTCAGGCCACCGGCGGTCACCACCCAGAACGTGCCGTCCTGGCGCAGGATCGCCGAGGGTCCGGAGCTGCCGTTGGCCTGCGCATTGGCCATGCCGTCGATTTCGTTGTAACGCTCCACGGTTACCCGCGGCGCGCGTCCGTCGGCCACGGCGTTGAGCGTTGCCATATCGGTACGCAGCACACCGCGGTTGCTGCTGATCCACACATTGCCCAGCCGGTCGGGCACCAGCTGGAACACCGCATCCACCGGCATGCCCTGCTCCAGGCCCACGCGCGCCAGCGTGCCGCGCTGCCAGCGGTACAGCCCACGGTCGCTGCTGATCCACATCGCATCGCCGATCTGGTGGAAGCCGAACACGCTGCGGCCACCGCCCAGCGGCGCCAGGTCGATCGACTGCACGCGATCACCACGCAGCACGCGGACGCCTTCGATGGTACCGATCCACAGATTTCCCTGGTGATCGTGTTCCAGCGCGGTGGTCAGGCCCGCCGGCATGCCGGGAACCGTGGGCACACTTACCTCGTCACCCTCGATGCGGACCACGCCCTTCTGCGTCCCCGCCCAGACCACGCCGTCAGGGGCGATGCTGATCGCGCGGATGTTGCCGCCGGGCAGGCCATCGGCCGCAGCGTAGTTGTGGCGAAGCCGTCCATCGGCGCGCAACCGGTAGATGCCGTCGCCGAAGGTGCCCACCCACAGATCGCCGCCAGCATCCTGCGCCAGGCTCAACACCGAGGGCGCCTTGCCACCGCGGTTGTGCAGCGGCATCGCGCGGAATCGACCGTCAGCAGTCTGCAGGTCCAGGCCACTGGCACTGCCCACCCACAGGTGGCGGTCACGGTCTTCCAGCACCGTGCGCACGTAGTCGCCGCTGAGGCCATCGCGCTCGGTGTAGCTGCTGAACAGGGTTTCGCGCAGGCGGTACAGGCCGCCGTTGGCACCCACCCAGATGCTGCCCTCGGCATCCTCGCGCAGGCTGACCACACGCCCGCCGGGCAGGTTCAGACCGGCCGGCAGGCGCTCCAGGCCATGCGCCGAAATGCGCAGCAGGCCCTGGTTCTCGGTGCCCAGCCACAGGTCGCCATGGCGGTCCTGCAGCATCGCGGTCAAGTGCAGCTGGCCGGGCAGCCGGTGCACCAGCACCAGGCGATCATCCTCCACCCGGTACAGGCGCTCGCCCGCGACAATCCACAGCGCGCCATCGGGCGCGCGATAAGGCCATGACAGGCCCTTGTCCACGCCCCACGCCGCCGGCGCGCGCTGCAGCACGCCGTCGTTGTCACGCAGCACCAGGCCGTCGAGGGTGCCGATCCAGACCCGGTCCTGCGCGTCGACCGCCATCTTGGTGAAACTCATCGCCAGCGGCAGGTCCGGCGGTGGGCGCTGGTAGACGATGCCCTTGTCAGGGGTCAGGTAGGCGATGCCCTTGCCTTCATACAGCAGCCACAGGCGTCCCTGGCTGTCCATCTGCATGGACTGGATCAGCACCTGCGGCGTATCCGGTTGGTGCTCCCAGACCCGCCACTGGCCATCATTGCCGCGGTGGCTGACATTGCCGCGCGAGTCGCTGATCCACAGCCCGCCCTGCGGGTCGACCAGCAGCGCGCCGATGCCGTTGTCGCGCAGCCCTGGCCGGGTGCTGCGGTCGAACACGGTGAAATCCAGGCCGTTGTAGCGCACCAGGCCTTCCCAGGTGGCGAACCAGAGGTGGCCTTCCGGGGTCTGCGCGATGTCACGCAGCGAGTTGTGCGGCAACCCATTGCGCGAGGTCCACACGTCGATGGCGTAGTCGCGCAGCGGCGGTGCGCCACTCTGCGCGGCCAGCGGCGCGGCTATCGCCAGCAGCAGCCACAGCATGCCCAGTCGCAGCAGGCAACCGATCCGTTCCGCGTGGCGCCCCGCCCGGCGCCTTTCCGCCCCCTGTCCGCCCATCAGCGCAGCGGCGGCGGCCAGCTGCGGATGCCGGTGGTGCCGGCAGACGCGAACAGGAATGGCCGCACCGCGCAGGGCGGCATGCCGGCAGGAACGGGCAGGCTCATCGGACGAAGAATGGGGAAGTACGCAGATGATAGGGCAAACCCTGTCTTCGGCGTCACCGCGCCCGGCGCAACCGGGCCTGGACAGGGATTGCCGCTGCTACCGCGCCTCGGCGCTGGTGGACCACTGCACCACCGCTTCCAGCCCACCTTCGGGGCGGTTGCGCAACCACAGTCGGCCGCCGTCCTTTTCGGCCAGCGCACGGGCGATGGTCAGGCCCAGGCCGGCACCGCCGGTCTCGCGCGAACGTGAGGTCTCCACCCGCACGAACGGGTCGAACACCGCTTCCAGCTGGTCATCCGCCAGCCCAGGGCCGTCATCGGCGATGACCACCGTGATCGTGCCCTCGCCGCGCTCGACACGTACCCGGGCGCGTTGTGCGTACATCACCGCGTTGTCCACCAGGTTGGAGAACAGGCGATGCATCGCCAAAGGGCGCAGCATCAGCACTGCGCCGCTGCGGCCTTCGAAGACGACGTCGGCGCCGTCCTCGGCGGTGTCCTCGACGATGCTCTCCAGCAGCGAATCCAGGTCCAGCGCGGCGCGCTGTTCGGCACTCTCCGCACTTCGGGCCAGTTCCAGACCCTCGCGTACCAGCGCCTGCATCGCGGCCAGGTCGCCGATCAGGCGCTCGCGCAGGGTCTCGTCGGTCACGTTTTCCAAACGCAGGCGCAGCCGGGTCAGCGGCGTCTGCAGGTCGTGGGTGATCGCTGCCAGCATCTGCGTGCGTTCGGCCAGATGGCGCTGCAGCCGATGCTGCATGGCATTGAAGGCCTCGGCGGCGCGCTGCACTTCGCGTGGCCCGCGCAGCGGCAATGGCGCTCGCTGCAGGTCATCGCCCAGGTCCTCGGCAGCGGCCGCCAGCTCCTGCAACGGCGCACTGGCCATGCGTGCCACCACGTACGCCAGCACGGCAATGGCCAGCACCAGCAGGGTCAGGAACAGCGGGTCCACGGCGAGAATGCCGTTATGCGCGATCGCCGGCGAATCCAGGGCGAGCTTCAGCAACGTGCCGTCGTTGAGCACCACGTCCACCGCCCGGCACTTGGGTGGAATGAAGGTGGGATCGCGTTCGCGTGGTGGCTTGCGGTGGCCCGGCGGCGGCGGCGGCAGCAGATCCTGCAGCTTGGGAATGCACGAACGGAACGAGGCGAAGTGCACATGCGCCCGCGACACCGGGCCCGGGCGGTCCTCCAGTACTTCCATCAGCGCCTTGTCGGCCCGCCCGATGCGTGCGCCGGGCTGCAGTGCCCGCACGCTGGGGCCACCGACTTCCAGCAACCGCTCGCGCAGCTCCGGATTGCCGTCTAGCAGATTGATGTAGCCCTGAAGGCGATCAGCGATGCGGTTCAGGTTCTGCCGCTCGAATTCCTGCTGCCGCTTGGAACTGGCCAGCATGGTGGCGCCGATCGCAGCCACGCTCATGCCCAGCAGCAGGATCACGAACAGCCGTCCGACCATCGAGGACAGGAAGTGGCGCAGGCGATTCATCGCGGCTTATTCCAGGTTGACGGCCGAGGCCAGCACATAGCCTTCATTGCGCACGGTCTTGATCAGGCCATCGGGGCCACCGTCATCGGCCAGCTTGTTGCGCAGCCGGCTGACCTGCAGGTCGATGGCGCGGTCCTGCGCTTCATAGTTGCGGCCGCTGCTGAGGGCCACCAGCTGCTCGCGCGAGAGCACCTTGTTGGCATGTGCGATGAACACCCGCAGCAGGCGGAACTCGGCGCCGGACAGCACCACCACGCGCCCGTCCGGGTCGACCAGGTGGCGATGCTCCAGGTCGAAAATCCAGCGCGAGAAACGCGCACGGCGCACCGCCAGCGGTTCCAGGTTGGCCGGCAGCGCTTCGGTACGACGCAGCACGTTGCGGATGCGTGCCAGCAGTTCGCGCGGTTCGAACGGCTTGGCCAGGTAGTCGTCTGCACCCATTTCCAGGCCGAGCACGCGGTCGATCGGCTCGGCGCGCGCGGTGAGCATGATCACCGGCGTGTTCGAGCGCGCGCGGAGGTCGCGGCACAGGGTGAGGCCATCTTCGCGTGGCAGGTTGAGGTCGAGCACGATCAGGTCCACGTGTTCGCGTTCCAGCAGCTGGCGCATGCTGGTGCCATCGGCGGCGGTGCTGACCTGGTAGCCAGCGCGGCCAAGCTGCTCGGCCAGCAGGGTGCGGATATCGTTGTCGTCATCGACGATCAGCAAACGGTGCATCGGGTTTTCAGTCTCCATGTCGCGAATCATCCCGTGTCGGCAGCTGAACCGCATCCAGGCCAATACGTACCACTGTATCCCCCGCAGTGCGGGATACCTGCTGATACGCAGTCTCGGCGACAGTGTTACATAGAGACACACCCCGAGGATTGAGCACAGCGTCGCTCGATCTTCACAATGCCCACCAACGCCGCCACTGCGGCCCCCAGAGTGAAGCCGCCACGTGATCTCCCGCCTGTTGCCCGCGACCCGCAAGGGTCGCCTGATGTTGATCGCCCTGCTTGTCCTGATCGCCGCCGTTTCCGCCTGGTGGCTGCTGCGCAAGCCGGCCGCACCGGCCCTGGCGACCACCCCGGTCAGCCGCGGCGACATCGAGCAGACGGTGGAGGCTACCGGCGTGATCGACGCCTACAAGCTGGTCAGCGTCGGTGCGCAGGCCTCCGGCCAGATCAAGTCGCTGAAGGTGCAGCTGGGCGATACGGTGAAGGAAGGCGACCTGATCGCCGAGATCGACGCCACCACCCAGCAGAACCAGGTGCTCAACGCACAGGCCTCGCTGGACCAGGTGACCGCCCAGCGCGCGGTGCAGCAGGCCACCCTGCGCCAGGCCGAACTGGAGTTCGCACGCCAGCAGCAGATGCTGGCGGCCGAAGCCACCTCGCGCCAGGAATACGATGCCGCCGAGGCCCAGCTGAAGACCGCGCGTGCGCAGCTGCAGTCCTACGAGGCGCAGATCAAGGGCCGCGAAACCGAACTGGGCACCGCCCGTGCCAACCTGGCCTATACCCGCATCGTCGCGCCGATGGATGGCACCGTGGTGGCGGTGGTGGCCGAGGAAGGCCGCACGGTGAACGCCAACCAGACCGCACCGACCATCGTGATGCTGGCACGGCTGGATGTGGTGACCGTCAACGCCGAGGTCTCCGAGGCCGACGTGGTCAAGATCAAGGCCGGCATGCCGGTGTACTTCACCACGCTGGGCGACCCGGACCGCAAGTACCACGCCACGCTGCGGCAGATCAATCCGGCGCCGGCGTCGATCGCCAACGAGAGCTCGTCCAGTTCCAGCAGCTCGTCCAGTTCCAGCTCCAGCAGCGCGGTCTACTACAACGCGTTGTTCGACGTGGAAAACCCCGATGGCACCCTGCGCATCGACATGACCGCACAGGTATCGGTGCTGCTCAAGCAGGCCAAGGGCGTGCTGATGGTGCCGGCCGTTGCACTGGGTCCGAAGTCACGCGATGGCGAGCGCATCGTGCGGGTGGTCGATGACAAGGGCCAGCCGCAGCCACGCAAGGTCAAGGTCGGCATCAACAACGGCGCCAACGTCGAGGTCCTGTCCGGCCTGAAGGAAGGCGAGCGTGTGGTGGTCGGCGAAGGCGGCGCTGCGGCAGCCGCTGGCGGCGGCAACCGTGGCGGCATGCAGATGCGGGTCGGCGGCCCGGGCATGGGGCGCCGATGAGCACGACGGCGCCGCTGCTGCGCCTGCGCGACCTGCGACGCGAGTTCCCTGCCGGCGAAGACGTCATCGCCGTGCTGCGCGACGTCAACCTGGACATCCATGCCGGTGAGATGGTGGCGATCGTCGGCCAGTCCGGTTCGGGCAAGTCCACGCTGATGAACATCCTCGGCTGCCTGGACCGCCCGACCCGTGGCAGCTACCAGGTAGCGGGCCGCGAGACCGGGAAAATGGCACCCGACGAGCTGGCCGAGCTGCGCCGCGAGCACTTCGGTTTCATCTTCCAGCGCTACCACCTGCTGGGCGATCTCGACGCGCGCGGCAATGTGGCCGTGCCGGCGGTCTATGCCGGCAGCCCGGGCCCGGTGCGCACCGCGCGTGCCGAGCAGCTGCTGCAGCGTCTGGGCCTGGCCGACCGCATGCACCACAAGCCCGGGCAGCTGTCCGGTGGCCAGCAGCAACGCGTGTCGATCGCGCGTGCGCTGATGAACGGTGGCGAGGTGATCCTGGCCGACGAACCGACCGGCGCCCTGGACACGAAATCCGGCGAAGAGGTGATGGCCATCCTCGGCGAGCTGCATGCCGAAGGCCATACCATCATCATCGTCACCCACGACATGAGCGTGGCCGAGCACGCACAACGCATCATCGAGATCCGCGACGGCGAGATCATCGCCGACCGCGCCAATCCGGCCGCGCCCAGCTACCGTGCGCAACGCGAACCGAGCGCCGGCGTCGCCCACGGCAGCAGCTGGCAGGCTGCCCGCGACCGCTTCACCGAAGCGTTCCGGATGGCCCTGCTGGCAATGAACGCCCACCGCCTGCGCACCTTCCTGACCATGCTCGGCATCATCATCGGCATCGCTTCGGTGGTATCGGTGGTGGCACTGGGCAACGGCTCGCAGCAGCAGATCCTGCAGAACATCAGCGCACTGGGTACCAACACCATCGACGTCTACCCCGGTCGCGGATTCGGCGACATGCGTTCGGCGCGGGTGCAGACCCTCAAGGCCAGCGATGCCGATGCTCTGTCACGGCAGAGCTACGTCGACAGCGCCACCCCCAGCGTGTCCAGTTCGGTCACCGCGCGCTACCGCAACCAGTCAGCCACCGCGCAGATCAGCGGCGTCGGCGAGCAGTACTTCCGGGTGAAGGGCGTGAGCCTGCTCAGCGGCAGCTTCTTCGACACCGATGCGGTGAAGGGACTCGGCCAGGTGGCGGTGATCGATGAGAACACCAGGACCCAGTTCTTCCCCGACAGCGACCCGATCGGCCAGGTGATCCTGCTTGGCAATGTGCCGGTGCGCGTGGTCGGCGTGGCCAAGAAACAGAGCTTCGGTTTCGGCGGCAGCACCAGCCTGAGCGTGTTCGTGCCCTACACCACGGTGATGTCGCGCATGCTCGGGCAGAGCCACGTTTCCAGCATCACCGTGCGGGTGAACGATGAAACGCCGATGGATGCGGCGCAGGAAGCGATCACCCGGCTGCTGACCATGCGCCACGGGACCGAGGACTTCTTCCTCAGCAACAGCGCCGAGATCCGCGACACCATCGAACAGACCACGCGCACGATGACCCTGCTGATCGGCGCCATTGCCGCCATCGCGCTGCTGGTCGGTGGCATCGGCGTGATGAACATCATGCTGGTCTCGGTCACCGAGCGTACCCGCGAGATCGGCGTGCGCATGGCGGTGGGTGCGCGGCAGAGCGATATCCGCCAGCAGTTCCTGATCGAAGCGGTGCTGGTGTGCCTGCTCGGCGGACTGCTCGGCATCGGCCTGGCCCTGCTGATGGGCGTGTTGATCGGCCGTTTCGCCAGCGATTTCCAGGTGCTGTTCTCCACCGCTTCCATCATTGCCGCCTTCGCCTGTTCAACCCTGATCGGCGTGGCGTTCGGCTTCCTGCCGGCGCGCAGTGCCGCCCAGCTTGACCCGGTGGAGGCCCTGGCCCGCGAATGAAGATGATGACCCGACTGCCCTTCCCCGCTCCCTCGCGCCTGCTGCTGGCCGGCGCCGTGCTGCTTGCACTCTCCGCCTGCGCTTCGGTAGGCCGCTATCCGGTTGAAGACCCCAGCGTTGCCGCCACCTATGGTCGTGGCGATGCGACCCTCAACGCGCCGGCCGACGACCCGCGCAGTGGCCTGGACACCCCGGCCCGCGACATCCGCCAGGACCACTGGTGGACCGGCTTCGGCGATGCGCGTCTGGACCGCCTGGTCGCACAGGCATTGACCGCCAACAGTGACCTCGGCGCTGCCGGCCTGGCCGTGCAGCGTGCACGCCTGCAGGCCGGGCTGGCCAGCAACGCGCTGTGGCCGCAGCCTTCATCGTCCGGCGTCAGCGGCAGTGGCAGCCGTGCCACCGACCAGGCTGACGACTGGCGCCGCAGCTATTCCACCGGAGTGTCGCTGGGGTGGGAAATCGACCTGTGGGGCCGCCTGCGCAGCCAGCGCGACATTGCCCGCTGGGAGGCACAGGCCAGCGAAGAAGACCAGCAGAACACCGCCCTGCTGGTGATCGGCGATGTCATCAACCAGTACTGGGCACTGGCCTATCTCAACCAGTCCATCGCCACCGGCCAGGCCAACCTCGAGCGGCTGCAACGCACGCATGAACTGGTGCAGGCACGCTTCGATGCCGGTGCGGTTTCGCGGCTGGAAGTACGCCAGGCACTGCAGAACCTGCAGTCGCAGCGTTCGGCGCAGAGCGCGCTGGAGCAACAGCGGGTGGAAGTGCGCAATGCGCTGACCGTGCTGCTGGATGGCACGCCGTGGCCGCAGCAGGACGAACCGCAGAACCTGCTGGAGGCGCAGAGCCCGACCATTGCCGAAGGCCTGCCGGCCGACCTGCTCGGTCGCCGGCCCGACCTGCGTGCAGCCGAACTGCGTCTGCGCAACAGCCTGAAGACGATCCGGGTGACCGCTACCCAGTACTACCCGGCATTGAGCCTGACCGGCAGCCTGGGTTCCAGCGCGACCTCGCTGGGCGATGTACTGCGCAATCCGGTGGCGACGCTCGGGGCTGGCCTGTCGCTGCCTTTCCTCAACCTGCAGCGCGCGCAGCTGGATACGGACGTGGCCGGTACCAACTACCAGATCGCTGCCACCAACTTCCGCAAGACGCTGTACACCGCGCTGTCGGAGGTGGACAACGCCCTGTCCGCCCGTGAGCAGCTGCTGCGCCAGGTGACCGCCTCGCAGGCGTCTTACGACGAAGCGGTGGAAGTGGAGCGCGCGCAGGAAGTGCGCTATCGCGTGGGCGCCACCGACCTGCGTACCTGGCTGGAAGCACAGCAGACCCGCCGCGATGCGGAACTGTCACTGGCGCGCGTGCGGCAAAGCCAGTTGAACAACGACGTGACGCTGTTCAAGGCACTGGGTGGCAGCGCAGGGTGACTTCTTCTTCTGTAGAGCCGAGCCCACGCTCGGCTGCTTTTCGTCTCGATGCCGGTGCCGCGCGGTGCGCGGCAGCCGAGCGTGGGCTCGGCTCTACAGGGACGGTTGCCTGATCAACCGCGCTGGCGCACGACCTCGAACAGGCTGACGCCGGCAGCGACCGAAACGTTCAGGCTCTCGATCTCGCCCGGCATCGGAATCTTGACCAGACCGTCGCAGTTCTCGCGGGTCAGGCGGCGCAGGCCATCGGCTTCGCCGCCCAGCACCAGGGCGATGTTGCCCTTCAGTTCCAGCTGGTACAGCGACGCGGTGGCCTCACCGGCCAGGCCGTAGATCCAGACGCCCTGCTTCTGCAGGTCCTTCAGGCAGCGCGACAGGTTGGTCACCGCCACCACCGGGATGCGGTCGGCGGCGCCGGCCGAAGTCTTGCGCACGGTGGCGTTGACCGTGGCCGACTTGTCCTTGGGGATGATCACGGCGGTGGCACCGGCCGCAGCGGCCGAGCGCAGGCAGGCGCCGAGGTTGTGCGGGTCCTGCACCTCGTCCAGCACCAGCAGCAGCGCCTTGCCTTCCGCAGCGGTGACCAGGCCTTCCAGCTCGTTCTCGTTGTAGGTGCGGGCGGCGGCATAACGCGCGGCCACGCCCTGGTGGCGCACCGAACCGCCCACGCCGTCCAGCGCCTGGCTGTTGACCTTGCGCACGTCGATGCCCTTGCGGCGGGCGTTTTCCTCGATCTCGGTCAGGCGCGGGTTCTTCGCACCGGCCTCGACCAGCACTTCGCGGACGTTCTCGGCGTCGTTCTCGATGGAGGAGGCGACGGCGTTGACGCCGACGATCCACTGGCTGTTCTTGCTCATGCGGGCAGGACCGGAAAGGGGGTGGCTATGGTAGAGCATCGGCGGGCCGGGCGCTGCGGCGGCTCGCCGGTAGCGCCGGGCCATGCCCGGCGACCGTTGTCCGACGCCCCCGCCGGGCATGGCCCGGCGCTACCCGCGCGTGCGCGGCGGCCAGTGCGGGGTGTCGTGGTCGGGGTGCTGGTGGGACACGATCGTGGCCAGGAACTCCAGCGCGGCGACATCTTCCTCGGTGCGGCGTGCCGGCAGCCTGCCCAGCCCGTCAACGAAGGGCAGCTTGCGCTCGACGCCATACTGGATGGTCGGCGGCAGGCGCTCAGGCTGATCGAAGGCACCGGCGGCCACCGCCACGCCATCGGGCGCTTCATAGGTCAACGGCGTACCGCAGTCGGCGCAGAACCCGCGCCGCACCACGTTGGACGACTGGAAATAACGCGGTTGGCCGCGGGTCCAGCTGAACTGCACGCCGCGCACCGAGACCAGCGGCGCGTAGTACGCGCCGAAGGCCTTCTGGCACATCCGGCAGTGGCAGATCGAACTGTCGGTCAGCTCGCCACGCACCTGGAAGCGGATTGCACCGCACTGGCAGCCGCCGCTGTATTCGGGTTGGCCCTGCATGGTGGATTTCTCCGAAACGTCGTGCCAACCAACGGTTGGCACCTACCGGGTGAGGTGGGTGCCGACCGTTGGTTTGCACCTACCGGGCGAGGTGGGTGCCGACCGTTGGTCGGCACACCTTTCAATACTTCTTTTTCGTGCGCTTGGCCGGCTTGCCGCGCTCGGGCAACGGGGCCGGGCTTGCCACCTCTTCCTCGCCCTTGTGCTCGACCAGACGGAAGTCGATCTTGCGCTCTTCCATGCTGGCCTTCAGCACCAGGATGCGCACCTGGTCCCCCAGCCGATAACTGCTGCCACGGCGCTCACCGGTCAACGTCTTGCGGGTCGCGTCGAACTTGTAATAGTCCTGCGGCAGCTGGGTCACGTGCACCAGGCCCTGTACCTTCGAGTCGGCCAGCTCCACGAACAGGCCGAAGCTGGTCACGCCGCTGATCACGCCGTCGAACTGGCCACCCACGTGCTTTTCCATCCACGCGGCACGGTAACGCTCATCCACCTCGCGCTCTGCCTCATCGGCACGACGCTCACGCTCGGAGCACTGCAGTGCCAGTGCGGCCATCTCGCGGGCGTTGTAGGTGAACTTGTCCAGCGGTTTGCCCGACAGCGCATGCTTGATCGCACGGTGCACCAGCAGATCCGGGTAACGACGGATCGGCGAGGTGAAGTGCGCGTACGCCTCCAGCGCCAGGCCGAAGTGACCATTGTTGTCGGGGCTGTACACGGCCAGGCTCTGACTGCGCAGCAGCACCGATTCCAGCAGCGTGGCATCGGGACGGTCGCGGATCTTCTTCAGCAGCTTGGTGTAATCGCCCGGGCGCACCTTCGACCACGGCGGCAGGCTCAGCTTGAACTCCTTGAGGAACTCCAGCAGATCGGCGTACTTGGTCTCCGGCGGCTTCTCATGCACGCGGTAAGGCGCCGGCACATGGCGCGACAACAGATACTTCGCCGCCTCCACGTTGGCCGCGATCATGCATTCTTCGATCAGCTTGTGCGCATCGTTGCGCACCAGCATGCCGGCCTGGGTGACTTCGCCGCGATTGTCGAGCACGAAGCGGACTTCGCTGCTTTCAAACTCGATCGCGCCACGCTTGGTGCGCGCCTTGGACAGCACCTTGTACAGTTGGTGCAAGCGCTGCACCTGCGGCAGCAGGTCGCCGATGAACGCCTTCGCACCGGCATCATCCTCGCCTACCGCCTGCCACACCTGGGTGTAGGTCAGGCGCGCGTGCGAATTCATCACCGCTTCGTAGAAGCGCGAGTGGGTGACGACGCCTTCGCGGTCGATCTGCATGTCGCAGACAAAGCACATGCGATCGACCTTCGGCATCAGCGAGCAGATGCCGTTGGACAGCGTTTCCGGCAGCATCGGCACCACGAAGCCCGGGAAGTACACCGAGGTGGCGCGCTTCTGCGCTTCATCATCCAGCGGCGTGCCGGGACGGACATAGTTGGAGACGTCGGCAATGGCGACCACCAGGCGGAAGCCATCGGCGTTCGGCTCGCAGTACACCGCGTCGTCGAAGTCCTTGGCGTCCTCGCCATCGATGGTGACCAGCGGCGTGCTGCGCAGGTCGACGCGGTCACCGATCATCGCCGGCTCGACCACCAGCGGCACCGAGGCGGCTTCGTCCAGCACCTCCTGCGGGAACTCGAACGGCAGCTCATGGCCGTGAATCGCAGTCTCCACCACCAGCGATGCGGTCAGCTTGTCGCCGAGCACGGCGATGATGCGGCCGATCGGCGGGCGGCGGCTGTCCGGTGCCTGGGTCAGTTCGCAGACGACCAGCTGGCCATCGCGCGCGCCGCCGGTCTGGTCCGGCGGTACCTGCACGTTGCGCTGGATGCGCTTGTCATCGGGCACCACGTAGTTGATGCCCATCTCGACGCTGAAGCGGCCGATCAGGCGCGTCATGCCGCGCTCAAGCACACGGGCGATGCTGCCTTCGCGACGGCCGCGGTGATCGATGCCGGTGACACGGGCCAACACCTTGTCGCCGTGCATCACCTTGCGCATTTCGTACGGCGGCAGGAACAGGTCGTCGCCGCCTTCAACCGGGCGCAGGAAGCCGAACCCTTCCGGATTGGCGATCACCACGCCGGTGACCAGATTCAAGGTCTGGATGGGCGCGAAACCGCCGCGGCGGTTCTGCACCAGCTGGCCATCGCGGACCATGGCGCCGAGCCGGCGCGACAGCGCTTCGGCACGGTCCGGTGCGGTCAGGCCCAGGCGCGCACCGAGTTCTTCAGCGGTCTGCGGCCCTTCGCAGCGCTCCAGCAGGGCCAGGATGGCCTCGCGGCTGGCGATGGGTTGTTCGTACTTTTCTGCTTCGCGGGACGCATAGGGATCGTCGATCACCTTGCCCGTCGGCGGCAGCTTGCGGCCCGGCGCGGGGGCCGGTGCCTCTGCGTTGCGGCGGCCTCGACCAGACGGCGGTGCGCCACCTTCGGCCAGTGTGGGGAGCCAGCCCGGCAACGGCTTGCCTGGCTTGTTGTTGCGGGCCGGGCCGGCCTTGACACCCTTGTTGGGGGCTTCACTGCGGGACTTGCTCCCGCCCTTGCTTGGTTTTTTGGTAGTCATCGCCCTCCATGGTAGCCGTTGCGGGCGTGCAGAACGGGTCAGCAGACCGGTTGAAGCATCCCCATTAAGAATTTTCGGGAAATCGTTGACAGCCCCCCGGTTCATCTTCACAATTGCGCCTCTGGAACGCCCAGATGGCGGAATTGGTAGACGCACTAGTTTCAGGTACTAGCGGGTAAAACCGTGGAGGTTCGAGTCCTCTTCTGGGCACCAACGAAAAAACTCCTCGCTTCGGCGGGGATTTTTTTTGCCTGCGATCCGGGTTCGGCACCCATCCACGCATGGCGTGGATATGCAGAGCGCGACCGACGCGGGAGTTTCACAAGGGTGTTGACACCTCCGTCACGGCACCGCATAATTCTCCTCCTCGACGCCCAGGTGGCGGAATTGGTAGACGCACTAGCTTCAGGTGCTAGCGGGGGCAACTTCGTGGAGGTTCGAGTCCTCTCCTGGGCACCATGTCGAGAATGAAAAACACCCGCGAAAGCGGGTTTTTTCTTGTCTGGCCTCCAGCCGGCATCACCACCACGAACGCAGCACCAGCTCCAGGCCAAGCAGCAACAGGAAGCCGAGGAAGCAGGCACGGAATACCCGCGCACTGATGCGCTGGCGGATCACTTGCCCCAGCCACATCCCGGCCAGCGACGGCACCACCGCCAACGCGCTCAGGCCGAGCTGCTGCACACCGAACGCACCGTGCAGCACCAAGCCTGTGGTCAGCGAAATGGTGGACACCGTGAATGCAAGCCCCAGCGCCTGCACCAGCTCGTCGCGCTGCAACCCCAGCGACTGCAGGTAGGGCACTGCCGGCATCACGAACACGCCGGTTGCGCCGGTCACCACGCCGGACATCGCGCCCACCAGTGGTCCGAGCCAGCGCTCGCGCCGAGCCGGTACCCGCAACACCGGCGCCAGCAACGCGTACCCGGCGTAGACCACCAGCGCCACGCCCAACGCGGCACGCGAGACATCACGATCCACCCGCACCAGCAACGCGGCGGCACCGAGCGTAGCGATCACCACCGCCAGCATCATCGGCCACAGCCGCCGCACGATCTGCCCCACCGATGGCCCGGACAGCAGCTGCCAGGCATTGGTGACAAAGGTGGGAATGAACAGCATCGAGGCCGCCGCAACCGGCGACAGTGCGCCGCCCAGCAGCCCCATCGCCACGGTCGGCAGGCCCATGCCGGTCACGCCCTTGACCACCCCGGCCAACAGGAACACCCCCGCCAGCAATCCATAGAAGTAGATCGTTTCGTTCATGCCTTCATTGGAGCCGGCGGCACTTCAGCGCACAATGCGGCATTCACGCCCCACCCTTCGGCTGCTCCGAAGGCAACGGCCACGATGCGAGGTCATGACATGCGCCTGGACATTGCCGATCTGCGCCTGTTCCTGGCGGTGGCCGACGCCGGCAGCATCACCGCCGGCGCCGTAGAGGCGAATCTGGCACTGGGCTCGGCCAGCGAACGCCTGCGCGCGATCGAAACCGACGCCGGCACCGCGCTGCTGACCCGTCACCCACGCGGCGTCAGCCTCACCGAAGCGGGCGCCGCACTGGCCCATCACGCGCGCTTGATCCTGCAGCAGCAGGCACAGCTGCGCGGCGAACTACAGGCCTTCGCCCACGGCGCGCGCGGTACGCTGCACCTGTATGCCAACACCGCGGCATTGACCAACTATCTGCCCGCGCGACTGGCCCCATGGCTGGCCGAACGCCCTCGCCTGCGCGTGGAACTGCACGAACGCACCAGCAATGAAGTCGTGCGTGCGATCCGTGCCGGCCAGGCAGAGGCCGGCATCATCAGTGACGCCGTCCCCGCCGATGGGCTGCGCCGCCATGTGGTTGCGGAAGACCCGCTGATGATGCTGCTGCCGGCCGGCCATCGCTTCGCCGCGCGGCGCTCGCTCGACTTCAGCGATGTGCTGGGCGAGACCTTCGTCGCACTGGCCGACGGCAACGCACTGCAGACCTATATCGAAGAACTGGCAGCAGAGGCCGGACGCACGCTCGACGTACGCATCCGCATGAAGACCTTTGAAGGCCTGTGCACGATGGTGGGCCATGGCATCGGCGTGGGCATCGCGCCACGCACGATCGCACGGCAGCACCGACGGGCCACCGGCATCGTCGCCGTTGCACTCGGCAACGCATGGGCACAGCGCCGACTGTGCGCCGCGTTTGCCGACTGGAAAACGCTCTCGCCGCCGATGCGCAGCCTGCTGCTGCATCTGGATGTGGCCGCGGAAATGGATGCAGAAAAAAATGTGTGAAATGGTGTTGACACATATCCAACCTTCCTGCAAAATTCTCCTCCTGAGTCGCCCAGGTGGCGGAATTGGTAGACGCACTAGCTTCAGGTGCTAGCGGGGGCAACTTCGTGGAGGTTCGAGTCCTCTCCTGGGCACCATGACTCAGACAATGATCAAACCCGCGCAAGCGGGTTTTTTCATGTCCGGAATTTAAAACGCGATCGTTATCGCGGCGGTTCATCCACGCGTGGCGTGGATCTACTGCAAACAAAAACCCCGCCTTCCGGCGGGGTTTCTGCGTTTCAACAACAACGATCGATCAGTGCCCGCCACCGGCTGCGGCACCCGCGCCTGCACCGAACGGTGGCTTGGCCAGCCACAGGAAGGTGATGATCGCCAGGAAGATCCAGCCCAGCAGGAAGAAGATGTCGTTGAAGCCCATCTGCGATGCCTGGTGGTTGATCATGTTGTTCAGCACCGCCGCACCGTGTTGCAGGTCGCCCTGCCCCATCGCCGCCACCTGGTCCTGCATGCCCGGCTGATACACCGAGATGTGTTCGGTCAGATCTGCGTGATGCACCTGCGTACGACGCGCCCACAACCAGGTGGTCAGCGACGCGGCGAAGCTGCCGCCCAGCGTACGCAGGAACGTGGCCAGGCCCGAGCCGGCCGCGATCTCACGACCATCCAGGTCCGACAGCAGGATCTGCAGCACCGGCATGAAGAACAACGCCACGCCGATACCCATGATCAGCTGCACGCCGGCCACATGATTGAAGTCCACCTGCAGGTTGAAGCCCGAACGCAGGAAGCTGGTCATCGACAGCACTACGAACGCGATCGTGGCCAGCATGCGCATGTCGAAGCGCGATGCGTACTTGCCCACGAACGGGGTCATGATCACCGGCAGGATGCCGATCGGCGCCGTCGCCAGGCCCGCCCAGATCGCGGTGTAACCCATGTCGCGCTGCAGCCACTGCGGAATCAGCAGGGCCACGCTGAAGAACGCCGCGTAAGCCACCACCATCGCCAGCGTACCGGCGCGGAAGTTGCGGTGCCGGAACAGCTTCAGGTCGACGATCGGATCCTTGTCGGTCAGTTCCCAGATCAGGAACACGGTCAGCGCCACCACGGCCACGCAGGCCAGCACCACGATCTTCATCGACGAGAACCAGTCCTCGTCGTTGCCCAGGTCGAGCACCAGCTGCAAGGCGCCCACGCCGATCACCAGGGTGACCAGGCCAACGTAGTCCATCTTCGGCTTTTCGACCTGCTCCGGGCGACCCTTCAACTGGTTACCCACCACCAGCGCTGCGAAGATGCCCAGCGGCACGTTGATCAGGAAGATCCATTCCCAACTGTAGTTGTCGGTGATCCAGCCACCGAGGATCGGCCCACAGATTGGTGCCACCACGGTGATCATCGCCAGCAGCGCCAGCGCCTGTCCGCGCTTCTCTCGTGGATAGATCGAGACCAGCAGCGACTGGGTGATGGGGTACATCGGGCCGGCGACGAAGCCCTGCAGCGCGCGCGACAGCACCAGCATGCCCATGCTCTGGGCCAGCCCGCACAGCAGCGAGGTGATCACGAAGGCCAGCGTGGCCCACACGAACAGCTTGCGCTCGCCGAAGCGACGGCTGAGCCAGCCGGTCAACGGCAGCGCGATCGCGGTGCTCACCGCGAACGAGGTGATGACCCACGTTGCCTGCTGCGAACTGGCGCCAAGATTACCGGCGATGGTCGGCAACGAGACGTTGGCGATGGTGGTGTCGAGCACCTGCATGAACGAGGCCATCGCCAGGCCCACGGTGCACAGGGCCACACTGGGTGGCAGGAAGCCGGCGGCCGCACCCGGCGCCGCCGGTGCGCCCGGAGAGCCGGGCGCAGCTGGAGCTTGTGCGGACATGGCCGGCCTCAGCTCGCCTTGCCCTGCTGCGGCAGGTTGCCCTGGATGATCGTGTGGATCACCTCATCGGCATCGTGCAACTGCTTGGCGTACACGTCGGTGTCGAACACCGTGCCCTTGGCGGCCGCGCTCGGCAGCACTTCGCCCTTCTGGTCGCGCAGGCTCACTTCGGCCTTCATCGACAGGCCGATGCGCAGCGGGTGTTCGGCCAGCTGCTTGGCATCGATGGCGATGCGCACCGGCACGCGCTGCACGATCTTGATCCAGTTGCCGCTGGCGTTCTGCGCCGGCAGCAGCGAGAACGCCGAACCAGTGCCCAGGCCGAGGCTGTCGATACGGCCCTTGTACTTCACGTCACCGGCATACAGGTCCGACTTCAGCTCCACTTCCTGCCCCAGGCGCATGTGGCGCAGCTGGGTTTCCTTGAAGTTGGCTTCGACCCACATCTGCTCGGTCGGCACCACCGCCATCAGCGCATTGCCCGGCTGCACGCGCTGACCGACCTGCACCGAACGACGGGCGACATAGCCGGTGACCGGCGCGACGATGCCCGAACGCGCATTGTTGAGGAAGGCCTGGCGCAACTGCGCGGCGGCGGCCTGCACGTCCGGCTGGGTGGCGATCACGGTGTCATCGACCAGTGCACGGTTGCGCTCGACGGTCTCGCGCGAACCGGCCACGGCCGCTTCGGCAGCCGCCAGCTCATCGCCGGCGTGGGCCAGTTCTTCGTTGGAAATGGCGCCGGTGGCGGCCAGGCCCTTGCGGCGTGCGAAGTCGTCGCGCACGCGCTTCAGGGTCACCTGACGCGCGTTCAGATCCGCCTGTGCACCCTCGACGCTGCGGTACAGGCCGCGGGTCTGGCGCACGGTCTTGGCCAGGTTGGCTTCAGCCTGCTGCAGGGCCACCGAAGTATCGGCCGGGTCCAGCTGCACCAGCAGCTGGCCGCGCTCCACGCGCATGCCGTCATCGGCATTGATGGCGACCACGGTGCCGGCCACCAGCGGGGTGATCTGCACCTGGTTGCCCTGCACGTAGGCGTCGTCGGTCTCTTCGAACCAACGGCCGAACATGAAGTACCACAGCGCCAGTGCCGCCAGCAGCAGCACGACGATCACGAACAGGCCGCGCAGCAGCTTGCCGCGACGGTTGGGGGCGGCGGGGGCCGCAGTGTCTTGGGTCTGGCTCATGGCAGGCGTCTTCAGGAATGCGAGGAATCGGAATGGGAAGCAAGCGGTGCGGCGTCGGCGTCACTGGGCTGGAAACCACCGCCGAGCGCCTTGCTCAGGCGCACCGAGGTCTGCAGCTGCTGCGACTGCAGGCCGGCCAGCTGCTGCTGCGATTGCAGCAGGGTGGACTGCGCGGTCAGCACGTCCAGGTAGCTGCCGATGCCGGCGCGATAGCGCTGCTGGGCCAGGTCGAACGCGGCGCGTGCGGTATCCACCGCCTGCTGCTGCGACTGCGCCTGCTGCGCCAGTGAGCGCACTGCGTTGACCTGGTCGGCGACGTCGCGCAGTGCATCGAGCACCGCCTGGTTGTAGTTCGCTACGGCCAGGTCGTACTGCGCATCGGTGTTGGCCAGGTTCGCGCGCAGCTTGCCGCCTTCGAAGATCGGCATGCTCAGCGCCGGACCGATGTAGGCGAAGCTGGAGCTGCTCTGCAGCAGGTCGCCGACGTTGGGTGCGACCACGCCGGCCAGTGCGGTCAGGTTGAGGCTCGGGTAGAACTTGGTCTTGGCGACCTTGATCTGCTTGTCGGCCGCTTCTACCCGCCAGCGCGCGGCGACGATGTCGGGGCGGCGACCGAGCAGCTCACTGGGCACCACGCCCGGCAGCTGCAGCGCCAACGGGTTCATCGCGCGCGGGCGTTCGATCGACAGGCCACGGTCCGGGCCCTTGCCGACCAGCGCGGCCAACGCAGTGCGGCCCGCATCGATGCGCTGCTGCGCCGCCAGCAACTGCTGCTGTGCGGCCGGCACACGGGCTTCGGCCTGGCGCACCTGCAGGTCGCTGTCGATGCCGGCGCTGCGACGCTGACGGGTCAGTTCCAGCGACTTCTGCGAGCGCGCCAGTTCTTCTTCGGCTACGTCATTGAGCTGCCAGGCGTAAGCCAGATCGGTATAAGCCTGGGCGATGCCGGTGGACAGGTTCAGGCGTGCGGCCTGGGCCTCGACGGTAGCGGCATGAGCGCCGTCCACGGCGGCCTCCCAGGCGGCGCGCTTGCCGCCCCACAGGTCGATGCCGTAGCTGAAATCGAAGGCAACCTGGCTGCTGCCGGCGTAGTGGCCACCGATTTCATCGCCGGCCATCGATTCGGGCAGGCGCAGACCGGTGTAGCCACCGGACACGGACAGGCTGGGCAGGCGATCGGCGCGCGCGGTGCCGACCTGTGACTGTGCCTGGCGCAGGCGGGCGTCGGCGGCGTCCAGGCTCGGATGGCCGGCCAAGCCTTCGGCGATCAGCGCATCCAGCTGCGTATCGCCCAGTGCCTTCCACCAGTCCTGGGCGGGAAAACCGGCGGCGCTCAGGTCGCTGTCGGACAAGGTGCGTTCGCTGTGCAGGCTGTCCACGTCGAGCACGTGGCCCTGCGGGGTGAGGCCGCGGCTGCTGGCGCAGGCGGCCAGGGCCAGGGCCAGCGCTGAAACCAGCAGCGCGCGCCCGGACCGGCGGAGAGTGGGATGCGGGATCGGGTTCATGGGGTCGTCAGGGAATCGCGGATTCGGGTCAGGAGGGACAGCAGCTGCGTGCGTTCGTCGGCGGACAGATCGCGCAGGGCGTAATCCATCACCGCGTCGCCGCGCAGCTTCAACCGCGCCCACAGCGCGCGGCCTTCTTCGGTCAATACGATCTGCAGCGCACGCCGGTCCTGGGCATGCGGCTCGCGGCGCACGCAACCGAGCGCTTCCAGCTTGTCCAGCAGGCGGGTGACCGCGCTGGGCACCTGGTCGATGGCCTGGGCCAGTTCGTTGGCCGTGCACGGCGCCATGTTCGAGAGCACCTTCAGCCCGATGTAGTGGGTGAAGCCGATGCCGAGGTCTTCTTCGGCCATGGACGCGTCGAGCTGGCGGACCAGGCCGTCGCGCACCTGGCGCAGCAGCAGACCGAAGCTGGGGGGAGTGGTTGCAGGACAGATCATGGGGGAGCATTCTCTTCCAAAAAAAATATTTCTCAATGGAAATATTCGATCTGGCATCGAATGCTGTGTTGCAGCAATGGGCTGGATCAGGTGAAGGCGCCACCTTAATGGCGCTCCCAACTGGCCCGGTAGTACAATCCAGCCAATGAATGTCACATTCAAGCCACCCCCAGTCCACGTGAAGGCGGGCGAACCCGGACCTGCCACCCTGCTGCGTGAAGAAGCGTTGGACTGGTTCGAGCGCAACGACGGCCCGCCGGTCATCGCCTTCCGCTTCGACAGCCCGCAGGGGCTGGCCCGCGAAGTGGACTGGCATCACCACGTCCGCGCGCAGCTGATCTGCGTTGAACGCGGCCTGCTGACCACCCGCACCTCACATGGCACCTGGTCACTGGCGCCAGGCTCGGCGGGCTGGATGCCACCGGCCGAACCACATACGGTCCACATCGATGGACCCCTGCGCGGCTGGGGCATGGTGCTGGCCGCACCGCTGTGCGCCGAACTGCCGGCCGATCCGTGCGTGCTGGGCATCTCGCGGCTGGCGCAGGCGGTGGCCGAACGCATCTGCGACTGGCCGCAGGACTACGAAAGCACCACCGAACGGCAGCACATCATCAACGTGCTGCTGGACGAGATCCGCACCGCGCCGCGCCAGCGCATGCACCTGCCGATGCCACGCGACCGGCGCCTGCTGAAGATCGCCTCGCAGCTGCTGGCCGACCCGGCCGACGAGCGCGGTCTGGCGCAGTGGGCGCATTGGGCCGGCCTGTCGCCGCGCAGCCTGACCCGCCATTTCCGCGACGAGACCACCCTCAGCTTCGCCCAGTGGCGCCAGCAGGCGCGGCTGGCCGAGGCGCTGCGCCAGCTCAGCGAGGGCCGCAGCGTGGCCGACATCGCCCACGCACTGGGCTTCAGCAGCGCCAGCGCCTTCGTCACCGTGTTCCGGCGACACTTCGGGCTACCGCCCGGACGCTACCTGGCACGGGCCGGCCACGGCCTGGAACCGGGCCTGGATCCTGCACGCGGCTTGGCATCCCCCGCCGCATCCGGATAATCACTGGATTGAGAGCGGCGACCGCCGTCACCGCCTCCCGACATAGGTAACAACGCCGCATGACCGATCTTGCCCGCCCCGTGTTCCACGGTTTCGAACAACTGCCGCTGCGCGAGTACGCCGAACGCGCCTACCTCGACTACTCGATGTACGTGGTCCTGGATCGCGCCCTGCCGTTCCTCGGCGACGGCCTGAAGCCCGTGCAGCGCCGCATCATCTATGCGATGAGCGAGCTGGGCCTGAATGCCGCGTCCAAGCCGAAGAAGTCCGCGCGTACCGTCGGTGACGTCATCGGTAAGTACCACCCGCATGGCGACAGCGCGTGCTACGAAGCGCTGGTGCTGATGGCGCAGCCGTTCTCGTACCGCTATCCGCTGATCGAAGGCCAGGGCAACTTCGGTTCCAGCGACGACCCGAAGTCGTTCGCGGCGATGCGTTACACCGAATCCAAGCTGACCCCGATCGCCGAAGTGCTGCTGGGCGAACTGGGCCAGGGCACCACCGACTGGGCGCCGAACTTCGACGGCACCCTGCAGGAGCCAACCTGGATGCCGGCACGCCTGCCGCATCTGCTGCTGAACGGCACCACCGGCATCGCCGTGGGCATGGCCACCGATGTGCCGCCGCACAACCTCAACGAGATCGTCAGTGCGTTGCTGCATCTGCTGGACGATCCGGACGCCAGCGTGCGCGACCTGTGCGAGCATGTGAAGGGCCCCGACTACCCGTCCAACGCCGAGATCATCACCCCGGCCAACGACCTGCGGAACATGTACGAGACCGGCAACGGCAGCGTGCGTGCGCGTGCGACCTACATCAAGGAAGCACACAACGTGGTGGTCACCGCGTTGCCGTTCCAGGTGTCGCCGTCGAAGGTGATCGAGCAGATCGCCGCACAGATGCGCGCCAAGAAGCTGCCGTGGCTGGAAGACATCCGCGATGAGTCCGACCACGCCAACCCGGTGCGCGTGGTGCTGGTGCCGCGCTCGAACCGCGTCGACGCCGAGCAGCTGATGGGCCACCTGTTCGCGACCACGGACATGGAGCGCAGCTACCGCGTCAACCTCAACGTGATCGGGCTGGACGGCCGTCCGCAGGTCAAGAACCTGAAGACGCTGCTCAGCGAATGGCTGGCGTTCCGCAGCACCACCGTCACCCGCCGCCTGCAGCACCGCCTGCAGAAGGTGGAGCGTCGCCTGCACCTGTTGGAAGGCCTGCTGGTGGCGTTCCTCAACCTGGACGAGGTGATCCACATCATCCGTACCGAGGACGAACCGAAGGCGGCGCTGATCGCGCGCTTCGGCCTGTCCGAGGATCAGGCCGAGTACATCCTGGAAACCAAGCTGAAGCAGCTGGCCCGCCTGGAAGAGATGAAGATCCGCGGCGAGCAGGACGAGCTGGCCAAGGAACGCGACAAGATCCTGAGCATCCTCGACAGCAAGGCCAAGCTGAAGAAGCTGATCCGCGACGAGCTGCAGGCCGATGCCAAGAAGTTCGGTGACGCGCGCCGTTCGCCGCTGGTGCAGCGCCAGGCCGCGCAGGCCATCGACGAGACCGAGCTGGTGCCGAGCGAGCCGATGACGGTGGTGATGTCCGAGAAGGGCTGGATCCGCGCGGCCAAGGGCCACGACATCGACGCCTCGACCCTGTCCTATCGCGATGGCGATGCCCTGCAGGGCGCGGTGCGTGCACGCAGCACCCAGCAGGTCGCGTTCCTGGACAGCGAAGGCCGCGCCTACTCCACGCCGGTGCATACCCTGCCCTCGGCACGCGGCAACGGTGAACCGCTGACCGGCCGCTTCTCGCCGGCCGCGGGCACCAGCTTCGTGACCCTGGCCAGCGCCGAACCGGATACCCGCTTCGTGCTGGCCTCGACCCACGGCTATGGTTTCGTCACCCGCTTCGAGAACCTGATCGGTCGCAACAAGGCGGGCAAGGCGATGCTGAACCTGTCGGCGGGCTCGTCGGTGCTGTCGCCGTCGGTGGTGGCCAACGTCGCCACCGACCGCATCGTCGCGGTGACCAGTTCGGGCAACCTGCTGGCGATCGCCGCCAACGACCTGCCGGAACTGGACAAGGGCAAGGGCAACAAGATCATCGAGATCCCCAAGGCCAAGCTCGCCACCGAGCGCGTGGTGGCAATCGTGGCGATCAGCCCGGGGCAGACCCTGCAGGTGCGCAGTGGCCAGCGCACGATGGGCCTGAAGTTCAACGAGCTCGAGGCCTATCTGGGCGCCCGCGCCACCCGCGGCCACCTGCTGCCGCGTGGCTGGCAGAAGGTGGAAGGGTTGTCGGTCGAATGAGGCGCGGGGTCGGATCCCTTTCCAGCGGAAAGGGCTCCGACCCATGCAACGCCTCTGGTAGATGCCAACCTTGGTTGGCACGCCTCACCCGATGGGGTCAGAGCCGTTTTCTTCGAAAACGGATCCGACCCCGGACGCCAGACACAAAAAAGCCGGGGCATTCCCCGGCTTTTTTGTTTGTCGGCTGGCGGGCGGTGGAGCAGCTGGCTGGCGAAGGCTGGCTGGCGGTGCTCCGGTGCTGGCGGGCGACGGGACGTTGCGCTTCTGCGAAATGCAGCCAAGCATGGCTTGGCTCTACATCAGGTACAGCAGCCGACCAGCGGTCGGCTCTACCGGAAAGCAGCCGAGCATGGCTCGGCTCTACCGAAAGCGGCGTCGGTCAGTGCGCCGGGGCGCCGCTGCCGTCGATCTTGCTCAGCTGGTACAGCTCCAGGCCGATGCGCTTGATCAGGCCCAGCTGCTGTTCCAACCACCACGCGTGGTCTTCCTCGGTGTCCTTCAGCTGCGCCAGCAGCATGTCGCGGCTCACGTAGTCACCCTTCTCCTCGCACAGCTTCATGCCAGCGGCGAGGTTGTTGCGAACGGCGTATTCGGTGTCCAGGTCCTTGCGCAGCATCTCCTCCACGGTCTTGCCCGGCTCGGTGGCATGCGGGCGCATGTCCGGGTCGCCGCCCAGGAACAGGATCCGGCGCAGCAGCGCGTCGGCATGCTGGGTCTCTTCTTCCATCTCGTGGTTCAGGCGTTCGTACAGCGCGAACAGGCCCTGGTCCTCGTAGCGGCGGGAGTGGATGAAGTACTGGTCGCGGGCGGCGAGTTCGCCGCGCAGCAGTTCCTTCAGGCAGGCGATGACGTCCGGGTTGCCTTTCATGGGGGGAGCTCCTGTGAATCGATGGCGCCCATGGTGCCCCATCTGGAAATACGGTGATCTAATCGGAATCAGTCGCAGTTGCGCCTGCGGCTACAATCGGCCGACATGCTCGGGAAGGACCTGCAATGCGTCGTACGTGGCGGTGGATTCTGGGTGCGTTGGTCGCGATCGTGCTGCTCGCGGTGCTGGCCCTGTGGTTGCTGCTGCGCGGCAGCCTGGCCGAGCTGGACGGCGAGCGCCCTTTGCCCGGGCTGGCCGGCAAGGTCACCGTGGAGCGCGATGCGCTGGGGGTGGTCACCATCACCGCCGGCAACAAGGCCGATGCGCTGCGGGCGCTCGGCCGTATTCACGCGCAGGAACGTTATTTCGAAATGGACCTGATGCGGCGCAGTGCCGCCGGTGAACTGTCCGCGCTGTTCGGGGCGAAGGCGATCGAAGCCGACAAGCGCATGCGCGTACACCGCCTGCGCGCGCGCACCGAGGCCCATCTGCAGGATGCGCTGGGCAGCGACCCTGCGGCCGTGCGCGCCTATGTGGACGGGGTCAACCAGGGCCTGGGCAGCCTGGCGGTGCGGCCATGGGCCTACCTGCTGCTGCGGCAGGCACCGCAACCGTGGCAGGCCAGCGACAGCGTGCTGGCAGGCCTGGCCATGTACGCCGACCTGCAGGACCCCAGCAACCAGTCCGAACTGGCCCTGCAGCGCATCCGCGCGGTGGTGCCGCCGGCCCTGTACGCCCTGCTTGCGCACGACGGCAGCGAGTGGGACGCGCCGCTGGCCGACGCTCCGCGCGGCAACGCCAGTCTGCCCGACGCCAGACAGCTGGACCTGCGCACGCTGAAGGCCGCAACCGGCGCAGTTGCCGAAGATGCCGACGCGGTCGGCAGCAACAATTTCGCCGTTGCCGGCGCGCTGACCACCGATGGCCGTGCGATCGTCGCCGACGACATGCACCTGGGCCTGCGCGCCCCCAGCCTGTGGTTCCGTGTGCGCCTGCGCTACCCCGATCCGCAGGCCGCAGGTGGCCAGGTCGACGTCAGCGGGTTCTCGCTGCCGGGCGTGCCGGCAGTGATTGTCGGCAGCAACGGCCACGTGGCCTGGGGTTTCACCAACAGCTACATCGACACCGCCGACTTCCGCAGCGAGCCCGCCGACGCCACGGTGACCGTGCATGAGGAACGGATCGTCGTGGCCGGCGGCACCGACGTGCAATTCCCGGTGCGCGAAACCGCGTGGGGGCCGATCCTGCACACCCACGCCGATGGCAGCGGCGACGCCCTGCGCTGGGTCGCGCAGTTGCCGGGTGCGGTGCGCATGGACTTCGCCGACATGGCACGCGCCGCCGATCTGGACCAGGCCCTGCAGATTGCCGACCATGCCGGCATTCCCGCGCAGAACCTGGTGATCGGCGACCGCAGCGGGCGCATCGCGTGGCGCCTGATCGGCGCGCGGCCTGACCGTGGCCCGGGCTGCGCGCCACTGGGTTTCAATGAAAATCAGGCCAACCAGGGCTGCGCGCCCTGGCCGATCCGCAGCGACGCCGCGCCGAGCCTGATCGATCCACCCGCGCATCGGCTGTGGACCGCCAACAGCCGCGTGGTGGACGAGGCGACTCTGGCCACCGTCGGCAACGGCGGCTACGACCTCGGCGCACGCGGTCGGCAGATCCGTGATCTGCTGGCCACACAGGAGCGCTTCGACGAACACGACCTGCTGGCAATCCAGCTGGACGACCGCGCAGTGTTCCTGCAGCGCTGGTGGGTGCTGCTGCAGGAGGTGATCGAGCACAGCGACGATCCGGCACTGAAGCGGTTGAGAACGGTCAGCGAGCATTGGGACGGGCGCGCCGCGATCAATTCGACCAGCTACCGGGTGGTGCGCGAATTCCGTACACAGGTGCTCGACACGCTGACCGATGCGCTGCTGGCACCGGCCCGGGCGCAGCTGGGCGAGGATTTCCTGGCACCGCGCCTGGCGCAGCTGGAAGGCGTCGCCTGGCCGATGCTGGAACAGCGACCCGCCAACCTGCTGCCACCCGCGTACGCAAGCTGGGATGCGCTGCTGGCCGATGCTGCACGTCGCACCGAAGCGGAGCTGTCCACGCAGGGACCGCTGGCACACCGCAGCTGGGGCGAACGCAATACCGCAGCGATCTGCCATCCGGTCGCGCGCGCCCTGCCCGCCTTCGCCAGTCGCTGGTTGTGCATGCCGGCCGATCCGCTGCCCGGCGACCGTGACATGCCGCGTGTACAGACGCCGTCCTTCGGTGCCTCGCAGCGGATGGTGGTCTCACCCGGCCACGAAGCCGACGGCATCGTGCACATGCCGGGTGGGCAGAGCGGCCATCCGCTGTCGCCTTACTGGGGCGCGGGCCATGAGGATTGGGTGCATGGTCGCCCCACCCCGTTCCTGCCCGGCAAGGCACAGCACACGATGACGCTGGTACCGGTGCCCTGACGGCGGCCCCCACATGCGAGAGGGTGCGTTGCACGCTGTAGAGCCAAGCCCATGCTCGGCTGCTTCTGGTGCGGAGCCGAGCATGGGCTCGGCTCTACAAAATGCCCGCCCAGCGCGACCGGGTCAGGCCCTGCGGCGCTCGATCAGGTTCAACAGCGGCCCGGTCATTGCGGTGGTCACCAGCGCCATGATCACCAGCACCGCGAACAGGCGGTCCCCGAGCAGGCCCAGCTCGTAGCCCAGGTTGAGCACGATCAGCTCCATCAACCCGCGGGTGTTCATCAGCGCCCCCAGTCGCCACGCTTCGCGCGAGGCCATGCCGGTGCTGCGCGCCGCACTCCAGGTGCCCAGCAGTTTGCCCACCGTGGCCACGGCGATCACCACCACGCACAACAGGATGTCGCTGCCCTGCAGCGCGTCGGCACGCATGCGCAGGCCGGTCATGGCGAAGAACAGCGGCAGCAGCAGGGTCACCGCGAACGGTTCGACCCTGGCCACCAGCAGCTGCCGCAGCTGCGCGTTGGACGACACCGCCACACCCGCAGCGAACGCGCCGAACAGCGCGTGGATGCCGAGCACTTCGGTAACCAACGCACTGGCCAGCGACAGCAGCAGGATGCCCAGCAGCCAACGCCCTTCGCGACCCGGCGCGATGGTCTGGCGGGCAAACCACGGCTTCACCAGCCCCAGCATCAGCGCGATGAACGCCACCACGCACAACAGGTTGAGGCTGGCGGGCAACCAGCCAGTGGCCTGCGCAGCCGCCACGATCAGCGCCAGCAGACACCACGCGGTCGCATCGCCCAATGCCGCGCAGGCGATGGCGGTCTGCCCCAGCGATGTGTGGGTGATACCGCGATCAGCGAGGATGCGCAGCAGCACCGGGAAGGCGGTGATGCTCATCGAGATGCCAACGAACAACGCGAACGCGGTAAAGCTCACGCCTTGCGGCCCATGCTGCGGGTACAGCCAGATGGCCAGGGCCACGCCGAGCACGAACGGCACCGCGATGCCCGCGTGGCTGACGGTGAAGGCGAATCGACGACGCCCACGCAGCGCACCCAGATCCAGTTCGGCGCCGGCCACCAGCAGGAACATCAGCACGCCCAGCTGGCTGAGCATGCCCAGCGGCCCCAGCGAAGCGGCCGGGAACAGCGCGCCGTGCACCTGTGGCAGCAGACTGCCCAGCAACAGCGGCCCCATCATCAAGCCGGCGGCCATCTCACCGATCACGGCCGGCTGGCCGAAACGCTTCAACAGCGCGCCGGCGCCCTTGGCGACCAGCAACAGCACCAGCAGTTGCAGCAGGAACAGGCCGAGCGGTGAAGCCAGGTGATGCGCCCAATCGCCGCCGACCACGGCTTCGGCCTTGCTGGCCACCGTCGGCAGCCCGGGCCCGGCATAGCGGGCCAGCAGCAGGCCGACCAGCAGCGGCACGCCGGTCCAGACCAGGTAACGCCACGCCCACTTCGTCGGCCGCACGGGACCTCCGGTCTGTACGTCCATGAACATTCCCCAATGTGCAGGGCGCCGATGATACGTCCTTGCCTGCTCCGGCGCTGTGCGCTCGCCGGGCATGGCCCGGCGCTACCGTTGTCAGGCGACCGGGCACTGCCGGTCAGGCCAGAGCCTGCTCGTGCACGCCGGCGATGGCGCGGCCCGACGGATCGGCGGCTGCGGCGAAGCTGGCGTCCCAGGCAATGGCTGCCGGCGAGGAACAGGCGATCGACTTCCCGCCCGGCACGGTTTCAGCCGCCGCATGGCTGGGGAAGAACTGCTCGAACAGGTGGCGGTAGTAGTACGCCTCCTTGGTCTGCGGCGGGTTGTGCGGGAAGCGCTTGTCGGCGGCGGCCAGTACGCGGTCGCTGACCTGTGCTTCGGCGTGCGCCTTCAGGCCGTCGATCCAACCGTAGCCGACACCATCGCTGAACTGCTCCTTCTGCCGCCACAGGATGCTGTCCGGCAGATAGCCCTCGAAGGCCTCGCGCAGTACCGCCTTCTCGATGCGGCGACCACCGAAACCGGCACCGACCATCTTGTGCGCGGCATCGAAACGCATCGCCACGTCGAGGAACTCGCGGTCCAGGAACGGCACGCGCGGCTCCACGCCCCAGGCCATCATCGACTTGTTGGCGCGCAGGCAATCGTAGTTGTGCAGGGCGTCGAGCTTGCGCACCAGTTCCTGGTGGAATTCGCGCGCGTCCGGTGCCTTGTGGAAGTAAAGATAGCCGCCGAAGATCTCGTCGCTGCCCTCACCGGACAGCACCATCTTCACCCCCATCGCCTTGATCCGGCGCGCCAGCAGGAACATCGGCGTGGAGGCGCGGATGGTGGTGACGTCGTAGGTTTCAATGTGGCGGATCACCTCCGGCAACACATCCAGACCTTCCTCGAAGGTGTATTCGAAGCCGTGGTGCACGGTGCCCAGCGCTTCGGCGGCGACCGCAGCAGCCGCCAGATCCGGCGAACCCTTCAGGCCGATGGCGAACGAATGCAGGCGCGGCCACCAGGCTTCGCTCTGGCCGCCATCTTCGATGCGACGCCGCGCATAACGTGCTGCCACGGCGGCAACCAGCGACGAATCCAGCCCGCCCGACAGCAGCACGCCATACGGCACGTCACTCATCAACTGGCGTTCGACCGCATGTTCAAAGGCCTGGCGCAGCTCGGCGAGATCGGCCTGGCGGCCCTGCACGTCGTCGTACTCGCGCCACGGCTGCTGGTAGTAGCGCACCAGTTCGCCGCTGGCACTGTCGTAGTAATGGCCCGGCGGGAACTGGGCAACGTCGGCGCAGGTATCGACCAGCGCCTTCATTTCAGACGCTACGCGCAGCCGCCCCTGCGCATCATGGCCCCAGTACAGCGGCACCACGCCGACCGGATCGCGCGCCACCAGCACACGGCCGGCTGCACGGTCCCACAGGGCAAAGGCGAAGATGCCGTTGAGCTGTTCCAGCCACTGCGCCGGCGATCCGCCTTGGCGGTACAGCGCGTTGATCACCTCGCAGTCCGAGCCGGTCTGGAAGGCATAGGCTTCGGCGAGGCCGGCCTTGAGCTGCTGGTGGTTGTAGATCTCGCCGTTGACCGCAAGCGCCAGCTGCCCGTCTTCGGACAGCAGCGGCTGCGAGCCGCCGGCCGGATCGACGATGGCCAGGCGCTCGTGGACCAGCAGCGCGCCTTCGTCCAGGTACACGCCGCTCCAGTCCGGGCCGCGGTGGCGCTGGCGCTGCGACAGCTCCAGCGCATGGCGGCGCAGGGAAGGAAGATCGTCACCGGCCTGCAGGCCGAAAATACCGAAGATCGAACACATGGGTGGAACTCCTGTTGTGGGGAAGTACACGGGGGGAAGGTGTTCGACCGGCCATCCAGGCCCGGGTGGGGCTGCGCCCGGGCACAAAAAAACCCGCATCGGCCGATGCGGGTTTTCTGGTGTCCGGGCGTATGTTGCTGTCTATCTACCCAGGGCGCAGTCCCGCATCGGCCGCGCACGATTATTCGCGCGCAGATTATTGCGGTTGCTGTTGTTGACGGCGGTGGCCAGGCGGAGCGACATGGATCCGACCGTAACCGGGTTTCCGGCGCGGCGCAACAGTTGCGATGGCAACCGATTCAGCGGCCACGCCGGTAGCGACCCCGATAATTCCCTGCCCGCTTTCCGGAATTCATGGATGAACCCTTGCTGCCGTCGCCTGCTGCCCCTCCTGGCCCTGATCGCCCTGGCCGGCTGTGCGACCACGCCCACCCGCCCGGTCGATGACAGCGAACGCGACGCCCTGGCCGCAGCTGCCGATGGCCAGTTCGATTCGGCGTTGCGCATGGCCAAGCTGTACCAGTACCGCAACGACGTGCGCGCGCTGGACTGGTACGCGCGCGCCGCTGCCACCACGCCGCGCACCCATCGCACCACCAGTGCCGAAGAACAGCTGGGCACGATCCTGGAACGCGGCCGGCTGGACAGTGCTGATACCCCGCAGAAGCCCGACGCGGTGGTGCTCAAACCCTCCGCGCGCAAGGCCTACCGCTGGTACCACAGCGCCGCCTATCACGGCTCGCCGTATGCAATGAGCGATCTGGAGACGTGGTATGAGCGACGTGGCGACATGGAGGGCGCGCTGCGCTGGCGCCTGCGCCGCGCGGTCTACCTGCGCCAGCTGTACAAGCTGCAGCCGTTGCGCGATGCCACCAGCGGGTCCGCGAAACCCGGCACTCCACTCAGCGCCGATGCCTCACCGAACCCGGTGATCGCGCGCATCCAGCGCCGCGCCGCGCGCGGCGATGCCGAAGCGCAGGTGGACCTGGGCACGCTGTACGAGGCCGGCATCGGCGTGGTGCAGGACAAAACCGAAGCGCTGCGCTGGTATGAGCGTGCCGCTGCGCAGGGCAACGTGTATGGCCAGTACCTGGCCGGACTGGCACTCGGGCGCGGCGGCGAAGGCCTGCAGAAGAACGTGGATGCTGCGGCGGCGTGGTTCGCCAAGGCCCACGCGCAGGACTTCTACATGGCCGACGAGTCGTACTGGCGCGAAGCGATCAAACCGCCGTTCTTCCAGTTCTCGGAATAGCGCCGGGCGATGCCCGGCGTATCCACAGCAACCTGCTAGACGAGCGCTACACCAGCAGGCGTTCAACCAGTCGCTGGTACAGCCCCGGCAGCGCTTCCAGCTCGTCCACGCGCACGTTTTCATCCACCTGGTGGATGCTTGCGTTGACCGGGCCGACTTCGATGCACTGCGCACCCAGGGGTGCGATGAAGCGCGCATCGGAGGTGCCACCACCGGTGCTCTCTTCCGGCGCGCGACCGGTGTGCTCAGCCAACACGGCGCGCGCCGCTGCGCGCAACGTCCCTTCGGGCGTGTAGAACGGTTCGCCGCTGCGGTGCCACTTCAGCGTGTACTGCAGGCCATGACGGTCCAGCAGCGTGGTGATCTCCGCTTCCAGCTTCGCTGCATCCCAATGCGGGTTGTAGCGGATGTTGAAATCCACCTCCAGCTCACCGGGAATCACGTTGTTGGCGCCCGTACCGGCATGGATGTTGGAGATCTGCAGGCTGGTCGCCGGGAAGCTCTCATAGCCCTCGTCCCAGCGCCGTGCGCTCAGTTCGGCCAGCATCGGCGCGGCAAGATGGATGGGGTTGCGCGCCTTGTCCGGGTAGGCCACGTGGCCCTGCACACCCTGCACGCGCAGCTTGGCCGACAGGCTGCCACGCCGTCCCACGCGCAGCAGGTCACCCAGCGTGGCGGTGGACGACGGCTCGCCGGTGATGCACCAGTCGATGCGCTGGCCGCGCTCGGCGAACAGCCGCGCGACATGGCGCACGCCGTCGATGGCATCGCCTTCTTCGTCACTGGTCAACAGCACCGCCAGCGTGCCGGTGTGCTGCGGATGGGCCGCAACGAACTGTTCGGCAGCGACCACGAACGCAGCCACGCTGCCCTTCATGTCCGCGGTACCACGACCGTACAGCACGCCATCGCGGATCTGCGGTGCGAACGGATCGCTCTGCCATGCCTCGCGCGGGCCCGGCGGCACCACGTCGGTGTGGCCCAGCAGGACCAGCACCGGTGCGCCGCTGCCGTGAGTGGCCCACAGGTTGTCGACCTCGCCCAGCCGCAGGTGCTCGCAGGTGAAACCGGCCGCCTGCAGACGTTCACCGATCAGCAGCTGGCAACCGGCATCGTCCGGGGTCACCGACGGCCGTGCAATCAGATCGCAGGCCAGGTCGAGGACGGCGCTCACGCGCCGCCCACGCCGAAGCGCGCCTTGAAGCCGTTGTCGCTGAAACCCTGGCTGACCTTGCCGTCGGCAGTCACCACCAGCGGGCGCTTGATCAGCTGCGGGTATTCGCGCAGCAGCAGCTTCCACTCCGCTTCCGAATCGGCGGCCTTGCGGTTGTCCGGCAACTGCCGCCAGGTGGTGGAGGACCTGTTGACCATCGCCGCCAGGCCACCCAGCTGGGCGGCCCATTCCAGCAGCGTTTCCGGGCTGGGCTTGTTGTCGCGGTAGTCGACGAAGGTGTACGGCACGCCGAAGCGGTCCAGCCACTTGGTCGCCTTCTTGCAGGTATCGCAGTTCTTCAGACCGTAGACGGTGGTGCTCATGCGTGCGGCTCCGTCAGTCGGCCAGGCCGCGCAGCAGGTCGTTGACGCTGGTCTTGCTGCGGGTGCGGGCATCGACCTGCTTGACGATCACCGCGCAGTACAGCGAGTGGGTACCGTCCTTGCTCGGCAGCGAGCCGGACACCACCACGCTGTACGGCGGGATGTAGCCGTAGCTGATTTCGCCGGTGGCGCGGTTGTAGATGCGGGTGCTCTGGCTGAGGAACACGCCCATGCCGATCACGCTGTGATGGCCGACGACCACGCCTTCCACCACTTCCGAACGCGCACCGATGAAGCAATGGTCTTCGATGATGGTCGGGCTGGCCTGCAGCGGTTCGAGCACGCCGCCGATGCCGGCACCACCGGACAGGTGGCAGTGCTGGCCGATCTGCGCGCAGGAACCGACGGTGGCCCAGGTGTCGACCATGGTGCCTTCGCCGACGTACGCACCGATGTTGGTGAAGCTCGGCATCAGCACCACGTCCTTGCCGAAGTACGTGCCGCGACGGGCGATCGCACCCGGCACCACGCGCACGCCGCCGCGGCGGAATTTCGCCTCGTCATAGCCGGCAAAGCGCGATTCGACCTTGTCCCAGAACGGTGCCGGGCGTGCATCGACCACGGCCATGTCGTTGACGCGGAAATACAGCAGCACGGCCTTCTTCAGCCATTCGTTGACCTTCCAGCCACCATGGCCGTCCGGCTCGGCGACGCGGAATTCGCCGCTTTCCAGGCCATCGATCACGCGGTTGACCAGCGGACGGGTCGAGCCTTCCAGTTCGTGCAGGGTCAGCGTGGCGCGGCGCTCGAAAGCGCTTTCGATGCCGAACTTCAGTTCTTCCACGCCCGGGCCGGCCGGCTTGCGCAGCGACTTGCGTGCGATGTTCTCGGCGCGCGCGGCTTCGGCGGTCTTGGCCGGGGCCTTCTTCGCTGGTGCCTTCTTCACCGCAGCCTTCTTCGGCGCGGCAGTCTTCTTCGCAACCGGCTCAGCGGCAGCGGTCTTTTTGGCTGCTGCGCTCTTGGCGGTCGCGACAGTCTTCTTTACAGGCTTGGTGGCCATCAGGCGGGGTCTCCGGCGTTTCGATCAGGGTCCAGGCAGGCCAGCATTGCGTCATGCAGCTGCTGCCGGGCGGATTCAGTCAGGGGGAGGTCGTGTTCGTCACTGATCACGAAGGTGTCTTCGGCGCGTTCGCCGAATGTGGCAATGCGCGCGTCCTGCACGCGCAGTCCCTGGTTGCGCAGCACGAACGCCACGTCGGCCAGCAGGCCGGGGCGGTCGGGTGCGACCAGGGCGAAACGGGTCGCGCCGGGTTCATCGCGGAACTCGATGCGCGGGGCAAAACGGAAGTGGCGAAGCTGGCGTGGCACCACCCGGCGCGAGGGACGCAGCCGCGTCAAATCGCCACTGAGCGCCTCGCGCAGGGCCGCTTCCAGATTGGCGCTGCTGCCATCGGCAAACGTATCGGCCGGGCTCACTTCAAAATTATCGAAAATCGTGTCGGCAGGACCATCCAGCACGCGCGCGCGGTGGATGCCGTAGCCCTTGCGGTCCAACGTCATCACGATCGCGGCGAACAGGCCGTCACGGTCCGGCGAGTGCACGAACACTTCCAGTGCCGGGTCGTCGACGCTGATCCGACGTACCTTCACCAGCGTCTGGCCCTGCTTGATCGGTACCAGCGCGGCGGCCTGCCAGGCCAGCTGTTCCGGGCGCAGGCGGATGAAGCCTTCGTCGGGCATCACCGCGAACTGGCGGTCGATGGTGGCATCGTCGTAGCCCTGCTCGCGCACCAGTGCACGCACACTGTCGCGCGCTTCGGCCACGCGCTCGGCGGCCGGCACCGGATGCTCCAGGCCCTCGCGCAGCGCGCGCCGGGTCGCGAAGTACAGATCGGCCAGCAGCCGGTCCTTCCACGCGTTCCACAGTTTCGGGCTGGTGCCGGCGATGTCGGCGCAGGTCAGCAGATAGAGGTAATCGAGGCGGTCGCGGCTGCCGACCAGGGTCGCGAAACGATGGATCACGTCCGCATCGGCGATGTCCTGCTTCTGCGCGGTCACCGACATCCGCAGGTGCTGTTCGACCAGCCAGGCCACCAGCTCGGTATCCGAACCGCTCAGCCCCTGCGCGTGGCAGAAGGCCCGTGCATCGACCGCGCCCAGTTCGGAATGATCGCCGCCGCGCCCCTTGGCGATGTCGTGGAACAGGCCGGCCAGCAGCAGCAGTTCGGGCTTGCGCAGGCGCGGCCAGACTTCATGGGCGATCGAGAAACGTTCGTCGGCGCGACTGCTGGCGAACAGCCCCATGTTGCGCAGGACCATCAGCGTGTGCTGGTCGACGGTGTAGACGTGGAACAGGTCGAACTGCATGCGCCCGCTGACCTGGGCGAACGCGGGAATCCACTGCCCGAGCACGCCCAGCCGCGCCATGCGCGAAAGCGTGTCGACCGGGCGCTGGCCACGCAGCAGGGCCATGAACTGTTCGCGCGCGTCAGGGTCTGCCTGGTCATAGGCAGGCAGCAGCGGCAGCGATTCGGCCAGCGCGCGCGCGGTCAACGAATGCAGGCCGCGGATCTGCGGATTGTTCGCCCAGCTGGCGAACAGCGCGAAGACCTGGCCGATGTCCGCGTTCGGCCAGTCGGCATCGTTGGCCGCCAGATAGCCACGGCGCAGGGCGAACCCCACGGTCAGCGGCTCGGGCTGCGCCTCGCCATCGAACTGTTCCTCGAAGCGCTGCAGCAGACGATCGCTGATCCGCCGCACCACCGACGCGGCGCGGTAGAAGCCCTGCATCATCTTCTCGACGCCCAGGCTTTCGGCGTCGTCTTCAAAGCCCAGGCGCGCGGCCAGGGTCTTCTGGTAATCGAAGCGCAGGCGCTCTTCCGGGCGCCGCGCCACCAGGTGCAGGCCGAAGCGCAGTCGTGCCAGCACCGCGCGTTCGCGTTTCAGCGCGGCGGCCTCGTCAGCACCCAGGTGGCCCAGGCCGACCAGTGCTTCCAGATCGCGCACGCCAAACGCACGCAGCGCCATCCAGCCCAGCGTGTTGAGATCGCGCAGGCCGCCGGGACCATCCTTCAGGTCCGGCTCCAGGTTGTCGGCGGTATCACCGAAGCGCTGGTGACGGTTGCGCAGTTCCTCGAGCTTGGCCAGGAAAAACGCACGCGGTGGCCACAGTTCGCGGTCATCCACCGCCGCACGCAGCGCACGCCGCGCTGCCTCATCAGCCATCAGCGGACGCGCTTCGATCAATGCCGTCAGCACGGTCTGGTCGGCAGCGGCTTCGCTGCATTGCGCGGCCGAACGCACCGCGTGACTGACCGCCAGGCCGCAGTCCCACAGCAACGCGAACAGCCGCGCGAGCGACTCTTCGTGGGCCAGCTGCGCCCGCGGATCGCCGAACACCAGCAGGTCGATGTCCGAGCGCGGGAACAGTTCACCACGCCCATAGCCACCTACTGCGAACAGCGACAGGCCACTGTCGGCCGGCAGGCAGCGCTGCCATGCATGGCGGATCAGGTGATCGGCCGCGCGCGCGCGCAACGCCAGCAGGCGCTCGATGTTGTCGCCCTGGTCGAAGCGGCGGTACAGGCGCGTATCGGCCTGCTGCAGCGCATCGCGCGCGGCAGCAGCCCAATCCGGGTCGTTGAGCGACGCGGCCGGCGTGTCCAGCAGCGAACTCGCCGGCAGCATCGTCAGGAGACCTGCGACTCGCCCGGCGACAGTGTCAGCACGTCCACGCCGGTCTCGGTGACCGCGATCATGTGCTCCCACTGCGCCGACAGCTTGCGGTCCTTGGTCACTACGGTCCAGCCATCGGGCAGCACCTTGTTGTAGCGGGTGCCCTCGTTGATCATCGGCTCGATGGTGAAGGTCATGCCCGGCTGCAGCACCAGGCCCTGGCCCGGACGGCCGTAGTGCACCACCTGCGGTTCATCGTGGTAGACCTTGCCGATGCCGTGACCGCAGTACTCGCGCACCACGCTGAAACGCTCGCCTTCGGCATAGCTCTGGATCGCATGGCCGACGTCGCCCAGGGTTGCGCCCGGACGCACCGCGCGGATGCCGCGCCACATGGCCTCATAGGTGGCGTCGACCAGGCGCTTGGCCATCACCGACGGGGTGCCGACGAAATACATGCGGCTGGTGTCGCCATGCCAACCGTCCTTGATGACGGTGACGTCGATATTGATGATGTCGCCATCCTTGAGGACCTTCCCTTCGCTGGGAATACCGTGGCAGATGACATTGTTGACCGAGGTGCACACGGTCTTCGGGAAGCCGCGGTAGCCGACGTTGGCCGGAATGGCGCCCTGCACGTTCACGACATGGTCGTGGCAGATGCGGTCCAGTTCCTCGGTCGTGACACCGGGCTTGACGTGGGGGGTGACGACGTCGAGCACTTCGCTGGCCAGGCGGCCGGCGATGCGCATCATCTCGATTTCCTGCGGGGTTTTGATATTCACGCTCATGGCTCCCATTATCGCCGATCCGGCCGCAATCTGAACGAACGCCACCCAACTGGCGATCCGGGCCATGCACGGATCCGGCAAGGAAGGTGAAAGCGTGATGGCCCACACCCTTTCGAATCCCTGATTCTCACGCAATACAGACACTTACGGTGCCTACGCTGGGGTCACTGTCGTCAAAACGGCGCTGAATGTGCCGTTTTCGCCCTGTTCAACGGACCTTCGGGTCAGGGAGGTTGTCCATGCGATCCGCAGCTCGTTCCCCTTTGGCCTGGGCCCTGGCCCTGCTGGTGGCAGGCCCGGCCGCCGCCGCTGACACCACCACGTTCAATGTCACCCTGGTGGTCACCAAGGCCTGCACCATTACTGCGGCCGCAGCCACCAACGTCGACTTCGGTACCGCCGCTTCCACCACCGCCACCCCGACCCTGGGCCAGGGCACCGTGACCGCGCAGTGTTCGGCGCTGACCCCGTACACCATCTCGCTGAATGCCGGTGCCAATGCCGGCACGGCCAACGACGTCACCACGCGGCGGATGAAGAACACCAACGCCGCAGTGACCGCGAACAACTACGTGGGCTACCAGCTCTATCAGGATGCCGCGCATACCCTGGTGTGGGGCGCCACCACCGGCACCAACACCCAGGCTGGCATCGGCACTGGCCTGGCGGTGCCGTACATCGTCTACGGCCAGATCCTCAACCTGAGCACGGCCAACGCCGCTACCGGCAACTATCTGGACACCGTCACCGCCACGATCACGTATTGATGGAGCACGCCCGCATGGCCGGATCCCGCCCGTGGCGCGCCACCGGCGTGGCGCTGCTCGTCTTTGGCCTGCTGGTGGCCGCCGAGGTCGCGGCGACCAGCCTGCAGGTCGCGCCCACCAGCCTGCAGCTGGAAGCACGCCAGCGCGCTGGCGAACTGTGGCTGACCAACAGCGGCACCTCACCAGTGAAGCTGCAGGTGCGGGTGTTCCGGTGGGTACAGCAGGACGGGAAGGAGCAGCTGCTGCCCACCGAGGATCTGCTGGCCACGCCACCGATGCAGGAACTGGCCGCCGGCCAGCAGCAGCTGGTGCGGGTCATGCGCGCCGTGGCCGACGCACCGGCTGCGCAGCAGTACTACCGGTTGATCGTCGATGAGGTGCCCGATCTGGCCACGCGCAGCGAAGGCATGCAGTTCGTGCTGCGCTATTCCATCCCGGTATTCGTGCAACCCGGCGCCGGCAGCCGGCTGGCACCGCGGCTGCATGCCCGCCTTGTCCGGCTGGACGACGGTCGCAATGGCGTGGAAGTAGGCAATACCGGCACCAGCTACGCGCAGATCGCCGACCTTGCCCTGGGCAGCCCGGAGCGGCCGCGCATCGTCCATCCGGGCCTGCTGGGCTACGTGCTGCCCGGCCAGGTCATGCGCTGGCCGCTGGAGCGCACGGCGATCGACCGCGACAACGACCAGATCACGGCCAAGCTCAATGGCGAGTCGGAACAGACGTCGCTGCCGCCACCACCGGCTCGCTGAGGCGCTGATGAGCGCAGCGCTCGGTGCGGCCCTGTCCCCGGCGGCTCACGCAGCCGATGTCTCCGGGGTCTCCGCCGATGCCCTGCTGCCGCCACCGACCCCACTCACGGCCAACCAGACGCTGTACCTGGACGTGACCCTCAACAGCACGCCACGCGGCCTGCTGCCCTTCACCGACAATCGTGGCCGCCTGCAGGCCAGCCCCGAAATCCTGCGCCAGCTTGGCTTCAACGCCAGCGGCGATGCCCCGGTGTATCTGGACCAGATCAGCGGCGCGGTGGTGCGTTATGACGCGCACCTGCAGACCCTCGCACTGGACGTGCCACTGGAGCAGTTGACCCTGCCCACGACCGTGCTCAGCCGCCCGCAGGCCCGCGCATCCCGCGGCAGCGCCTCGCCCGGCGTCCTGCTCAATTACGACCTGTACGGCAGCCGCGTCGACAGCCTGGGCAATCTGACCCTGAGCTCAGAACTGCGGGTGTTCGGCATGGGTACCGGCACCTTCGAGAACACCGCGGTCAGTCGTCGCTACCAGACCGGAGACCACCACTGGCGCGGCGAAAGCGTACGCCTGGACACGCGCTGGACCCTGGATTTCCCGGACAAGGCGCTGACCCTGGAGGTGGGCGATTTCTACAGCGGCTTCGTCGACTGGATCCGGCCGGTACGGCTGGGTGGCCTGCAGATCGGGCGCAATTACGGACTGCAGCCGTACCGTGTACTCACCCCGACCCCGGCCTTCCTCGGCCAGGCGGTGGTGCCATCCACGGTCGAGCTGTATGTCGATGGCCTGCGCCAGTACAGCGGCCAGGTACCGGTCGGGCCGTTCCAGCTGGCGGCGCAACCGGGCATCAGCGGCAACGGCAGCGCGCAGGTCGTGGTCACCGATGCCTTCGGCCGCATGCAGACGCTGGATTTCAGCTTCTACGGCACCCAGCAGCTGCTGGCCAAGGGCCTGTCGGACTGGTCGCTCGGCGTCGGCCAGCTGCGCGAGCACTTCGGCGAACGCTCCTTCGCCTACGACGACCGCACCGTGGCGAGCGCCAGCTGGCGTGGCGGCGTCAGCGATACGTTCACCGGCGAAGCACACGCCGAAGGTGGCGGCGGCCTGGCACAGGCCGGCGTGGGCGGCTGGTGGCTGCTGGGCGGCGCGGGCGTGGTCAATGCCGCGTACGCCCACAGCCGCTACCAGGGCCTGCAGGGCGGCCAGTGGGCGCTGGGGTACAGCTGGAACAACCGTCGTTTCAACGTCAATCTGCGCAGCGTGCGCAGCCACGGCGACTACCGCGACCTGGGCGCGCTGCAGGCCAACCTGCCGCCCAGCATCAGCGAGCAGGCCACGGTCGGCCTGGACCTGCTGCGCCTGGGCTCCCTGAGCGGCAGTTACCTGCGCCTGCGCTACCCCGATGGCGAGGACAACCGCTATGCCAGCCTGTTCTGGTCACGCAGCTGGAGCCAGCGCTGGTCGGCCTACCTGTCGGTCAACCAGAACCTGGACAACAGCGATGACCGCAGTGTCTACCTGTCGCTGACCGCGAGCCTGGGCAACAACCGCCAGGCCAGCCTGTCCTCCCAGCGCAACGGCGACCGCCAGAGCTGGGTCGCCGATGTCACCCAGCCAGTCCCGGGTGACGGCAGTGCCGGGGGGATCGGTTGGCGCGCACAGGTCCGCCACGGCGACGACGGCAGCGGCGGCCTGGCCGAAGTCGGCATCCTCAACGATGTCGGTCGCTACGCCTTCGGTGCCTCGCGCCAGGCCGGTCTCAACTACGCCTATGGCAGCGCCAGCGGCAGCCTGGTGTGGATGGCCGGGCACACCTTCGCCGCCCGCGAAGTCGCCGATGCCTTCGCGGTGGTCAGCACGAATGGCATTGGCGGTGTTCCCGTGCGGCTTGAGAACCGCCTGATCGGTGTCACCGACGATCGTGGCCTGCTGCTGATCAGCCCACTGCTGTCCTGGCAGCGCAATCGCGTCTCCATCGACACCCTGGACCTGCCGGCGGACATGCGCGCCGATCGCATCGAGGACTGGGTAACACCGCGCCAGCGTGCCGGCACCGGGCTGACCTTCAACCTGCGCTCGCGGCCGTCGTTGACCCTCACCGTGCAGGACATGGCGGGGCAGCCGCTGGAAGCAGGCAGCGAGGTGCAACTGGCGGATGGCCGCCAGGCCTCGGTCGGTTACGACGGACTGCTGTACCTGGAAGACGTGGCCGCTGGCACCGTGCTGTACATCACCACCAGCCGAGGGCAGTGCCGTACGCGGGTACCGGCATCGCCGCAGGTGGTCGCCGCGGGTGCGCGGCCTCGTCCGGCGCCCCTGCAATGCGTGCCGGAGGTGGCGCCGTGAGCCTGCGCCCGCTGCTGCTCGGCCTGCTGCTGCTTGCAGGCCTGATCGCCAGTGCACCGACGCGCGCGGCCGCCACCTGCACCGCCACCGCCGACGCGCTGCTGCCTTTCGGAAACGTCAGCAGCGGCGCCGCAGGTGCCACCCCCGGCACCTTGAACATTGCCGTGAACTGCTCCACCGCCGCGCTCAGCCTTATCGCCACCACCGGCATCCGCGTCTGCATCGGCCTGGGCAATGGCACCGGCGGCACCAGTACTTCGCCGTGGCGGACAATGGTCAACGGCAGCGGTGATCCGCTCAATTTCCAGATCTACAACGTCGCCAACTACAGCGAAGTCACCGGCCTGGCACCGCGCGGCACACCGCCCGCACAGGAACTGACGATGACCTACAGCGTGCCGCTGATCGGCGGCTCCGGCAGCCGTACCACGCAGTTGTTCGCACAGATCCCGGCCAACCAGGTGCTGGCCTCCGGCAACTACAGCAGCACCTTCACCGGTGCCAGCGTGGTGCTCACCTGGGCCTGGAACGAGGTGCTGCTGGGCACCGCCACCGTGCCGGCCACCTGCAATGGCGGCGCTACCGGCACCAACACCGCCAGCAATGCCTTCAGCTTCAATGCCACTGCCACCGTGCTGCCGCAATGCGGCAGCTACTTAACCACCACCATGAATTTCGGCAACGTCACCGGCGGCATTCCCGCCAACATCGACCAGACCGCCACCCTCACCCTGACCTGCCTCAAGCGCACCGCGTTCCAGGTCAGCCTCGACAACGGCCAGAACAACCCTGCCCTGAGCAGTACCCGGCGCATGCGCACCACCATCGGCAGCAACAACTATTACCTGACCTATGAGCTGTACCGGGATGCTGCGCGCAGCCAGCGCTGGGGCAATACGCTCAACGTGGACACCTTCAGCGGTGTCGGCACTGGCAGCGCGCAACCCTTGACCATCTACGGCCGGGTACCGCCGGTGAGTGGCCAACCGCCGGCCGGCACCTACAACGACCTGGTACAGGTAACGATCACCTACTGAGTGACGCCCCGCACTACAGAATCCCCCATGTCGGCCGATACCGCGCATCAGGTCGACAACAGGGTGGATGGCAGGTGGTTCGGGCAGTACTGATCGGAGCGATGTCCATTGCCAGCACGACAGCGTGGGCCGACCCGGCGCCCGCTCCGTTGCAGATCCGCCTGACCGTGGTTGAAGGCTGCGCCGGCACGGAGGGCGGCCCCCGTTGCCCGGTGCCACAGCAGCACAGCGACACCCTGCACCTGCCGCCACAGATCCGTGAACTGGCCCCGCCAGCGCAGGACGAGCAAGGGCGTGCCGCATCTGAACCGCCAACCACCTACTACTGATGCGCCGGCTGCTGCCCCTGTTGCTGGCACTGCTGCCCATGCCCGTGCAGGCGCTGGATCTGATGCCGACCACCCTGCGCCTGCCGGCCGCACAGGGGCGGTCCGAGCTGTGGCTGCACAATCCCGGCCCTGGGCACTGGCGCGGCCAGGTGCAGATCTGGGCGTGGGACCAGCAACCGGGTGCCGAACACCTGCAACGCAGCGCGCAGGTGCTGGCCAGCCCAACCCTGCTGGATGTACCTGCCGGTGCGCGCCAGCGCGTCTGGTTGCTTCCGGCGTCGTCCGCGCCTGTGGCCGCCGAACAGGCATTCCGTATCATCCTGGCACCGGCAGAACCGGCCATGCCACGCTATTCACTGCCCCTGTTCCGCGGCGAACCGGTTGGCCCAGCGTCCCCCTGCCTGCAGGCAGAGGTGGTGCTCAACGGGTCGCAACTCATGCTGCGACTTCTGAACAGTGGCATCGGGCACGCGCGCCTGAGCGACCTTTCCTATGAGGCAGTCGGCGGCCACCGCAGCCTGCTGCTGCCCGGTCTTGCCGGCTACGTACTGGCGGCGCGCCAGCGCGCGTGGCAGCTGCCGCCACGCGCCGATGGCTATGCCGGCGGCAGGTTCCACGCCCGCCTGCAGGACGGCGCAGAGGTGATCCTGGCCGCGCCGACGCCCGCAATTGCAGCCCGCCCGCCAAGCGGGCTATAATCGCCTGGATGTCCTGCCGCCCTGTGCGCAGGACGCCGTCCACACCGGACGTCACCGGTGAATCCACACCTGCTGCCCCCATCCGTGCCGGGGTGCTCCGCAAGGAGTTCGGCCACGGAGGCAACAGGGAAGCCCAACCCCGGAACCTTCAGCGCTTCCACGCGTCCCGCATACCTATCCCGCGGGCGGAATCGCCGGTTCCCCATCAGGAGTATTGCAATGCCCCAGGTCACCATGCGTCAGATGCTGGAAGCCGGCGTCCACTTCGGCCACCAGACCCGCTACTGGAACCCGAAAATGGCTCCGTACATCTTCGGCGCCCGCGGCAAGATCCACATCATCAACCTGGAAAAGACCGTCCCGCTGTTCAACGACGCGATGAACTTCATCTCGTCGGTTGCCCAGAAGCGCGGCACCATCCTGTTCCTGGGCACCAAGCGCAGCGCGCGTGAGTCGATCCGCGAAGAAGCCGAGCGTTGCGGCATGCCGTTCATGAACCAGCGTTGGCTGGGCGGCACCCTGACCAACTTCCGTACCGTGAAGCAGTCGGTTGCCCGCCTGAAGGAACTGGAAGCCGGTGAGTCCGACGGCACCTTCGAGAAGCTGGTCAAGCACGAAGTGCTGGGCCTGCGTCGCGAGCGCGACAAGCTGGAAGCCTCGCTGGGCGGCATCAAGGACATGAACCGTCTGCCGGACGCGATCTTCGTCATCGATATCGGCCACGAAGACATCGCCATCAAGGAAGCCAAGAAGCTCGGCATCCCGGTGATCGCTGTCGTCGATACCAACTACAACCCGGAGCTGGTGGATTACGCGATCCCGGGCAACGACGACGCCATCCGTGCCGTGCAGCTGTACGCACGCGCTGCTGCTGACGCCGTGCTGGAAGGCAAGGCTGCTGCACCGCACGCCGCCACCGTCCGTGAAGAAGAGTTCGCCGACGCTCCGGCCGAAGAAGGCAAGCCGGTTCGCCGCGCTCCGGCCAAGAAGGCCGTTGCTGCCGACAAGGGCGAAGCCCAGGCCTGATCCAGGCCCTGGTGGGCGCCACGCGCCCACCTTTCCTGTCCGCTGCCGATGGCGCGACGACAGGAAACTGTCACACGGGCCGGCCACCATGCCGGCCCAACCCCTTTCTTTCGTGAGGTAATCCCGTGGAAATCACTGCTTCCCTGGTCAAGGAACTGCGCGAGCGCACCGGCGCCGGCATGATGGAATGCAAGAAGGCGCTCACCGAGGCCGGCGGCAACATCGACGCCGCTGCTGAAGCGCTGCGCAAGTCCGGCGCTGCCAAGGCCGACAAGAAGGCTGACCGCGTGGCCGCCGAAGGTCGTCTGGGCCTGGCCCAGGACGGCGGCAAGGCCGTGCTGGTCGAGATCAACTCGGAAACCGACTTCGTCGCCAACGACATCAACTTCAAGAACTTCGTCGATTCCGTCGCTGCCGCTGCCCTGGCATCGGGCGCCACCGACGTGGAAGTGCTGAAGAGCGCCAAGCTGGCCACCGGCGAAACCGTCGAAGAAGCCCGCGCCACCGCCATCCAGAAGCTGGGCGAGAACATCCTCATCCGTCGCCTGGTCAAGCTGGACACCACCGGCAACGTGGGTTCCTACGTCCACACCAACGGCAAGGTCGGCGTGCTGATCGACCTGATCGGCGGCGACGCCGAACTGGCTCGCGGCCTGGCCATGCACGTGGCTGCGCTGAAGCCGCCGCACAACAAGGCTGCCGATGTGCCGGCCGAGTTCGTGGAAAAGGAAAAGGAAATCGAACTGGCCAAGATGTCCGAGAAGGACAAGTCCAAGCCGGCCGACATCCTGGAAAAGATCATCAGCGGCAAGATCAACAAGATCGTCAGCGAAGTGACCCTGTACGGCCAGAGCTACGTGCTGGACGGCGACAAGTCCGTCGAGCAGGTGGTCAAGGCTGCCGGCGCCGACGTGGCTGGCTTCCAGCTGCTGGTCGTTGGCGAAGGCATCGAGAAGGTGGTGGAAGACTACGCCGCTGAAGTTGCCAAGGCGATGCAGGTCTGATTCCAGCCTCCCGGCTGCAATGAAACCAGAAGGAGCCGCGGGAAACCGCGGCTCTTTTTTTGTGCCTGCCCCCCGCGGTGGGCGCCCTTTCTGTGGGTGTGCACCGTTGGTGCGCACACCGGAACCAAGGGTCTTTGCGTTGCGTGCGAATCAAGCCGATACTCGGCAAAGGGAAGCTGCAGTCACATAACAGGAACGAAAGTCGCGGACTGTGATGCATTCCTAGGTATTCTTGTCCTAATGGAATTGAACGACCCGACATGCCTCCCGAGCTGACAGCTGCACTGGCGCTTTGCCGCAACCTCCCCTCGCCGCCCGGTATTGCCCTGCGCATCATCGAACTGGCCCAGGATCCGGAAGCGGACATCGCAACCGCTGCGGACATCATCGCCATCGACATGGCGTTGAGTGCCCGCATGCTGCGCATCGCCAATTCGCCGCTGTACGCCAGCCGGCGCCGGATCGAGAACCTCGGCCAGGCGCTGACCATGCTCGGGCTGAACGCTACGATCAGCCTCGCCTTGGGCTTCACTGTCACCCAGGGCCTGACCGGCAAAGGCGGCGCCGACCACGACCTGCGCCAACGCGCCTGGAAGCGCAGCATCCTCAGCGCGCTGGCCGCCAGCCAGCTCGGCCAGGCGCGCGGCCTGCGCCGGCTGGAGGAGCTGATGCTGGCCGGGCTGCTGCAGGACATGGGCGTGCTGTGCCTGGCACAGGCCGAATCCGAACGCTACCTGCCCCTGCTGCGCGAAGCGCGCGACAACCCCGACCTGATCGCGCGCGAGCGCCAGGAACTCGGCTGCAGCCACGCCGACGTCGGTGCATGGGTAGCCGAGGAGTGGGGCCTGCCGCGTTACCTGGTCGACAGCATCCGCCACAGCGAAGACGAAGGTGCCGCCGAGAATCCATTCCAGGCCTGCGTACAGCTGTCTGGCGCCGTTGCCGACATCTGGCTGGATGAAGATGCCGATGCCGCCCGTGAGCGCGCCCTGCAGCAGGTCCACGACCGGCTGGAGCTGGACAGTGCCCGCTTCGACCAGGTCCTGGCCCGGATCAGCGAAGCGCTGCCGGACATCGCCAGCCTGTTCGAGAACGGCCTGAATTCGCCGGCCCGCGTGCGCGAGCTGATCGACCACGCCCAGGAGCTCGCAACCCTGCGCAACCTGCGCGAGCTGCAGGATGCCGACCAGGCCCGCCGGCGCGCCGATGAATTCGAGGCCCGTGCCAAGCGCCTGGCCGACCAGGCCCATCGCGACGCCCTGACCGGCGTGCTCAACCGCCGCCAGCTCGAAGCCGTGCTTGAACAGGAATTCCTGCGTGCCGGCCGCCATGGCTGGCCGTTGTCGGTGGCCTTCATCGACCTGGATGACTTCAAGAAAATCAACGATGCGCACGGCCACCTGACCGGTGACGAGGTGCTGCGCGTCTTTGCCGGCAAGCTGCAGGGGCAGCTGCGCAACAGCGACACCGTGGCCCGCTTCGGCGGCGAGGAGTTTGTCGCCCTGCTGCCCAACACCAGCGAATCGGTGGCGCTGGACGTGATCCGCCGGGTGCTGGCCAACATCGTCGCCACTCCGATGGCGGAACTGGAAGGCGGTCCGCTGTTCATCACCTTCTCGGCCGGAGTAGCCACCCAGGGCGGCTACGAGCGTTTTGCCGGCGTGCAGGACCTGCTGCGCGCTGCAGATGACGTGCTTTACCGCTCCAAGAACCTGGGCCGCAACCGGGTCATTGCACGCTCTCCCGGCGAACTCGGGCATGATGAACTGTCTGCCACTGCGGGCGCCGAGCTGGGCTGAATGGTGCGCCCCGGATGTACGGGGCACACCGGTATTTTGCGCCGCAGTGCACAAAACGCTTTGGCCGCGCGCCGCTTGCGCGTAGAATCGCCCGCGATTTCCACGCACCCGAGGTCCCTATGTCCAAGCTCGCCTATCGCCGCATCCTGTTGAAACTTTCCGGGGAGGCGCTGATGGGAGATGAGGACTACGGCATCGACCCCAAGATCATCAATCGCCTGGCCCGTGAAGTCGTCGAAGCCCAGCAGGCCGGCGCCGAAGTCGCCCTGGTCATCGGTGGGGGCAACATCTTCCGCGGTGCAGGCCTGGCCGCTGGCGGCATGGACCGCGTCACCGGCGACCAGATGGGCATGCTGGCCACGGTCATCAACGCGCTGGCCATGCAGGATGCGCTGGAAAAAGTGGGCGCCAAGGCCCGCGTGATGAGCGCGATCAAGATCAACGACGTGTGCGAGGACTACATCCGCCGCCGCGCCATCCGCCATCTGGAAAAAGGCCGCCTGGTGATCTTCGCCGCAGGCGTCGGCAGCCCGTTCTTCACCACCGACTCGGGCGCAGCCCTGCGCGCCATCGAGATCGGCGCCGACCTGCTGCTGAAGGCAACCAAGGTCGATGGCGTGTACGACAAGGATCCGAACAAGTACAGCGACGCCGTCCGTTTCGACAGCCTGAGCTACGACGAAGTGATCCGTCGTGGCCTGGAAGTGATGGATACCGCCGCCTTCGCCCTGGCCCGTGACAGCGACCTGCCGATGCGCGTGTTCGACATGGGACAGCCGGGCGAGCTGCTGAAGATCCTGCACGGCGAGAACATCGGCACCCTCGTCCAGGGCCGCGACCCGGCCTGAGGCTGAGCGCAAGGCGACCTCCGGGCCGATTCAGGCCCGGCGGCGTCCCGTATTCGCCTATAATCGCCCGATTCCAGTTACATCCAGGACCCTGGCGATGCTCAACGACATCAAGAACAACGCGCAGACGCGCATGGCCAAGAGCATCGACGCTCTTAAGCACACCCTCACCTCGATCCGCACCGGTCGCGCAACGCCGGCCCTGCTGGACCGCGTCACGGTCAATGCTTACGGCAACGCCAGCACGCCGCTGAACCAGGTCGCGTCCATTTCCAACCCCGACGCCCACTCCCTGCTGGTCACGCCCTTCGACAAGAGCATGATCAAGGAGATCGAGAAGGGCCTGTACAACATCGAGCTGACCCCGAACACCATCGGCACCTCGATCCGCGTCAACCTGCCGCCGCCGACCGAAGAGCGCCGCAAGGAACTGACCAAGCAGGTACAGAAGGAAGGCGAAGGCGCCAAGATCGCCGTGCGCAACATCCGCCAGGATGCGAACAAGGAAGTCGCCAAGCTGCTGAAGGACAAGGTCATCAGCGAAGACGAGAAGAAGCGCGGCGAAGACGATATCCAGAAGTTGACCGACGCCAACATCAAGGACATCGATAAGGTCGTCGCCGACAAGGAAAAGGAACTGATGTCGGTCTGAAGTCGATGCCTTCAGTCCCGCCTCCCCTGCCGGCCGCCCTGCCGCGCCACGTTGCCATCATCATGGATGGCAACGGGCGTTGGGCACAGCAGCGCCGTCGCCCCCGCGTCATCGGCCATCGGGCCGGTGCGCGTGCGGTCAACCGTACCATCGAGCGCTGCCTGGAACTGGGCATTCCGGCGCTGACCCTGTTCGCGTTTTCCAGCGAGAACTGGGGCCGGCCGCAGGAAGAAGTCGATGCGTTGATGAAGCTGTTCCTCGGCGCGCTCGATCGCGAAGTGGACGAGCTGCATCGGCGCGGCGTGCGTGTGCGCTTCATCGGCGAACGTGAGCGCTTCGGCGCCGGGCTGGTCAGCCGCATGCAGCTGGCCGAACAGCGCACCGCCGACAACAGTGCCCTGACCCTGTCGATCGCCGCCAGCTATGGTGGCCGCCAGGACATCGCCCGTGCCGCACGCGCGCTGGCCGTTGAAGTGGCCGCCGGCCGCCTGCTTCCCGAGCAGATCGACGAATCCCTGCTGGGGCGACAGGTGGCTCTGGCCGACCTGCCGCCACCGGACCTGTTCATCCGCACCGGCGGCGATACCCGCATCAGCAATTTCCTGCTGTGGCAGCTGGCGTATACCGAGCTGTGGTTCACCGAAGCGCTGTGGCCGGATTTCGACGCCGCGCAGCTGCAGCTGGCGCTGGATGCCTACGCCAGCCGTGAGCGCCGCTTCGGCCTGACCAGCGCCCAGATCGCCGCCCTGGCCACCGAGACGTCCAGCCCATGACCAAGACCCGAGTCCTCGCCGCGCTGATCATGGCGCCGGTCGCCATTGCTGCGATCCTGTTGCTGCCCACGCAATGGCTGGCCGCCGCCGCTGCTGCCGTGCTGCTGATCGGCCTGTGGGAATGGCTGAAACTGGCCGATGTCGAAGACACCCTCGCCCGCACCGTGCTGCTGGTCCTCAACCTTGTGTTGATGGTGCTGCTGGTGTGGGCTGATGCCGGCACCCTGGTGCTGTTCCAGATCGCGACCCTGGTGGGCGTGGCCTGGTGGCTGGGCGCGCTGGTGTGGCTGCGCTTCTTCAACTTCGGCGCGCAACCCGGCAGTCCGGCACGCATCCTCAAGCTGCTGGCCGGTACCCTGGCGATCGTGCCGGCGTGGGCGGCGCTGGTACTGATCCATGCCGGCGGCGACCCGCCGGGCCATCAGGGCCACCTGTGGCTGCTGGCCGCGCTGGCGCTGGTCTGGGCCGCTGATTCGGGCGCCTACTTCGCCGGCCGTCACTTCGGCAAGCACAAGCTGGCACCGCGGATCAGCCCGAACAAGACCTGGGAAGGCCTCGTCGGTGGGCTGATCGCCGGTGTTGCGGTGGCCGTCGGCCTGGGCTGGCTGGCCGGCATCGATGCCGCGCACCTGCCGGGCCTGCTGGTCACCTCGGTGGTGGCCGTGTTCGCCTCGGTACTGGGCGACCTGTTCGAAAGCCTGATCAAGCGCCATGCCGGCGCCAAGGATTCAGGCCACCTGATCCCCGGCCACGGCGGCGTGCTCGACCGCGTCGACGGCGTGCTGGCGGCCATCCCGGTGTTCGCACTGGGCAAGGAAATCTTCGGGTTCTGACCATGGATGCTGCTGCAGACCTGCGCCGGGTCGCCGTGTTCGGCGCCACCGGCTCGATTGGTGCCTCCACGCTTGACGTGATCGCCCGCCATCCGCTGCGTTACCAGGCCACCGTGCTCGCCGCCGGCCGCCAGGTACAGGCGCTGCTGGCCCTGTGCCGGCAGCACCGGCCCGCGCATGCGGTGATCGCCGACGAAACCCTGTATGCCGAACTGCGTGACGGCCTGCGCGATGCCGGCCTGGCCACCCAGGCCCACGCCGGCCATGCCGCGCTGGACCAGCTGGCGGCCAGTGACGCCTGCGATACCGTGGTTGCCGCGATCGTCGGCGCCGCCGGCCTGTCCTCGACCCTGGCCGCCGCTGCGGCCGGCAAGCGCATCCTGCTGGCGAACAAGGAATCCCTGGTACTGGCCGGCGAACTGCTGACCCGTACCGCCGAACGTGCCGGCGCCGAGATCATTCCGATCGACAGCGAGCACAGCGCGATCTTCCAGTGCCTGCGTTCACGTGATGCCAGCCTCGACGGTGCCGGCGTGCGCCGCATCCTGCTGACCGCCTCGGGCGGACCGTTCCGCGGGCGCAGCCGCGCCGAACTGGAGCAGGTCACCCCGGCCCAGGCCGTGGCGCACCCGAAGTGGTCGATGGGACCGAAGATCTCGGTCGATTCGGCGACGTTGATGAATAAAGGCCTGGAAGTGATCGAGGCCCACCATCTGTTCGGCATCCCCGGCGAGCGCATCGAGGTGCTGGTGCACCCGCAGAGCCTGGTGCATTCGCTGGTGGAGTTCGTTGACGGCTCCACCTTGGCGCAGATGGGCCTGCCAGACATGCGCACCACCCTGGCGGTGGGCCTGGGCTGGCCGCAACGGATCGAATCGGGCGTGTCCGGGCTGGACCTGCTGACCCAGGGCCGGCTGGATTTCGAGGCCCCCGACACCGACGCCTTCCCCTGTCTGGCCCTTGCATGGCAGGCGATGCGCGCCGGTGGTACCGCCCCGGCGGTGCTGAACGCCGCCAACGAAGAGGCTGTTTCAGCGTTTCTTCAGGGCCGCATAGGCTTCCTGACCATTCCGACGCTGGTTGCTAACGCTCTTTCAACACTGCCGACCGAACCAGCCGATACACTTGAGGTTCTGTTGTCCGCCGACCAGCGGGCCCGCCAGCTGACCCTGAACGCCATCGCCGCCACCTGAACAGCGCACCCATCCCGTATGACGCCGCCGCCCGTGTCCGCCAATGTGAACCTGCATGACTGACTTCATCGGATCGGTCTGGTGGATGATCGTGAGCCTTGGGCTGCTGGTCACCTTCCACGAATTCGGGCATTACTGGGTCGGGCGCCTGTGCGGGGTCAAGGTACTGCGCTTCTCGGTCGGCTTCGGCCGTCCGCTGTGGTCGCGTCGCGACCGCCATGGCACCGAGTTCGCCATCGCCGCCATTCCGCTGGGCGGCTATGTGAAATTCCTCGACGAACGCGAAGTCGAGGTCCACCCGCACGAGCGCGGCCAGGCCTTCAATCACAAGACCGTATGGCAGCGCATCGCCATTGTCGCCGCCGGCCCGATCGCCAACCTGCTGCTGTGCATCCTGCTGCTGTGGGCGATGTTCGTGATCGGCAAGCAGGACTATTCCGCAACCGTGGGCCGCGCTACGGGCATGGCCGCCACGGCCGGGCTCGGCAGTGGTGACCGCCTGCTGAGCGTGGACGGCCGTGATGTGATCACCCTGGGTGAGGCCAGCATGGCCCTGACCGCGGCGGCGATGGACCGTCGCGATGTGACCCTTGAAGTTCTGGACCCTGCAGACCAGCTGCGCTCGCGCACCCTGCCGCTGTCGCAGCTGCCGGCCGGTTTCGATGAACGCCGGGTTCCGATCCTGGCCGGCGTGTACTGGCGTGCGTGGCTGCAGCCGCCGCTGGTGGACAACATCGTGAAGGGTTCGGCGGCGGAAGGTCACCTGCAGACCGGCGACCTGATCGTGGCGATCGACGGCCAGCGCATCGACAGCGTCGAGCAGGCCATCAGCGAAGTGGGCAGCCTCGGCCGCCGCGGTGGCCCGGCGATGATCGAGGTGTTGCGTGGCGGCGAGCGCCTGGCGCTGGAGATCACCCCGCGCCAGGGCAAGGACGGCAAGGGCCAACCCACCTGGCAGATCGGCGCCGGCTTTGCCCAGAGCTACAGCCCCGCCTACGACACCCTGCTCAAGTTCGGCCCGCTGCAGTCGGTGACGGTGGCGGTGCGTGAAACCGGCAGGATGGCCGCCGATTCATTGGCCATGATGGGCCGGATCGTCACCGGCAAAGCCTCGCTGCAGAACGTTTCCGGCCCGGTCACCATTGCCCGGGTCGCCAATATTTCGGCCAAACGTGGCGTGGATTGGTTCATCCAGTTCCTCGCCCTGCTGTCGCTGAGCCTGTGCATCATCAACCTGCTGCCGATCCCCATCTTGGACGGCGGCCACCTGCTGTATTACCTTATCGAGTTGGTCAAGGGCAGCCCGCTGAGCGAGCGTGCCGTCGCCGCCGGCCAATACATCGGCCTGGCGTTGCTGGCCGGGCTGATGGGATTGGCGTTCTACAACGACATCCTCGGCCTGGTCCCGCGATGAACTTTTCCATGTTTTTGCCGTCTACAGCGTCGGCATCCCTTACCAATGAAATCGACCTTCCTACCGGACGTGACATGACGCGACTCCCCAATCGCCGCCTGCTGGCCCTCGCCCTCGCCGCCGTCACCGGCGCTCCCGCCCTGGCCCAGGCAGCCGAGCCCTTCACTGTCAGCGACATCCGCGTCGACGGCCTGCAGCGCATCAGCTCCGGTACGGTGTTCACCTACCTGCCGGTCGAGCGTGGCGAGACCGTCACCGACAGCAAGGTCGGCGAGACCATCCGCGCCCTGTACAAGACCGGCTTCTTCGAAGACGTGCAGCTGGATCGCCAGGGCAGCATCCTGGTGGTGACCGTCAAGGAGCGTCCGGCGATCAACAAGCTGACCGTCACCGGCAACAAGGACATCAAGTCCGACCAGCTGCTCAAGGGCCTGTCCGACATCGGCCTGACCGAAGGCGGCACCTTCGATCGCCTGAGCCTGGACCGCGTGACCCAGGAACTTCGCCGCCAGTACAACGACCGTGGCAAATACACCGTCGACATCACCCCGACGGTGAGCCCGCTGGATCGCAACCGCGTCGACATCGCCATCGCGATCAAGGAAGGCAAGGCGGCCAAGATCCGCCACGTCAACATCGTCGGCACCGAGAAGTACGACAGCAAGGACATCCTGGAGTACTGGGAGTCCAAGGAACACAACTGGGCGTCGTGGTACCGCCGTGACGACCAGTACTCCAAGGAAAAGCTTTCCGGCGACCTGGAGAAGCTGAATTCCTGGTACCTGGACCGCGGCTATGTCGACTTCAGCATCGACTCGACGCAGGTGTCGATCAGCCCCGACAAGCGCGACATGTTCATCACCGCCGGCGTGACCGAAGGTGACCAGTACAAGATCTCCGAGATCAAGGTCAGCGGCGATACGATCCTGCCGCAGGAAGACGTCGAGCGCATGGTCGTGCAGAAGTCCGGCGACACGTTCTCGCGTGCGCTGCTGGAATTCAGCTCCGACTCGATCACCAACTCGCTGTCCAACATCGGTTACGCCTTCGCCAAGGTGAACCCGATTCCGACCACCAACCGCGCCGAGCAGACCGTGGCGGTCAACATGCAGGTCGTGCCCGGCCCGCGCGTGACCGTCCGCCGCATCATCTTCAAGGGCAACACCCGCACCTCCGACGAGGTGATGCGCCGCGAAATGCGCCAGTTCGAGAACAGCTGGTACTCGCAGGCCGCGATCGACCGTTCCAAGATCCGCCTGCAGCGCCTGGGCTACTTCGAAGGCGTCGAAGTGGAAACCCCGGCCGTCAGCGGCAGCAACGACCAGGTCGACGTCGTCTACAACGTCAAGGAAACCACCTCGGGCAGCTTCGTGTTCGGCCTGGGCTATTCGCAGTCCTACGGCATGACCACCTCGGTGCAGCTGTCGCAGAACAACTTCCTGGGCGGCGGCAACCGGGTGTCGGTCGAAGCCTCGCGCAGCAGCTACCTGCAGCGCTACGGCTTCAGCTACACCAATCCGTACTTCACCGATGACGGCGTCTCGCTGGGCTACAACCTGTCCTGGCGCGAGCTGGACTACTCCGACTTCAACACCGCGCAGTACAACAGCACCAACGGTTCGGCGCAGGTGGTGTTCGGCGTGCCGATCACCGAGACCGACACCGTCTCGCTGATGTTCGGCATCGACAGCAACCAGATCACCACGTATGCGGGCTCGACTCCGAAGTCGATCATCGACTACATCGATGCCGTCGGCAGCCGCACCTTCCATGCATGGCGCACGGAGCTGGGCTGGGCGCGCGACTCCCGCAACGACTACTTCATGCCGACCCGCGGTACCTACCAGCGCGTGGGCCTGGAAACCACGCTGCCGGGTTCGACCATCGAGTACTACAAGCTGAACTACCAGATCAGCAAGTACTGGCCGATCATCCCCTCGCTGGTGATCAACACCCGCGCCGAAATCGGCTACGGTGATTCCTACGGCAACGACAAGACCCGCGTGATCGACAACGGCGACGGCACCACCCGTACCGTCACCGCGTCGGGCCTGCCGTTCTACGAGAACTTCTACGCCGGTGGTACCAACTCGGTGCGTGGTTTCGAGGACAACACCCTCGGCCCGCGTGAAGTCACCAGCGGTTACCCGAACGGCCAGCCGCTGGGTGGCTCGCTGAAGACCGTCGGTTCGGTCGAAGCCTACTTCCCGCGCCTGTTCGACAGCCCGTCGGCCCGCGTATCGGCCTTCGTCGACTTCGGCAACGTCTACAACGGCACCGACAACTTCAAGGCCAACGAGCTGCGCGTGTCCACCGGTGTGGCCCTGCTGTGGCGCGCCCCGGTCGGACCGATCTCTATCAGCTACGCGTTCCCGCTGAAGAAGAAGGACGGCGACGAGATCGAACGCCTGCAATTCACGTTCGGTGGCCAGTTCTGAGGAACGACGTTCCTCGGAACTGATCCACCTCCGGTGAATTGTCCGCGCATTTCACCTATCCCCCGCACCGCTGGCGCGCCCCCCTTAACAGAAGGGGGGCTCTCCACCAGACGGGTCTCGAATCGCCGGGCATTGCCCGGCGTTTTCGTTATTGAAGCGCACGCTGACGCGCGGTGAGCCGAGTATGGCTCGGGGCTGCAGGCGACTGTGGACGTTGGATCCGCTCGCGCGCGGGAGACCATCCGGTGATGGCGCAGGGGGCTGACCAGGACCGTTGGCGCCATGGATGGCGCCATCGAGCCCCCAGGGACGGGTTTACGGCGTGTCCTGGGCAGTCCCCTGCGCCATCGCCCCACGGATCAACCCGGCGCCGGCTTTTGCTCCCGCATGACCGCAATGGCGTCACACGTTAAACTCCCGCCGTGAATACTCCTACCTACACCGCCCAGCAACTCGCCGATCAGTTCGGCCTGCAGGTCCATGGCGACCCGAGCACCGCCATCCATGGCGTGGCCACCCTCGCCCATGCCGGTGCCGGCCAGCTGACCTTCCTTGCCAACCCGCGCTACCGCGCCCAGCTGGCCGACAGCCAGGCCGGCATCGTGGTCCTGCGCGCCGAGGATGCCGACGCAGCTCCCGGCACCGCGCTGGTTGCCAAGGATCCCTACACCACCTTTGCCAAGATCGGCGCGCTGTTCGACATCGCCCCGACCCGCCCGCCCGGCATCCACCCCAGCGCGGTGATCGATCCGCAGGCGCAGGTCGCCGCCAGCGCCCACGTCGGCCCGTTCGTCACCATCGGCGCACGCAGCGTCATCGGCGAGAACTGCATCATCGGCGCCGGCAGCATCATCGGCGAAGACTGCACCCTCGACAGCGGCTGCGAGCTGATCGCCCGCGTCACCCTGGTCACCCGCGTCAAGCTGGGCAAGCGCGTGCGCATCCATCCCGGCGCCGTGCTGGGCGCCGACGGCTTCGGCCTGGCAATGGATGCCGGCAAATGGATCAAGGTGCCGCAGCTTGGCGGCGTGCGCATCGGCGACGACTGCGAGATCGGTGCCAACACCTGTGTTGACCGTGGCGCGCTGGAAGACACCGTGCTGGCCGAGGACGTCCGCCTGGACAACCTGGTGCAGATCGCACACAACGTGCAGATCGGCGCCCACTCGGCCATCGCAGGGTGCACCGGTATTGCCGGCAGCGCCAAGATCGGCCGTTACTGCCTGCTCGGCGGCGCCGTTGGCGTCGTCGGTCATCTCGAAATCTGCGACAAGGTCGTGATCACCGGCAAATCGGTGGTCCGCAACTCCATCACCGAGCCGGGCGAGTATTCCTCCGGCACGCCCCTGACCGACAACCGCACGTGGCGCAAAAACGCCGCGCGCTTCAAGCAGCTCGATGCACTGGCCCGTCGCATCCTGTCTGTGAGCAAGGAGAAAGAATGAGCCAGCCCCAGACCCTGCCGGACATGGCGCAGATCCAGACGCTGCTTCCGCACCGCTACCCGTTCCTGCTGGTGGACAAGGTGGTGTCGATCGACTACGAGAAGCGCACGATCGTCGCGACCAAGAACGTCAGCATCAACGAGCCGTTCTTCCAGGGCCACTTCCCGGGCCAGCCGATCATGCCCGGCGTGCTGATCATCGAAGCCATGGCCCAGGCCGGTGGCGTGCTGACCCAGTTGACGCTGGGCCGCGATGCGCAGTCCAAGCTGTTCTACATGGTCAAGGTCGACAAGGCCCGCTTCACCAAGCAGGTGGTGCCGGGTGACGTGCTGGAAATGCACGTGGAGATCAAGCGTGTGATCCGCAACATGGCCGTGTACGACTGCGTGGCCAAGGTCGACGGCGAAGTCGTCGCCTGCGCCGAGGTGCTGTGCGCCGGCACCCGCGAATGACCCTGGCTGGAGGCCCGAGATGAGCGACAACGCCCCCCTGATCCATCCCACCGCCGTGATCGATCCGTCGGCGCGCCTGGCCGACGATGTCCGCGTGGGCGCGTTCACGATCATCGGCCCGGACGTCGAAATCGGTGCCGGCACCCAGGTCGGCCCGCACTGCAGCGTGCACGGCCCGACCCGGATCGGCCGCGACAACCGTTTCATCGGCCACGTCGCGGTCGGCGGCGAGCCGCAGGACAAGAAGTACGCCGGTGAACGCACCGAACTGGTGATCGGCGACCGCAACGTGTTCCGCGAGTTCGTCACCCTCAACCGTGGCACCGGCGGCGGCGGTGGCATCACCACCATCGGCGATGACAACTGGATGCTGGCCTACACGCACGTGGCCCACGATTGCCACGTCGGCAACTTCTGCGTGTTCTCCAACAACACCACGCTGGCCGGCCACGTGACCGTGGGTGACTACGTGATCATCAGCGGCTTCGCCGGCGCGCATCAGTTCTGCCGCATCGGTGCGCATGCCTTCCTCGGCATGGGCGCGCTGACCAATGGCGACGTGCCGCCGTTCACCATGGTCGGCACCGACTCGCTGGGCCGCCCGCGCGGCATCAACAGCGAGGGCCTGAAGCGCCGCGGCTTCGACCCCGAGCGCATCACCGCCATCAAGCGCGCCTACCGCACGCTGTACGTGGCGGGCCTGCCGCTGGCCGAAGCCAAGGCGCAGCTGGCCGAGCAGGCGCGCGACAGCGACGACGTCAAGTCGATGCTGGACTTCATCGAACACACCGAGAGGCACCTGCTGCGATGAGCAGCGCGACCGGCCAGGCGCCGGCCGGCGCCGAGGTGATTTCGCTGGCCTCGATGGTCGGCAGCGTGCCTGCGCATCGGGTGCTGAGCGACCGTCCGTTGCGGATCGCGCTGGTCGCTGGTGAAGCCTCCGGCGACCTGCTCGGTGCGGGCCTGATACGCGAACTGAAGGCCCGCTTCCCGCATGCCGAATTCGCCGGCATCGGCGGCGATGCTATGCGCAGCGCCGGTTGCCAGACCTGGCACGATGCCAGCGAACTGGCGGTGATGGGCCTGACCGAAGTGCTGCGCCATCTGCCGCGCCTGCTCAAGCTGCGTTCGGCGTTCCGCCAGCGTGCGCTGGAGTGGCAGCCGGAGGTGTTCATCGGCATCGATGCTCCGGACTTCAATCTGGGCATCGAACGCTGGCTGAAACAGCGTGGCGTGCGCACCGTGCACTACGTCAGCCCTTCGGTATGGGCATGGCGCGAGAAGCGCGCCGAGAAGATCGGCAGCAGCGCCGACCTGGTGCTGTGCCTGTTCCCGATGGAACCACCGATCTACGCCAAGCACGGCATCGACGCGCGCTTCGTCGGCCATCCGATGGCCGATGACATCCCGCTGCACGTCGACCGTGAAGCGGCCCGGATCGAACTCGGCCTGCCCGCCTCGGCCAAGGTGCTGGCCGTGCTTCCCGGCAGCCGCCTGGGCGAGATCTCTAAGCTCGGCGAAGCCTTTTTCGAGGCCGCCTGGCAGGTGTCCGAGCGCATTCCCGGCCTGCACGTGGTGGTCCCTGCGGCCAACGCGGCCTGCCGTCGCCTGATCGAAGAACAGCTGTCACGCTCGGCACTGCCGGTGGCCTATTCGCATGTACTGGACGGCCAGGCGCGCAACGCGATGATCGCCGCCGACGTGGTGGTGCTGGCCTCCGGCACCGCGACCCTGGAAGCGATGCTGGTGAAGCGGCCGATGGTCGTCGGCTACCGGGTCAACGAACTGACGTACCGCCTGGTGAAGGCGCTGGGGTTGATCAAGGTCGACCGCTTCGCCCTGCCCAACATCCTTGCCGGCCAGGACCTGGCGCCAGAACTGATGCAGCACGACTGCACGCCGGAGAAACTGGCTGCGGCCGTCCAGCAGTGGTTCGACCACCCGCAGCGGATCGCAGACCTGCACGGTATCTACGCGCGCCTGCATGAACGCCTGCGCCGCAATGCCTCGGCGCGTGCAGCCGATGCCGTTGGCGAGATGTTGGTCCGCGGCCAGGAAAAAGCATGAGCCGTCGCCATGCCGCAGCGGCCAGCCTGGCCCTGTTTGATGGCGCCGCGGTGATCGACCCGGGTCACCGCATCGCCGGTGTCGACGAAGCGGGTCGGGGACCGCTGGCTGGCCCCGTCGCGGTGGCAGCGGTGGTGTTCGATCCGCAGCGGCCACGACTGAATGGTCTGGATGATTCCAAGCAGCTGACCGCGGCCCGCCGCGAGCAGCTGCACGACCGCATCCTCGACCGCGCCCTGGCCTGGCACGTGGTGCTGGTGGACGTGGAAGCCATCGATCGCCTGAACATCTATCAAGCCACGCTGCAGGGCATGCGCGATGTCGTCGCGGCGGTGGCCCACGTGGCCGGCTTCGCCCGCATCGATGGCAACGTGGTGCCCAAGGGGCTGGTGCTGCCGGCGCAGGCGCTGGTCGGCGGCGATGGCATCGACCGCGCGATCATGGCGGCCTCGATCCTGGCCAAGGTCTCGCGCGACCGCTACATGCTGGACCTGCACGCTCGCCACCCGCAGTACGGCTTCGACCAGCACAAGGGCTACGGCACCCCGGCGCATCTGGCCGCCCTGCGTGAACACGGGCCGTGCGCGGAGCACCGGCGCAGCTTCGCCCCGGTGCGCGCGTGCCTGGAAACGCCGGCTGTCGCGGCCATCGCCTGAGCCTGCTGGAGTTGCAGAGCCGAGCCCATGCTCGGCTGTCCACAGCAGCCGAGCATGGGCTCGGCTCTACAGAAGGCGGCCTCCAGCACGCCTGAACCCGGCCGTCTTCCCGGGCATGTCAAGAGCTTGTCGCCACCCCCTGCCCTCGCTACCCTGACCGGGCACTCCAGCGCTTCCCGACCCCGGCGACGATTCCCGCGTCTGCACCCGGGGCCTGCGCGCTCCAACCTGGTCCGGCATGTCCAACTCCCGCTTCGTACATCTCCACGTCCACACCGAGTTCTCGCTGGCGGACTCGACCATCCGCGTGCCGGCCAAGCCGGACCAGGCTGACCCGAAAAAAGCCAAGCAGGCCAACCTGCTGTCGCGCTCGGTCGAACTCGGCCTGCCTGCGCTGGCGGTAACCGACCTCAACAACCTGTTCGCTCTGGTCAAGTTCTACAAGGCTGCCGAAGGCGTGGGCATCAAGCCCATCGCCGGCGCCGACGTGATGATCGCCGAGGAAGGCCAGGACCCGTGGCGGATGACCCTGCTGTGCCGCGACCGCGAGGGCTACCTGAGCCTGTCGCGGCTGCTGACCCGCGCCTGGATGGAAGGCCATCGCCCCGAGGGCGGCGTGGCCGTGCATCCGGACTGGCTGAAGGCCGGCAACGCCAGCCTGTTCGCCCTGGCCGGCCGTGACAGCCTGGCCGGGCGCCTGGCGCTGGATGGCAAGCATGACCTGGCCGAACAGCAGCTGGCCGACTGGCAGCGCGTGTTCGGCGACGGTCTGCACCTGGAGCTGACCCGCACCGGCCGTGATGGCGAAGAAAGCTTCAACCAGTTCGCGTTGATGGCCGCCGGCCAGCGCGGCCTGCCGGTGATCGCCAGCAACGACGTTCGCTTCCTGTCGCCGTCCGATTTCAGCGCGCACGAAGCACGCGTGTGCATCTCCACCGGCCGCGTGCTGGATGACCCCAAGCGCCCACGCGAGTACAGCGACCAGCAGTACCTGAAGTCGGCCGAGGAGATGTGCGCGCTGTTTGCCGACATCCCCGATGCAATCGACAACACGCTGGCGCTGGCCGAGCGCTGCAACATCGAGATGCGCCTGGGCACCTACTTCCTGCCCGACTATCCGGTGCCCGACGAGGAGACGCTGGACAGCTGGATCCGCAGCGAATCGCGCAAGGGCCTGGCCGCGCGCCTGGAAAAGAATCCCATCGCGCCCGGCATGACCGCGCAGGATTACAGCGACCGCCTCGAGTTCGAGCTGGACACCATCATCAAGATGGGCTTCCCGGGCTACTTCCTGATCGTGGCCGACTTCATCCAGTGGGGCAAGGCGCAGGGCATCCCGATCGGCCCGGGCCGTGGTTCCGGTGCCGGCTCGCTGGTGGCGTGGGCGCTGCAGATCACCGATCTGGACCCGCTGCCCTACAACCTGCTGTTCGAGCGCTTCCTCAACCCCGAACGCGTGTCGATGCCCGACTTCGACATCGACTTCTGCATGGACCGCCGCGACGAAGTCATCGACTACGTCGCGCGCAAGTATGGCCGCGAGCGGGTCAGCCAGATCATCACCTACGGCACCATGGCGGCCAAGGCGGTGGTGCGCGACTCCGGCCGCGTGCTCGGCTTCCCCTATGGCCTGGTCGACGGTGTCGCCAAGCTGATCCCGAACATCCTCGGCATCTCGCTGAAAGATGCGATGGGTGAGGGCAAGGACAGCGAGATGGCCTCGCCCGAGCTGATCCAGCGCTACCAGAGCGAGGACGATGTCCGCGACCTGATCGACCTGGCGCGGCAGCTGGAAGACCTCACCCGCAACGCAGGCAAGCACGCCGGCGGCGTGGTGATCGCGCCCGAGCCGCTGAGCGAGTTCTGCCCGCTGTTCGCCGAACACGATGAAGAGGGCCGCGGCAAGAATCCGGTCACCCAGTTCGACAAGAACGACGTTGAAGAAGTCGGCCTGGTGAAGTTCGACTTCCTCGGCCTGCGCACGCTGACGATCATCGACTGGGCGGTGAAGGCGATCAACAAGCGCCACGAGCGCGCCGGCATTCCGCCGGTGGACATCACCCAGCTGCCGCTGGACGATGCGCCCACCTACAAGGACATCTTCGCCTCGGGCAATACCGGTGCGGTGTTCCAGTTCGAATCCTCGGGCATGCGCCGCCTGCTGAAGGACGCCAAGCCCGACCGTTTCGAAGACCTGATCGCGCTGGTGTCGCTGTATCGCCCCGGCCCGATGGACCTGATTCCCTCCTTCGTCGACCGCAAGCACGGGCGCGAAGACGTGGAGTATCCCGATCCGCGCACCGAGCGCATCCTGCGCGACACCTACGGCATCATGGTGTACCAGGAGCAGGTGATGCAGATGGCGCAGATCGTCGGCGGCTACTCGCTGGGCGGCGCCGACCTGCTGCGCCGTGCGATGGGCAAGAAGGTGCCGGCGGAAATGGCCAAGCACCGCGAGATCTTCCGCGAAGGTGCGGCCAAGGACGGCGTCGGCGAAGCCAAGGCCGATGCGATCTTCGACCTGATGGAGAAGTTCGCCGGCTACGGCTTCAACAAGTCGCACGCCGCCGCCTACGCCCTGGTCAGTTACCAGACGGCCTGGCTCAAGCGCCATTACCCGGCCGAGTTCATGGCCGCGACGCTGTCTTCGGACATGGACAACACCGAAAAGGTGGTCGGCTTCCTGGACGAGGTGCGCAACCTCGGCCTGACCGTGCTGCCGCCGAAGGTGAACCAGTCCGCCTTCATGTTTGAAGCGGCCACGCCGGACACGATCCAGTACGGCCTGGGTGCGATCAAGGGCGTCGGCCAGGGGGCCTGCGAAGCGGTGGTGGACGAGCGCCTGCGCGGCGGCGACTACACCGATCTGCTCGACTTCTGCACGCGCATCGGTTCGGCCAAGCTCAACCGGCGCACGCTGGAAGCCATGATCAACTGCGGTGCGCTGGATGAGCTGGGTCACAACCGTGCCTCGCTGATGCTGCAGCTGCCGGAAGTGATCAAGGCCACCGAACAGATGGCGCGCGAGCGCGCGTCCGGCCAGAACTCGCTGTTCGGCGGCCCCGAGCCGGGCGTGCAGGCCATCCACCTGGAGCTGCAGGAAACCGACGAATGGCCGTTGCTGCAGCGCCTAAACGGCGAGCGCGACACGCTGGGCTTCTATCTCAGCGGCCACCCCTTCGATCCCTGGCGCGATGATGTGCGCGACCTGGTCGGTACCGACCTTGGCTCGGTGGAAAAGATCTGGAGTGCCAACAGCAACAGTGGCGGCGGCGAGAAGCGCTGGCGCCCGGAAGTGCAGACCGTGCTTGCCGGCCAGGTGGTCGGCGTGCGCCGCAAGGGCGAGAGCCAGATCTTCATCCAGCTGGAAGATGGTCGGGGCCGCGTCGAATGCAGCGCGTTCTCCGATGCCATGGCCGAGTTCGGCCACCTGATGACCAAGGACCGCATCCTGGTGGTCAAGGGCGGCCTGCGCGAAGACGAATTCAATGGCGGCTTCGCGTTGCGGATCCGCCAGTGCTGGGACTTCGACGAGGTCTGTGCGAACTACGCCACGCGCCTGTCACTGCGGCTGGACCTGCGCCAGCAGCGACCGGTGTGGGAACGCATCGACGCCCTGCTCGACCGCCACCGCCCCGGCCGCACGCCCCTGCGCCTGGACCTGCTGCTGAAGGGCCCCGATGGCGGCATCGCCGGCATGCTCGATGTCTCCGGGCAGAGCGCGGTGCGTGTCGATTCCAAGCTGATGGAGGCGCTGCGCGCCGAACCGGCCGTGCGCACGCTGAAGGTGCGCTACAGCCCGCCCTGGGCCAGCTGAGGCTGGCCCCGGATCCGTTGTTGTTTTCCCGCTGCATACGTCAAGGACGATTGCCCGCAATGAAGAACCTGTTGTTGCCGATGATGGCCGCGCTTGCGCTGGCCGGCTGTTCCTCCAAGGTCGATTTCGAGATCGACAACCCGACCGATGCACCGCTGGCGATCAGCATCGATGGCAAGGAACTGCCGGTGGCCGCGCACGCGTCGCGGCCGATCAGCCTGGCTGCCGGTGAGCATCAGCTGCATACCGACCGCTTGGGCGACGTGCGCTTCATCGTCTACGCCGACGGCCGCGGCGGCCTGATCAACCCCAGCCTCAGCGAATACGTGACCGCGCGCGAGATCTATGTGACCGGCGAGGACAAGCTGAAAAACTTCGGCGTCAGCGGCCTGGGCATCGAGCTGGGTGGGGTCGAGTTCAAGGGACCGTTCGAAAAGCACCACGGCCTGTTCATCGACAAGACCTGGAACTTCGGCGTGCGCGAGCCGTTCCCCGAGGAGCAGGTGGTTGCCCACGTCGATTCGACCGGCGGCAGGATCAGCACCAAGATCTTCACCGCGCCGGACTTCATCGCCTATGTCGAGGACGGCATGGGCGAACCCGGTGCCTACAAGCGCGAGCAGCCCGCCGGCTACGTGGCGCCCGCCTACACGCTGCAACCGGCGCCCGCGCTGCCCGCCCTGGACCCGGCCTTCGAGGCCCATGCCGGTCCCGTGCGCGATATCTATGCGCGCTGGCTGAAGGCCACCACGGCCAGCGAGCAGAAGGCCCTGCGCAAGGAAGACTTCCAGGCGCAGATGGCCTTCACCCGCGCCACCATGACGCTGGGCGCGAAACTGCCGGTGGCGGCCAACCGGGCCTACAACGACTTCGTGACGATCCGCAGCACCGAAATGGCCCGCAGCGCGCTGGTCCTGCCCTGAACCGGCGGCCGGCGGCCGACTGGCGCCGCTGGCCCCCACTGCGCTACCGTCGGTTTCCAGACGAAGGCGTACGGGCCGTTCCTGCGCATTCGGCTAGAATTCCCCTCTTCTTTACACGACGGCTTCCGATGAATCCGAACTACCTCGACTTCGAGCAACCCATCGCCGACCTGGAAGCCAAGATCCAGGAACTGCGCAACGCCAGTGCCGGGCCGGCGGTCAATGTCGAGGCCGAAGTGCATGCGCTGCAGGACAAGCTGCGCGTGCGTACCGCACAGATCTTCCGCAACCTGACCTCGTGGCAGGTGCTGCAGCTGGCACGCCACCCGTCGCGCCCGTACACCGCCGACTACATCCGCATCATCTGCGATGAGTTCCAGGAACTGGCCGGCGACCGGGCCTTTGCTGACGACAAGGCGATCATGGGCGGCCTGGCCCGCATCAATGGTCGCTCGGTGATGGTCATCGGCCACCAGAAGGGCCGCGACACCAAGGAAAAGATCAAGCGCAACTTCGGCATGCCCAAGCCCGAGGGCTACCGCAAGGCGCTGCGCCTGATGAAGATGGCCGAGCGCTTCGGCCTGCCGGTGCTGACCCTGATCGATACCGCCGGCGCCTGGCCGGGCATCGACGCCGAGTCGCGCGGCCAGTCCGAAGCGATCGCGCGCAACCTGATCGAGATGGCCGAGCTGAAGGTACCGATCATCTGCACCGTGATCGGTGAAGGCGGCTCCGGCGGCGCGCTGGCGCTGGGCGTGGGCGACCGCACCGTGATGCTGGAATACGCGGTGTACTCGACCATCACCCCGGAAGGCTGCGCCTCGATCCTGTGGAAGGACGCCGGCAAGGCCAAGGATGCTGCCGAGCAGCTGGGCCTGACCGCGCCGCGCCTGAAGGGCCTGGGCCTGGTCGACAAGGTCGTGCGCGAGCCGACCGGCGGCGCCCACCGCAACCCGACGCAGATGGCCAAGCGCCTGAAGGCCGTGCTGCTGAATGAGCTGGAAGCGCTGGATGCGCTGTCCACCCAGGAACTGCTGGACCAGCGCTACAAGCGCCTGCGCAGCTACGGCACGTACGAAGCGGCGTGATCGTTTCCTGACGTCGGATACGCAAAGAGCCGGGCAGACGCCCGGCTCTTTTGTTTGCGCCCTGGCGGCATCCACGCATGGCGTGGATCTACTGGGTAGCTGCGGCTGTTGACGTTGGGGTCCGCCATGAGCGAGCCGAGCATCGCAGGGGAATCAGGGGCGAAGAGGCGCCGGTGTCTGAGCGCAGCGAGTTCGGCGCCGCCCCCTGATTCACCGAGAAGCGCAGGGAACCGGTGCGCAGCACCGGCTCGCGTTCGGCGGCGTGTTCTTTGGTTACTTTCTTGCACGAGCAAGAAAGTGACATGTTCGAACGCGCGGGATGCGGGATCTCAGAACGGCTTGGCCAGCACCAGCCACACGATCGGAATGAACGCCAGCAACGGAATCTCATTGATCCAGCGCAGCGCGCGCGAGGACGGCAGCGCCCTGCCCTTGGCCACACCCTTGAGCAGGCGCCCGATCCAGATGAAGTACGCCAGCAGCACCACCACCAAGCCCAGCTTGGCATGCAGCCAGCCCGCGCCGCCCGGGGCGACCATGGTCGGGAAATCCGGAATCACCTTGTAGCCCAGCCACAACACCAGGCCGAGCACGAACGCCAGGCCGAACATCGAATGGCCGAAGCGGTACAGGCGCATGCCCATCAGCTGCAGGCGCTCGACCACCGCCGGCTGCCCCGCCGTCTCGGACAGGTTCACCAGGATGCGCGGCAGGTAGAACACCGTGGCCATCCACGCCACCACGAACACGATGTGGAAGGTCTTGACCCAGTAGTAGCTCTGCATGCGCTCGCTCCGGCGGCTGGCGTGGATGTCCGTCATTCTCGCATGTCGTGGCGAGGCCACCCCACGTGCAACCGCCGCGACACATCGACGCATGGTGTGCTGCAACACCGTACGATAGGCGCCGATTTCACGACTGCACCGGACCGCCATGGACAAGACCTACGACGCCGCCTACTTCCAACGCTGGTACCGCCGCGCCGATATCGGTGGCAGTGCACGCCTGGCGCGCAAGGTCGCCCTCGCCGTGGCCACGGCCGAGTACTACCTGGAACGACCGATCCGCAGCGTGCTGGACATCGGCTGCGGCGAAGGCGCCTGGCGCGCGCCGCTGCTGAAACTGCGTCCGAAGGTCGAATACCTCGGTTTCGACAGCAGCGAGTACGCTGTGCGCCGCTACGGCCGGACCCGCAACCTGCACCTCGCCAGCTTTGGCGATTTCGCCTGGCTGCGGCCCTGCGCCCCGGTCGATCTGCTGGTCTGTTCGGACGTGATGCACTACGTGCCCAACCGCGAACTGCGCGCGGGCCTGGCCGGTGTCGCCGAGCTGACCGCAGGCGTGGCGTTCCTGGAGACCTTCGCTGCCGAAGATGAATTCGAGGGCGACCATGACGGCTTCCAGTCGCGTCCGGCCCGCTGGTATCGGCGCGAGCTGACGCGCCAAGGCCTGCAGGCAGTCGGGTCCCATCTCTGGCTGGGTCCAGCACTGGCCGGTGAAGCGGCCGCACTGGAGCAGGCCGCCCGCTGAATACCGCCCATTGAGTGCGCTTAACGTCCGGGACAGTTGGATGCGCTATGCTGCGCGGCAACATAAGACCATACATATTCGGTCGGCATGCTCTATCAACTGCACGAACTGACCCGCAACCTGCTCGCCCCCTGGGTGCACCAGGCCCAGGCCAACGCCAAGTTCTTCGCCAACCAGGGACACTGGTGGTCGCAGATGCCCGGCGCTGATCGCCTGGCGGCGGTCAATGAGCTGTTCCACCGCATCGGCAAGGATTACGAGAAGCCCGAGTGGGGCATCAACGAAATCGAGGTCGAGGGCGAGCGCGTGCCGATCGTGGTGCACGAGGAACTCAGCAAACCGTTCTGCAAGCTGCTGCGCTTCAAGCGCCACAGCAATGAAGCCGACCAGCTGCACACCATGCTCAACCAGCCGTTCGTGCTGGTGGTGGCGCCGTTGTCCGGCCACCATGCCACGCTGCTGCGCGACACCGTGCGCACGCTGCTGCGCGACCACCGTGTGTACGTGACCGACTGGGTTGACGCGCGCATGGTGCCCGGTAGCGAAGGCGAGTTCGGGCTGGACGACTACATCGCCTACATCCAGGAGTTCATCCGCCATCTCGGTGTCGAGCGCCTGCACGTGGTCAGTGTCTGCCAGCCGACCGTACCGGTGCTGGCCGCGGTGTCATTGATGGCCAGCCGCGGTGAACCGACGCCGCGCACGCTGGTGATGATGGGCGGCCCGATCGATGCGCGCTGCAGCCCGACCGCGGTCAACAACCTGGCCACGCAGAACCCGCTGTCGTGGTTCGAGAACAATGTCATCCACACCGTGCCGGCCAGCTATCCCGGTGCCGGTCGCCGCGTGTATCCCGGCTTCCTGCAGCACGCCGGCTTCCTGTCGATGAATCCCAGCCGCCACTTCAGTTCGCACTGGGATTTCTACACCGACCTGGTGAAGGGCGACCTGGAGGATGCCGACGCGCATCGCAATTTCTACGACGAGTACAACGCCGTGCTGGACATGCCGGCCAAGTACTACCTGGACACTATTTCCGTGGTGTTCCAGGACTTCCTGCTGCCGCGTGGCGAGTGGGTGGTCAACGGCGAGAAGGTCGATCCGTCGGCGATCCGCGATACCGCGCTGCTGAGCATCGAAGGCGAACTGGACGATATCGCCGGCCTCGGCCAGACCGAAGCGGCGCAGTCGCTGTGCACCGGCATTGCTGCTGACCGCCGCGAGCATTTCATCGTCGAAGGCGCGGGCCACTACGGCATCTTCAGCGGCCGCCGCTGGCGCGAAGTGGTCTACCCGAAGGTGCGTGACTTCTTCGCCGCGCATGCCGAAGCCCCGGCAGCGAAGGCGACGAAGAAGAAGAGCAACGTCACCCCGCTGCGCCGCAAGGCGGGGTAACCCGCCCTGCTTCCGGTAGATGCCAACCTTGGTTGGCGCTCTGCCGTGAATCCCGATGCCGGCGGCATCGTGCCAACCAAGGTTGGCACCTACCCAAGCGTGGATTCCCGCTTTACAACCGCACCAGCAGGTTCTTGGCCAGCATGCCGTGCAGCTTGCCGATGCCGCGTGCCAGGTGCATCGTCAGCAGCAGCAGCAACACGCCCACCGCTGCAACCACGATGGCCACCAGCGGCGAGGCCGCCATAGGCAGAACGTTCACGTCGTTGATGTAGATGCCGGGGATATCGCCACTGAAGATCGCCGCCACCGGCGCCCAGATCAAACCCAGCGACAGCGACAGCAGGGTCACCGCGATCGTGAAGTAGATGATGCCCAGCGGCAGCATCAGCACGAAGTACAGCAGGGTCAGCCAGGTGCGGCCATCGGTGAACATGTCGCCGATACGCTGCAGCCAGCTGCGGCTGCGGTCGGTGTACTGCGGCCGGCGCGGCATGCGCTCACCCAGCAGCGCTTCCACCAGCCGCCCTTCCAGCAACGCCAGCCCACGCACCGAGCCGAAGAACAGCACGGTCAACGGGACGCCGATGATCAGGATCAGCAGGCCCAGCGACAACGACAGGCCGGTGACCACCCAGGTGAAGAAGAAGATGCCGGTGGCCAGCGACAACAGCATGTAGAACAGCGCGCCGTAGGTGTGCGGGTCGGTCACCACGCCGAAGAAGCGCGCCAGCAGCGAACGCTGCGCGGGGACTGCCGGCTGCGCCGCCGGTGCAGCACCGCTGGCCTCGGCCGCTGCACGCAGCACCGGGCCCGTGTCGGCCCGCGGCGTACGCAGCGCGCGGTTCACCGTGAGCTCGGTTTCGCGATAGATCTCCGCCACCTCGTCCGGTGCACCGTAGCTGCCGGCGACATCGGCGATGACCTCGGCTTCGCTGCGGCCGGGTTGCGCTGCCAGTTCAGAGCGCAGGTATTCCTCGGCGTCGTACAGGGCGTCCTGCACCATCGCCGGATCGGCACCGTCCAGTGCCGCACGCAACTGCGCCAGGTACTGCGGAATGGTGCTGGGCAGACTGTTGCCTGCCAGGTTCAGGTCGTTCATTGCGGTATCCCCTCCAACACGGAATCGACGGAATCACGGGTGTCACGCCAGGCCTGGCGCCATTGCTCCAGCACCTCCCGGCCACGCGCGTTGATGCGGTAGTAGCGGCGCGGCGGCCCGCTGCTGGATGGCTCCACATGACTCTCCAGCAGGCCTGCGCCTTCGAGGTTGCGCAGCACCGGGTACAGCGCGCTCTGCTTGCCGCTGAGCACGCCCTCGCCCACGCGCTCCAGCTCCTTGGCGATCAGGTAGCCGTACAGCGGCTCACCGGCGCGGGCCAGCACCGCCAGCAGGGCCAACGAGACCGTGCCGGCGCTGAGCTCCTTCTGGAACTTCTTCAGGTGGACATCGTCTTCGGACATGACCGGCCCTCCACTACGTTGAAGTCAACAGTAGTGCGAAGTTCGGTATAGCGAATGTGTCGTTAGTCACTCTGCCGGTTGGGCACCGGCCACATCAGGCTTGGCGGACCGCCTCAGCCAACCGCTGTGCCATTGCATTGGAGAGGTCGTGCCCACCGTGTTCAAGGCGGGTCAGCAGGGCCTGTCGGCGCGCTGCCGACAGCGGTGAGTAACCCTCGCTCACGCGAAGCCAGTTCTCCACCAGGCGCAGATGCCATGCACGTTCGTCCTGCCTCTGCGGGACCGCATCCAGCAGAAGTTCCAGATGCTGCCACAACGGCATGTGGGGCAGCAGCCGAAGCAGCCCGGTCTGAGCCACCGGGGAAGGACCGTCATGGCAGAACGCCAGCAGCCGGGGGGCGTCCAGTTCGGCTACCCAGTCCGCCTGCGCGTGGGTCAACAGTTCGTGGATGCTTCGCCCCGGCTCCTCCAGCGCAACGCGCAGCAACGCCAGCCCTGCGCCGCCCTCGGCCCGTATCCAGCCTCGTACGCAATTGCGCCGATGGCGCGCCGTCACCCGTGGATACAGCGACCGCAACAGTGCAACGTCCTCAGCGACGGCATGGTCGGCCAGCGCTTCCAGCGCCACGCGCCAGCGCCCCGCTGTCTGCTGCGCCAATGCGCTGCGCCACAACTCGATGGCCGGCGTTGCGTGGCGCTGCCGCACCAGGAATGCCGCCAGACTGCGGACGGCCCGTGCACGGTCGAACAGTGCATCCTCGACAAACACGTCGATCCCTTCCACCTCATGCGCCACCAACGTACGCAGGGCCGACGCGCGCACTTGGCTGGAGGGAGCCGTCAGCGCGATGCTGCACTGCTCCAGCACCTGCGATGGGTCGCCCTCATCGAGAAGGTCCTGGAAGGCCATGCGTGCAATGCGCGGATCGCTGTCCCGCAGCGCGCGCGCACGGATCGCCACACGCTCTGGGTGGACATCGAAGGCGATCGCATGGGCGCTCAGCCGCGTACGTGAGTCACGATGGACGAGCAGGCCACCCAGCACTGCCCGCTGCGAGGGCGCCGATAGCCAGCCCTCCAGCGTATCCCTGCGCCAATCGGCATCCACCCGCTGCGCATCCTGCAAGCGAACCGCCAGCGGCCACGCTGCCAGCACGTCGTCGATGCTGCAGCGGGACAGCAGAACTTCCACCACCTGCTGGGCTACAACCCGCACCTCAGGGACCCAGTCATTGCAGCGCAGCAACGCACTGGAAAGCGTCAGACGTCCTGCAAGGGCGCCCATCCGCTGCAGCGCCGCCTGACGCGTGTGACCATTGCCGTCCGCGCCGGCGAGAAACAACGCAGCCGCCTGCACTGCGACGGGTGCCTGCGGACTGACCTGAAGGCAGTCGAGCAGCTCACTGTTCCGCGGCGCCCACCAACTGCGCCGGCGGCCATCGATATCGACCAGCATCCGTGGCGACTGTGCATGCAGCCAGCCGACACCGTCTTCGCCGTCATCGATATTGCCTTTCAGATAGCCATCGACCATCGCCTGCAGTTTGGCCCCTGGATCCAGCATTGGCATTTCGTGCGTCCATGCAAAGGAAGCACATCGTGCCGCAGGGGCGGCGCGACAGCCAGTCTGCAGGATTGGCGCAACAGCAGCGACTCGCGCAGAATCGAAGCCTCGTTCATGTTCCGGGGATCCCATGCCGCACCGTCGCCGTCCTGCCCTGACCACCCTCGCCCTGGCCTGCCTGCTGCCCGCACTCGCCAGCGCGGCCACGCCCTACCGCAGCCCCCAACAGATCCTGGAGGCCTCGGCCGCCAGCGACTGGCGCACGCCGGACCCGGCCAACCTGCTGTACATGGACCTGCCGGCCGGGCGGGTGATCATCGAGCTGGCGCCGCAGTTCGCCCCGCGCCATGTCGGCAACATCCAGACCTTCGCCCACGAGCACTTCTGGGACGGCACCAGCATCTACCGCTCGCAGGACAACTTCGTGGTGCAGTTCGGCGATGCCGACGCCGACGATGCCGCCAGGGCCAAGCCGTTCGGCAGCGCGCAGCGCAAGCTGCCGGCCGAATTCGAGCGTGCCAACAGCGGTTTGAAAGTGAGCGTGCTGCCGGATCGCGATGGCTGGGCAGCGCAGACCGGCTTCGTCGACGGCTTCCCGGTCGGTCAGGACCCGCAGGCCGGCAAGGCCTGGCTGGCGCACTGCTACGGCATGCTGGGTGCGGGCCGCAGCAACGAGGAAGACAGCAGCATCGGTGCAGAACTCTACGTGGTGACCGGCCAATCGCCGCGCCAGCTGGACCGCAACATCACCCTGGTCGGCCGCGTGCTGAAGGGCATGGAACTGCTCAGCGCGATCCCGCGCGGACCGGCACCGATGGGCTTCTACGCCGACCCGAAGCTGCGCACACCGATCGTGTCGATCCGTCGCGTCAGCGACGTACCCGCGGCCGAGCGCACGCCGATCCAGGTGCTGCGCACCGACTCGAAGACCTTCGCCGACACGGTCGAAGCGCGGCGCAACCGCGTGGATGATTTCTACAAGCGCCCGGCCGGGCATATCGACCTGTGCAATATTCCGGTGCCGGTGCGGTAGTGGCTTGGCTTCCTGCACATGACGCGTGCTGAAGATGCTTCATTGTTCATGGGCGTTACTTTTCTTTTCGCGCGAAAAGAAAAGTAACCAAAAGAAACGCGCCGCCAAACCGCGAGCCGCCGTGCTTCGCACGTCGGTCCCCTGCGCTTCTCGGCGAATCAGGGGACGATGCCGAACTCGCTGCGCTCAGACATCGGCACCTCTTCGCCCCTGATTCCCCTGCGATGCTCGGCTCGCTCAAGGCGGACTGAAAGGGCAAGGTCAACAGCAAATGCATCCACGCATGGCGTGGATCTACTGGGTGCAGCTGTAGCCTTTGGTCTGGGTCCGCCTTGAGCGAGCCGAGCACCGCAGGTCCGGCGAGGGCAAAGAGGCGCGGGTGTCTGAGCGCAGCGAGTTCCCGCGCCGTCCCTCGGCGGACCGAGGAGCGCAGGGTACCGACGTGCGAAGCACGGCGGCTCGCGGTTTGGCGGCGTGTTTCTTTGGTTACTTTCTTTGCACGAGCAAAGAAAGTGACACCTCCCCGCAGCCGCGGAAAAGGGCTCGCCGGGCATGGCCCGGCGCTACCGATGCGTGGGCGCCAATGAGCCTCAGCCCTTCTGGCTGACCGCCACGCTGCCCAGAATCAACGCACCGGCAATCAACATCTGCACCGTCACCGCTTCGCCCAGGAACAACCAGGCGAACGCAGCACCGAACAACGGAACCAGGTAGGTCACCGTTGACGCACGCGACGGGCCGATGCGGCCGATCAGGCGATAGAACATCAGGAAGGCGAATCCGGTGCAGACCACGCCCAGCGCGATCGCCGCGCCCCAGGCCTTGCCCGGAATCGGGCCCTGCGGCAGATGCGTGAGCGCCATCGGCAACAACCACAATGAGGCGCACGACAACGTGGCAGCGGCAGCTGCAGCCGAGGGCAGACCGGTCATGTGCCGCTTCACCAGGTTCACGCCCAGTCCGTACAGCAGCGAGGCTGCCGCACCGGCCAGCACTGCCGTGCCGATGCTCAACCCCGAGATCTTGGCCGTGGCCAGCACCACCACGCCGGCAAAACCGACCAGCAGCGCGCCCGCGCGGCGCACACCGATCTTCTCGCCGAAGAACAGGAACGCAATCAACGCGGCGAACAGCACGGTCATCGCATTGCAGATCGCACCGATGGCGGCCGGCGCACGCTCTGCGGCGTACGCGAACAGCACGAACGGCAACGCCGAATTGACCAGACCGATCGGTGCCAGCCACAGCCAGCGGCGCGGTGGGAACTGCGCGCGGGCGCGCCACAGGAACGGCAGCAGCACCAGCGCGCCCAGCACCAGCCGCACCTCGACCAGGGCGAACGGACCGAACGAGGGCACCGCCACCCGCATGAACAGGAACGAGCAGCCCCAGATCGCGCCGAGCAGGGTCAGTTCCAGCGGTGTGCGCCAATCACGCTCGGTCGCCTGGGGTATCGCATTCATCTTCTGTGTCCGTCCGTCAACGTGGCGCTGGTCTGGCCACACAGGATCGGCCGCAGACGCCCGCTGCACAAGCGCGTAGTATCGCTGCCAGCCACAAATATGGCTTGAGGCTGGACATGCTGCTGCGCCCTTCCCTGCTCCCTGCGCTGGCCGTTTTCGCGGTCGCCGCGCGCCATCAGAACTTCGCCCAGGCGGCGCAGGAACTGCATCTGACCGCCAGCGCGGTCAGTCACCATGTGCGTCGCCTGGAAGAGGTGCTGGCCACGCGCTTGTTCCTGCGCCATGCGCGCGGGGTACGACTGACGGCCGAAGGCCGGCAGCTGGCCGACGCCGCCAGCGCCGCGTTCACCGATGTGGCCGCCGTCGCCCACCATCTGCAGCCGGACGCGGACAGCGTGCCGCTGCGGATCGCTACGCTGCGCTCATTGTCGTATTGCTGGCTGTTGCCACGTCTACCGCGTTTCACCCAGGCCCATCCACACATCCGCATCGAGCTGCACACGGGTAGTGGCCTGGACCGCTACGACGAAAACGGCCCGGAGGTGGGCATCCGTTATGGACTGGGCCAGTGGCCCGGACTGCACGCGCAGCACCTGATGGACGACAACCTCTTTCCCGTCGCGTCCCCGGCATTGCCCGGTGTCGAAGCACTGGAAGACCCGGCACGCATCGCCGGATTGCCGCTGCTCAGTGATCTGTCACCACAGGGCTGGCGCGACTGGTTCCGCCACGCCGGCGTGCGCCCGCCGTCGCCGTTGCCGGCGATGCACACCTTCGCCGACAGTACCGACGCGATGCGCGCGGCGGTGTATGGCATGGGCGCGGTGCTGGCGCGCACCCACGTCGCCCAGCCCTATCTGCAGCGCTATGAGCTGGTGCGCCTGCCAGGCCCTGCACTGAAGGCACGCTACGCGTACTACGTGGTGCATGCCGAAGGGCGGCCGCCCAGCCCTGCCGCGCGGCTGTTCATCGACTGGTTGCTGGGTCAGGCGCAGGACGAACGCACGCCGGTTCCCGCGTTGCCCGACAGCCTGCTGGGGCGCCCGAGCACACCCGGCTGACTGCGCCCTCACCCGATCTTTGCCCGGCGCTGGCTAGGCTGCAGGCGAACCCCACAACGTGCTTCTGCCATGGCCCTGCTGCGACTGCGAATTACCGGAACCGAAGACGATGCCCGCGCGATCAGCGACCTGCTGCTCGGCCTGGAAGGCATCGAACACGTCGAAGAGACCGACGACCTGATGCCGCACATGGACGACGATGATTCCAGCTCGGCCGGGCTGTCCGACGACATCGGCCCGGGTACCCACGAACTGGAAGTGGAAGTGGGCAACGAAAGCACCGCGCAGAAGGTGCGCGATGCGGTGCAGGAACTGGCGCTGGAACTGGATGTGTTCGTCGAGTACGAGACCGACGAAGGGTGAACAGCCGCCGGGCATGGCCCGGCGCTACCTTCTGCACATTCCGGTAGCGCCGGGCCATGCCCGGCGAGCGCATCGCGCGGTGTCGATCAGGCTTTGCGGCGGCGACGACGGATCAGCGCACGGACGATCCAGGCCATCACCAGCGCCACCACGCCCACCGGCAGCAAAGCGGCCGCAGCACGGATCAGGAATGCCACGCTGGTGCTGAGAATGCTGCCCGACTCGCTCAGTGCTTCGCCGATCTCGCTGCGGCTGCGCTGGCCGGAGGTGGTGTCGAAATGCATCGTCACCAGCTGGGTATCGATGCGCCTGCGCTGCTGGGCGGCGTCCTTGGTGGCCTGCTCCACACCCGCTTCGATCTCTGACAGGCGGGTGGTAATCGCCATCAGATCCTCGATCTTCAGATCGCCGCGGTCCTGGTAGGACAGCAGCCGCGCGTGCTCCTTCTCCAGCCGAGCCTTGGTCAGCGCGGTGTCGGCCACCTGCTGGGCCAGGTCCTCGGCACGCGTGTTGCGCGCATGCAGCTTGCCGCCTTCGCCGGCCAGGCCGATCAGCGATTCCACGCCCTTCGGCGCGATGCGAACCTTGACTTCGCCACTGGGCTGTTCGCCACTGCGCTGATCCACCTGCAGCACCGCGCACTCACCGAACTTCGCGTTCTGGCAGGCCTGCGCGACCTGCTGGATGCGCGGCGCGATCTGCGCCGCTTCCAGCTGCACCTGCACATCGTGCTCGTAGGCCAGGAAAGCGCCTTCCGGCGAAGCGACAGCGGCATCGGCAGCGACTGCGCCGGACTCCTGCGCTCGCTCACCGTTCTTGGCACAGGCCGCCAGCGCCAGCAGCAATGCCGGCACGATAACCACACGCGTCCACACGCGAGGCGCCGTCATCGCGAGGCTCCATCGAACGAGGTGATCGACAATCCACCCAACTCTACCTGTGGCAGGCAGCGCACGTTGATCGCCACCATCGGCAGGCCACTGCGCGGGTCCACCGCCTCGCTGTACGGCGCGGTGCCGCACGCGCGGCAGTGATGGTGATCGATGTTGTGGGTGTTGAACTGGTAGGTCGCCACGTCGGCGATGTCGGTGCCCAGCTGGAACGCCTCGCGCGGGGCGAACCAGAGCAGGCTGCCGCGGCGGCGGCACATCGAGCAGTTGCAGTCGATGACGTCCTTGATGGGTGCATCAGCCTGCACGGTGAATGCGATCCTGCCGCAATGGCAGCTTCCCTGGTATTCCATGTCCTGCGCTCCGCTGGAGGGTCCTTGTGTGCGCCCATGGTAATCCTATGGCACGGGGACAAAGCAGCCCCGGGGGCCTATGCTCGGGGATTGACCCCGTACAGGAATGCCGATGCGCCCGCATCTTCTTGCCCTCGCCCTCGTCGCCGCCCTTGCCGGTTGCCAGCCGGCCGATGCCCCGACCAACGGTTCCACCCCGGCCGCCAGCCAGCAGGCCGGTGATGCGGCGGTCGATGCCGCCTTCGCCGACCTGTCCAAGCGTGCCCTGGACACCTGGATGCAGCTGTCCCCGGTCAGCGCCACCCAGATCGGCGACCACCGCTATGACAGCGAGATCGACGACCTGAGCGCGGCCGGCCAGCAGAAGACCGTGGACGCCTACAAGGGCCTGCTGGGCGAACTGGACAAGATCGAGGTGGCCAAGCTCGGCCGCGAGAACCAGGTGGATGCCGCGATCCTGCGCAACCAGCTGCAGTCGGAGATCTGGAATGCCGAGGTGATGCAGTCCGGCAAGTGGGACCCGCAGTTGTACAACGGCATTGCCGGCAGCGCGATCTACGGCCTGATGGCGCGCGAGTTCGCGCCGCTGCCGGAGCGCCTGAAGTCGGCCACCGCGCGCATGGAAAAGCTGCCGGCGATCTTCGCCCAGGCCCGCGACAACCTGGATCCGGCACGCGTGCCGAAGATCCATGCCGAGACCGTGGCCAAGCAGAACAAGGGCATCCTCAGCATCGTCGATACCTTCATCACCCCGCACATCGGCGAGCTGCCGCAGGCCGACCAGCAGCGCCTGCAGGCCGCCATCGATGGCCTGAAGAAGGCGGTGGACGAGCAGCAGACCTGGCTGGACAAGACCCTGGTGCCGAACGCCAAGGGTGACTTCCGCATCGGCGCGGAAAAGTACGACCAGAAGCTGAAGTTCGCGCTGAATTCCTCGCTGTCGCGGCAGGAGATCGGTGAGCGTGCGCGCGCCGAACTGAAGCGCGTGCGCGAGGACATGTACGGCATCGCGCAGACCGTGCTGAAGGACAAGCCGGGCGCACCGGAAATGCCGGCGCAGCCGAGCGACGAACAGCAGCAGAAGGCGATCGAGGCCGCGCTGGAGCTGGCCTACGCTGACAAGCCGGCGCGCGACAAGGTTGTCGACGATGCCAAGGCCGCACTGGAGCAGTCCACCGCGTTCGTCCGCGAGCACGACCTGATGACCCTGCCCGACGCGCCGGTGGACATCATCCTGATGCCGGAATTCCAGCGTGGCGTGGCCGTGGCGTACTGCGATTCGCCGGGCCCGCTGGACAAGAACCTGAAGACGTTCTACGCCGTTTCGCCGATTCCGGACGACTGGAACGACAAGCAGGTTGACTCGTTCCTGCGTGAGTACAACTCGCGCATGATCCACCTGCTGAGCATCCACGAAGGCACCCCGGGCCACTACCTGGAAGGCTGGCACTCGGCCAAGTTCCCCTCCACCCTGCGCGCCGTGCTGCGCTCGGGCCTGTTCGCCGAAGGCTGGGCGGTCTACACCGAGCGCATGATGCAGGAGCAGGGTTACCTCAACAACGACCCGCTGTTCCACCTGGTGCAGTTGAAGTTCTACCTGCGCACCATCTCCAACGCGATCCTCGACCAGGGCGTGCACGTGGACAACTGGGATCGCGAGAAGGCGATGCACCTGATGACCCACGACGCCTTCCAGCAGGAAAGCGAAGCCTCGGGCAAGTGGGTGCGTGCGCAGCTGACCTCGGCACAGCTGCCGACCTACTTCGTCGGTGCACAGGAACACTTCGACACCCGCAAGGCGATGCAGGACAAGCTGGGTGACAAGTTCAACCTGAAGGCCTACCACGACCAGATGCTGTCCTACGGCGCCCCGCCGGTGCGCTTCGCGCGCCAGCTGATGCTGGACCAGCCGATCGAGTGATCGATCGGCTGTGAGTTGAACGCAAACGGCCCGGGGAGACCCGGGCCGTTTTCATTTCCATGTGTGCAGGCGCATCCCATCCACCCGGATCCTGCAGTAGATCCACGCCATGCGTGGATGCTCGTCGGTTCAGAGCATGTGGATGTAGAGTTTTTCCGCGTGTGGCCGGACATCGAGAAAATACTCTGCACCGCAGCCACGGCATTTGGACGGATGCTCCTCGTCGCTGCCCCGCTGCTCATCCAACGCGCTGGCCAGGACTGGATGCCCGCAGTCGAAGCAGAGGAATGCGATGTTGCTGCCATGCGCATCCGCTTCGATTTCATCACCCTCATAGTCCATCAGCAGAAAGTCGGTAATGTTCAAGGCGCACCTTTTCCTGGTCTTGGCAGCAAGAAATCAGCCCAGTTTCCTTTCAACCAACCCTGTGGAGCATTGCCTTCCGAGCGGTGCATCCACGCATGGCGTGGATCTACTCCTCGGCAGCAACAAACCCACCGGTCTGCCGCGCCCACAAGCGCGCATACAGGCCACCGGCCTCGATCAGCTCGGCATGGGTACCGGTCTCGACGATGCGGCCCTGGTCCATCACCACCAGCCGGTCCATGCGGGCGATGGTCGACAGTCGATGGGCGATCGCGATCACCGTCTTGCCACCCATCAGCTCGTCCAGGTTGTCCTGGATCGCCGCTTCCACTTCCGAGTCCAGCGCCGAGGTGGCCTCGTCCAGCACCAGGATCGGCGCATCCTTCAGCAGCACGCGGGCAATGGCGATGCGCTGGCGCTGGCCACCGGACAGCTTCACGCCGCGCTCGCCGACGTGCGCGTCGTAGCCACGACGCCCTTCGCCGTCGACCAGCGTATCGATGAAGGCTTCCGCGCGCGCCTTGGCCACGGCCGCGCGCAGCTGCTCGTCGCTGGCATCCGGGCGCCCGTACAGCAGGTTGTCGCGGATCGAACGGTGCAGCAGCGAGGTGTCCTGGGTAACCACACCGATCTGCTGGCGCAGGCTTTCCTGGGTGACGTAGGCAATGTCCTGGTCGTCGATCAGGATGCGACCGCTTTCCAGGTCGTACAGCCGCAGCAGCACGTTCACCAGCGTCGACTTGCCGGCACCGGATGGGCCGACCAGACCGATCTTCTCACCCGGCTTCACCACCAGCTCAAGGCCAGCGATCACGCCACCCTTCTTGCCGTAATGGAAATGGACATCCTGGAAATGCACACCGCCACGTGTCACCTGCAGCGGCACCGCATCCTCGCGGTCCTGCACCGTCAGCGGCTGGGCGATGGTGGTGATGCCATCCTGCACGGTGCCGATGTCTTCGAAGATGCCGTTGATGGTCCACATGATCCAACCGGACATGTTGTGGATGCGGATCACCAGACCGGTCGCCAGAGTGATCGCGCCGACGGTGATGTGTCCGCCGTTCCACAGCCACAACGCCAGGCCGCAGGTACCGGCGATGAGGAAACCGTTGACGATGGCGATGGTCAGGTCCATGCCGGTGGTGATCCGGGTCTGCGCGCGGTGCTTGACCGCCAGTTCCTGGATCGAATCGGCGACATAGGCCTGCTCGCGGCCGCCATGGGCGAACAGCTTCAGCGTGGGAATGTTGGTGTAGCCGTCGACGATGCGCCCCATCGCCTTGGAGCGCGCCTCTGACGCGATCCAGGCGCGTTCCTTCGCGCGCGGCACGAAGTAGATCATGATCACCACGTAGGCCAGCAGCCACAGGATCAGCGGCACCATCAACCGCCAGTCGGCCTGCGCGAACAGGTACAGCGCGGTGCCGGTGTAGACCACGATGTACCACAGCGAATCGACCATCTGCACCGCCGACTCGCGCAGCGAGGTACCGGTCTGCATCACCCGGTTGGCCATGCTGCCGGCGAAGTCGTTCTGGAAGAAGCTCAGGCTCTGCCGCACCACGTAGTTGTGCATCAACCAGCGCGAGCGATTGCTCAGGCCCGGCACGATGGCCTGGTTGACCAGCAGGTTGTGCAGGCCGACCAGGATCGGGCGCGCGATGACCGTGATGAACAGCATCCAGCCCAGGGTATCGGCATGGCGCCGGAAGAAGTCCGCGCCCGGCTGCTCGGCAACCATGTCGACGATGCGGCCGAGGAAATCGAACATCGCCACTTCCACCAGCGCCAGCAGCAGGCCGGCGATCAGGGTGGCCAGCAGCACCGGCCACACCGGTCGCAGGTAGTGCAGGTAGAACGGCACCACGGTGCGCGGCGGCATGCGCCCGTCAATGGGCGGAAACACCGGAATCAGGGATTCAAACCAACGGAACATCGCATTCCCTCGCCATCGATAGCCGACGGAGTATCCCACGCCGCGTGTGTACGCCGGCCGACGACCGCCCCCGGTTCCGGGTAGCGCCGGGCCATGCCCGGCGGCCCCTGCAACCGCGCTACGCGCTCGCCGGACGTGGTCCGGCGCTACCAATCCGCTCCGCCAAACAGTAGCGCCACGCCCGGCGGCGTTATTTCACCGGGGTGAACAGCAGATCCTGGAAATCGAAGCTGAAATCGGTCAGGTCGGAGATCGGCTGCATGCGCACCTCGCGCACTTTTCCATCCGGGTCCAGGCTGAAATTCACGAACGCATCGGCATTGAGCGAGCGATCATCCCAGCGCACGATGAAGGTGTCGTGCTGCCAGTGTTCCAGGCGGCCGCTCAACTGTGCCGTCTTTGCGAAGCGCAGCCGAAGGTCCTTGCCTTCCGCGCGGATGACCATGTCGCCATACCAGCGGTCGCGGTAGGTGGCCGCATACCCGGCCAGCGGCAATGACGGCCTGCTGCCCTTGTCACGCTCCGCCTGGTGCTTGGCCCACGCTTCGTCGGCCTTGTCCTGGCCCTTGGCCACGCCCTTCGCATAGGCATCCACCCAGTCGTGCTTTTCACCGCCCAGGTAGGCATCAAGCACGCTCAGCGTGATCGCATTGAATGCCGCACCCACTTCCTGGTTGGTCAGCACCACCACGCCCAGCTTCTCGCCCGGCACCAGCGTCAGCCGCGAAACCATGCCCGGCCAGCCACCGGTGTGCCAGACCAGCTTCTGGCCGCGATAGTCGCTCAGGCTCCAGCCCTCGCCATAGCCGGCGAAGTTGGCCCGCGCCGGCGCCAGCTCCGGCACGCTCGGCGCCGGAATCGTCTGCGGCGTGATCATCTGCCACATCTGCTGCTGGCTCTTGGCAGTGAACAGCGGCGTGCCATCGGCCAGCTTGCCTTCGGCCAGCTGCACCTGCATCCAGCGTGCCATGTCGTGGGCACTGGAATAGATGCCACCGGCCCCGGCGTTGTTCGACCAGGTCAACGGCGCAACGGTACGCAGATCCTTGAAATCGTACTTGGCGTGACCGACCGCAGCGTTGTCGCCAGCCCTGAGGTGATCGGCGTTGTAACGCGTGCCGGCCATGCCGACCTTGTCGAAGATGCGCGTCTGCAGGAACTGCTGGTAGCTCATGCCCGAGACGTGCTCGACCACCTGCTGGGCGACCGCATACAGGATGTTGTCGTAGGCATAGCGCTCGCGGAAACCACCTTTCAGCGGCACCTGGCCAAGGCGCTGCACGACTTCGGCATTGCTGTAGGACGTGGTCGGCCAGAACAGCAGGTCGCCCGCGCCCAGGCTCAGGCCACTGCGGTGCGAAAGCAGGTCGCGGATCGTCATCTGCCCGGTCACGAACGGATCGGACATGCGGAACGATGGCAGGTGGTCGATCACCTTGTCGTCCATCTTCAGCTTGCCGTCCTCGGCCAGCAGATTCAGCGAGGTGGCAGTGAAGGCCTTGGTGTTGGAGGCGATGGCGAACAGGGTGTCGGCCTCGACCGGCGCCGGCTTGCCCAGTTCACGCACGCCCCAGCCGCGCTCCAGCACCACCTGCCCGTCCTTGACCACGGCCACGGCGATACCGGGTACGTCGAACTGCGCGCGCACGCGCTCGACGGTCGCATCCAGGTCCTGCAGCTGCTGCGGCGTCGCCGCATTGGCCATGGTCGTGCACGCAAGCAGCACGGCTCCTCCGATCCAGGTATTCATCCAGCACCATCTCCGAACAGGGGTAGCGGCCATGTGCACGCCGTCACCGGGGTTTCGCGCGATGGTAACGGTCCCGGGTGCAGCCTGCCCTGTGCCATAGGAGGGGTGTCATGGGTGCGAACGGCCAGAGCAGCAACGGCTCCACCATCATTCCGTGCCTGCGCTACCGCGATGCGCTGGCGGCCATCGACTGGCTGCAGCGCGCGTTCGGTTTTCACGCGCAGGCCGTGTATGCCGACGGCGATACCGTGCACCACGCACAGCTGGTGTTCGGCCAGGGCATGATCATGCTCGGATCTGCCAGCAACAGCGGCGAATGGGCCAAGCTGGCGGTGATGCCCGATGAAGTCGGCGGTCGGCAGACCCAGAGCGCCTGCGTGATTGTCACCGACGCCGACGCCCACTATGCACGGGCCAAGGCCGCCGGTGCGCGCATCGTCATCGACATCGCCGACCAGGCCTACGGTGGGCGTGGCTATGCCTGCGCCGACCCGGAAGGCTACCTGTGGTGGTTCGGCAGTTACGATCCGTGGCGGGCGGAACACACGCAATGACGGCACGATCAGCGTCTACGGCGCCGGTCCGCTGCGGTATCGGCGGCTGGGTGTACCCGCAATGGCGTGGTGGCGCCTTCTATCCACCAGGGTTGATCCAGCGCGAAGAGCTGGCCTACGCCAGCCGCGCGTTGCGCTGCATCGAAATCAACGGCACCTTCTACCGCACCCCGACAGCGACCCAGTGTGCGCAATGGGCCGCGCAGACGCCGGACGGCTTCCGCTTCTCGATGAAAGCGCCGCGCCATCTTGTGCAGCGGCGAGATCTATCGTCCACGGTCGAGGCAGCGGGCTCGTTCCTGCAGGCAGCCATCGCTCTCGGCGACCGGCTTGGCCCGTTGCTCTGGCAGTTCGACCCGCAGCACCCGGCCGATGCCGAGGCGCTGGACACCTTCATGGCACAGTTGCCAAAGCGGCTGGATGGAACGGTGTTGCAGCATGCACTGGAGGTGCGCAACGCCAGCGTCCATGGAAGCGAACTGGTCGAAGCGGCGCGCCGGCATGGCGTGGCCCTGGTGATCGAAGACAGCGACGAGTCACCGTTGCACGGTGACATCACCGCCGGCTTCGTCTATGCACGGATCAAACGCAGCCAGGCCAGGCTGAGCGAAGGTCTGCCCCTGCCGATGCAGCAGCGCTGGGCCGGGCGCGCGCGGTGCTGGGCCGGAGGCGAGATAGTGGAGGACCTGCCCTGCCTGGCCCCACCGGCCGCGGCCGCGCCGCGCGAGGTCTACCTGCTGTGCATCGGCGCCGGCAAGGCACGCAACCCGGCGGCGGCGATGGCGTTGCAACGTCTCATCGACGGCGCCAGCGATCCACGGCCCATAGCAGTGTCCAGCCCAGCACGAACACCCCGCCGACGCGCAGTAGGCTGAGGCCGAATGCACGTGAACCGATCCGCTGCACTTCCAGAAACGGATACGGTGCGCTGCCCAGCCACGAGGCCGTGAGCATCGCCCAGCCCAGGTAGGCCAGCGGCACCAGCAGGACCGCGCCCAACGCACGCCAGCGCAGGTCACCATGAGGCAGCAGCCCCGCCCAACCGGCCAGATACAGCAGCGGCACCACGTAGTGCAGACCGACATCGGCCCACCACTGCAGGCCAGTTGGCTGCCACAGCCCCTGCAGCGCCAGCAGATAGATCAGGCCGGTGACGCCGATGCACAGTGCCAGAGTGGCGGCCACCGTCGGTCGCAGGGCGCGGCCGCGGCAGAGCCGGACGCAGCCCAGGCACACGGCCAGATTGCTGAGGATGGTGAAGTAGCTGAAGAAGCGCAGGCTCGCCACGCCGGGGCCCAGGCTGGCGCCGATGCCGCGCATCAGCAGGGCGAACTGCAGCAGCAGCGATGCTGCCGCGACCAGCGCGGTCAACAGCGCCCAGCCGCGCAGCAGAAGAAAACTGGCAGCGGGCATGCACGGCTCCCTCGTGGCAACGCCGCGAGCATGCCACAGGCATCGCCCGCCGATGCGCCTTGCCTCACAATAGGGCGATGAGCACACCCGACACCCGCAAAGCGCTTTGGCAGATCCACTTCTGTGTCCTGCTGTGGGGCGTCACCGCCATCCTCGGCAAGTTGATCACCCTGCCCGCGCTGCCGCTGGTGTGGTGGCGGATGCTGCTGGTGGTGGCGATGCTGGCACTGCTGCCGCGGGTCTGGCGCGGGCTGCGTACGTTGCCGCTGCGGCTGGTCGCCGGCTATGCCGGCATCGGCGCGCTGGTTGCGCTGCATTGGCTGACGTTCTATGGCGCGGTGAAGCTGGCCAATGCCTCGGTTGCTGCGACCTGCATCGCCCTGGCACCGGTGTTCACTTCGATCATCGAACCGTGGGTGGCCAAACGCCCGTTCCAGATGCGCGAGCTGGCCTTCGGCCTGGCCGTGCTGCCCGGTGTGGCGCTGGTGGTGGGCGGCGTGCCCGACGGCATGCGCATGGGCGTGTTGATCGGCGCGCTCTCGGCCCTGCTGGTGGCAGTGTTCGGCTCGCTCAACAAGCGCATGGTCAGCCATGCCGATCCGCTGACGGTAACTGCGCTGGAGCTGGGCGCCGGCACCATCACCCTGACCCTGCTGGCACCGCTGATGCCGTACCTGCTGCCGGCGCTGGCCAGCCCGTTGTGGATCGTTCCCGACCTGCACGACGGCATCCTGCTGCTGGTGCTGGCCGGGGTCTGCACGCTGCTGCCGTTCGCCCTGGCCCTGGTCGCGCTGCGCCACCTCAGCGCCTACACCGTGCAGCTGGTCACCAACCTGGAGCCGGTCTACGCCGTGTTGCTGGCCGTGGTGCTGCTGCGCGAGCAGCATGAAGTCACCCCGTGGTTCTATCTGGGCGTGGCGATCATCGTCGGTGCCGTGTTCCTGCATCCGCTGCTGAACCGCCGCAAGCGCGTGCAGCATCCGGAGATCCTCGGCACATCCGAAGCGCGCAACATCGCCGATTGAGTGTGTCCGCGCATTGCGCGGATCTTCCCGGTACCCGTCTCAGCGCTGCGGCCAATGCCAGGCCGGTGCATCCAGCAGGCCCTGCCCGCCCAGCAGCGTCCGCCCATGCTCCTTGTACAGGTGCATCGAATGGCAGTGCGGTGCCTGCTCCAGCGCGGCGATCAAGCGCGTGGCATGCGATACCACCCAGACCTGGCTGCGCGCACTTGCGGCGATGATCAAGCGTGCCAGCGCCGGCAGCAGATCCGGATGCAGGCTGGTCTCGGGCTCGTTGAGCACCAGCAGCGGCGGCGGCCGAGGCGTGTGCAGCGCCGCTGCCAGCAACAGGAAACGCAGCGTGCCGTCGGACAGTTCGGCCATCGACAGTGGCCGCAGCAGCCCGGGCTGGTGGAAGCGCAGCGCGAGCCGGCCATCCAGTTCCCCGAAGCTGACCGTCGCCCCCGGGAATGCATCCTCGACACTGCGCGCCAGCGCCTGCGGATCGCCGATTTCCAGAATCGTCACCCAGGCGGCGGCGAGGTCGCGGCCGTCATGGTGCAGCACCGGGGTACGGGTCGCCATCGCCGGTTGTCGCGCCGGTGCATCGGCATCGCTGCGGAAGTGGTCGTAGAAGCGCCAACGGCGGATGTACTCGCGCAAGGTGATGGCTTCCGGCATGCGCTGCGGATCGCCCACCTGGGTGAACAGGCTGTCGAACAGGGACAGTCGGTCGTCCACCAGGTCCCAGCCGCGCGCGTGCCGCTGCCGCACCAGCGCACCGCGGCGGTCGACCAGTAGATTGGCGCTGCGCAGGAAGGGCCCCGCCCAGATCGCTTCGGCCTTGATCTGCGGATCCAGCGCGAAGGCCGATCGACTCGGCGGCGGGTAGCCAAGGTCGATGGCGTAGCCGAATTCATCGGTGGCGAAGCCCAGCTTGAGTCCCACCGATTCCTGCCGCGGCCCGCCCTGCAGCGGAATCTCACCGGCCAGCACGCGGCGGTCGATCTTTTCCGGACCGGCCCAGAGTGCCGAACCCAATCCGCCCTCGCGGGCGAGGACCGCTGCGACACCGCCCTGCGCGGTTTCCGCCAGCAGGCGCAGCGCACGGTACAGGCTGGATTTGCCACTGCCGTTGTCGCCGGTGACGACGTTGAGCTGCTGCATCGGCAGCACCAGCGCATGCAGTGATCGGTAGTTGGCGATGGCCAGTGTCTGCAGCATGGTCGACGTCCTTGCAGTGAGACGTTGAGGGTGCCCTACGGGGATCGCAGTGGTTGCGACTGCATGGAAACGTCCGGCCATCCACGCATGGCGTGGATCTACTCTGGTGCATCCACGCGTGGCGTGGATCTACTGGTGCATCCATGCATCGCGTGAAGCCACCGCAGGCGCCCCGGCGGTCAAGGCGCTACTTCCACCCGGTTGCGGCCGGCGCCCTTGGCCCGGTACAGCGCGGCATCGGCACGGGCCAGGGTCTGCTCGGAGGTTTCACCAGGCCGGTGCTGCGCCACGCCGATGCTGATCGTCACCGGGAAGCCCAGCGGCAGGTTGGACACCGCCACGCGCAGGAACTCGCATTGCAGCTCGGCGGTACGCAGATCCACGTCCGGCATCAGTGCGACGAACTCCTCACCGCCGTAGCGTGCGGCCATGCCGCGCCCGGCGAAGTGCGAGCGCAGCAGCGCCCCCAGTTCGGCCAGCACCCGGTCGCCGGTCGCATGGCCCTGGAAATCATTGATGTGCTTGAAATGGTCGATGTCCACCAGCGCCACACAGGCCTGCCGCGCCTGCCCATCAACGGCGACCACGGCTTCACCCAGCGCTGCTGCCAGTGCGCGGCGGTTGGGCAGGCCGGTCAGCGCATCGGTCCGGCTCTGTTCGGCCAGGTCGGCATTCTGTGCCAGCAGCAGGTCGTGGTAGTCCGACAGCAGCCGCTCGTAGTCGTCGCGCTCGAGCATGTGCTTCTGGATGTCCAGCGCGAAGCGGCGCAGCTCCATCACCAGCATCACCTGCCGCGACAGCGCGGCCAGCGCTTCGGCCTTGTCGCTTGCCAGGTGCTGCGGGCGCGCGTCGAACACGCACAGCGTGCCCAGCGGCAGGCCGTCACTGCTGATCAGCGGTGCACCGGCATAGAAACGCACGTGCGGGTCGCCAGTTACTACAGGGTTGTCGTGGAAGCGCACATCCTGCAGCGCGTCCTCGACCACCATGATCTCCTGCGGTTGCAGGATGGCATGGCCACACATCGAATCACTGCGCAGGGTCTCGGCCGCATCGATGCCCTGTATCGACTTGAACCACTGCCGCTCGACGTCGATCAGGGTCACGGCCGCCATCGTCGTGCCGCATACCGCCTTGGCAATGGCGACCAGATCATCGAACGAGCGTTCCCGTTCGGAATCGAGGATCCGGTAGCGGTACAGCGCCTCCAGGCGCAGCGCTTCGTTGGCGGGCTTGTCGGGCTTGATCATGCAGCGTCACGTTCCGGCAGGTCGCCGCAAAGTCTAGCTGATGTAGAGCCGCCCCCATGCTCGACTGCACCCGGGCAACGGCAGCCGAGCATAGGCTCGGCTCTACACACGTCGTTTACCAGTCCTGCTGCTGCGGCAACAGGCCGTGCAGCTCCTGCTCGGTCAGGTTGCGCCATTGGCCCGGCTTCAGTGCACCGATCTTGATGTTGTCGATGCGCACGCGGCGCAACTGGGTCACGCGGTAGCCGAACTCGGCCGCCATCAACCGGATCTGCCGGTTCAGGCCCTGCTGCAGGATGATGCGGAAACCGAACTTGGCGATCCGCGAGGTCTTGCACGGCAGCGTCATCTGGTCATGGATGCGCACGCCGCGGGCCATGGCGCGCAGGAATTCGTCGGTGACCGGCTTGTTCACCGCCACCAGGTATTCCTTCTGGTGGCCGTTTTCGGCGCGCAGGATCTGGTTGACGATGTCGCCGTTGCTGGTCATCAGGATCAGGCCTTCCGATTCCTTGTCCAGGCGGCCGATCGGGAAGATACGCTGTTCGTGGCCGACGAATTCGACGATGTTGCCCTTCACCGTGCTTTCGGTGGTGCAGGTCACGCCCACCGGCTTGTTCAGCACGATGTACACGTGACGGCGGGCGCCCGGCTTGCGGGCGGTGCGAACGCGCAACGGCTGGCCGTCGACCAGCACCTTGTCATCCTCGCCGACCACCGCGCCGGTGCCGGCGGCATGGCCATTGACGGTGACCCGGCGGGCGGCGATCAGGCGATCGGCCTCGCGACGGGAGCAGAAGCCGGTGTCGGCGATGTATTTGTTGAGTCGGCTGGTCATCGCCCCATTATCCGGCATCGCCGCCCTTCCCGCCTCATGCCGTGGTCAACGGATCTTCGGTTTCGCCATCGAACACCCGGTTGCGGCCACTGCGCTTGGCCACGTACATGGCGTGGTCGGCGCGTCGCAGCAACGCGGCCAGGTCATCTTCGGCCGGCCGCCACTGTGCCAGGCCGATGCTCGCGGTCACCTCCAGACCGGGCACCTGCAGGTCCCGGCAGGCCTCGGTGATGCGCTGGCGCAGGCGTTCCAGGCGGGCGGCAGCGATATCCCGCGGCATTCCCGGCAACAGCAGCAGGAACTCCTCGCCCCCCATCCGTACCACCTGGTCCTCGCTGCGGACCGCGGCGCGAAGCGCGCGGGCCACGGCCACCAGCACCTGGTCACCGATTTCATGGCCATGGCGATCGTTGATGTCCTTGAACAGATCGATATCGAGGAAGCCGATCACCAGCGGCCCCCTCTCACGCTCGCCGCCCTGCAGATGCTGGGCCAGCTGGTGCAGGCCGGCACGGCGGTTGGGCAGGCCGGTCAGCATGTCGGTCTCGGCGAGCTGGCGCATTTCATCACGCTGCTGACGCAGCCGGCCAAGGCGCAGGTTGAGCGCGTAGGCCGCCATCATCAGCAGCCAGGTGACTGCCAGCTGCAGGGCCTCCACCCGGTACTCCATCAGCCAGTGCGCACTGGCGGCGTCGGCCACGATCAGCACCAGCATCGGCGCCAGTGCGGCCAGCCCCGCCAGCGACCAGACATCGCCGCGCAGGCGGGCCCAGATGCCCATCGCCAACGACACTGCGCAGCCGACGATGAAGGTCCCCTGCAGGACCTGCGCGACCACGCCCAGTCCATCGCGCTGCAACCATGGCACCAGTGCCGCCAGCGTGAGCAGGGACCACAGCACCAACTGCTGGCCCACGCGCGAACGTGGCAGCACGCGGTCACCGCCGTTCAGGCGCCACATCGCCGGCAACACCAGTGCCTGGGTCGCTGCCGTCAGCGCCAGCAGCCACCAGTCACCGCGCCCGCCGACGCGCAGCCAGGGTTCGGGATAGCCGCTGAGACCACCGAGGATCGACTGCCACAGCACCAGCACCAGGGTGGCACCGATGTACATCAGGAAACTACGGTCGCGGGTGGTCAGATAGGCCATCAGCGCCGACAGCGCCAGCGCGATTGCCACGGCGATGCAGGCGGCGCGCACCAGCAGCCGGGCAGTGTCGTTCTGCTGTACCGGGCTGGGCGCGCCCAGTTGCAGTGTCGGCACCCAGCGTGCCTTCAGCGGCGTCTGCCAGGAGACCAGGAAGGGTTCGTGGCTGCCGGCAGCGGGTACCGCCACCATGCCAATGCCCGCCCGGAAGCGCGAATCGCGGGTGCGCGCGTCCTGCATGTTGCCGCAGATCTCGCGGTCACCGTGCTGCAGCCGCACTTCGCCGGCAAAGACATTGAAGACATCCAGCGCCTGCGGCTCGCCGGACCAGCCTTCTGGCGGTGCATTCACCCGTGTCTGCTGGCGCGGCCCGGCCAGCATCTCCGGCGTGCACGCGCGATGGGGGGTAGGTTCGGCCGTCGCGGTGCCGACCAGAAGGTAATCGCGGCCGGCGTCGACGCTGCGCGCATGGCCCAGCCACGGCAATGCCAACCACACCAGCAGCAGGACAAGCACCGCCCCTGTTTCGAAACGCACCTGCCTGCCGCCCACGCCACGTCCTGTTACTGCTTACGTCCGCGCCCACTGCGCGTCGCCCCTGGCGGCATTATCGCAGTCGAAGGCACCGCCGATGTGTAGACCAAAGTGGTGGGGGTGCTGGCCGGGCTGCCGCCCGGCACCCGCAGAGGCCGGAGCCGAAGCAACAGCGAAAGCGGGCTACCGAGGTGGGCGGGGCGGTATGGGCAGGCAGGACACGCCGTAAACCCATCCATGGGGGCTCGATGGCGCCATCCATGGCGCCAACGGTCCTGCCCGCCCATACCGCCCCACCCCTGACAGTGTCCCGCCATCTGGTAGATCCACGCCGTGCGTGGATGGATGTTCATACCGATTTCGAAATCATTGAATGGATTGGATGTCATCCACGCATGGCGTGGATCTACGCGTCGACCAAGGTCGACACCCACCAACAGCCGCGTGAACCTGTCGAAGGCGGGGTGGGTCCGGTTGCGGGGGTGTCCGCGGCATGGATGCCGCGGCCAAGCCCCCA